>NZ_VDEV01000018.1:0-81968 GCF_006151685.1 Arthrobacter sp. BB-1
CTTCCTTGGGAAGGTGAGCGGCCGTCGTCGTACTTTAGCTCAATCCACTGCTCCGTATTTGTCGCTTTCAGCGATCTAAACGACACCTACGGAGCAATCGAGGGGGCTAAATGCGGGGTTAGAGCGAGGGTGAAGAGAAGGTGTCGCACTGGTTGATGTCCCCGGTCTCGTAGCCCCGGTAGAACCAGCGCTGGCGCTGCTCACTGGAGCCGTGGGTCCAGGCCTCGGGAGAGACCCGGCCCGTGGCTGCCTCCTGGATCCGGTCGTCACCAACTGCGGACGCGGCGGACAGTGCGTCGTTCAGGTCCTGCTGGGTGAGTTGCTCCAGGAAGGGCTGGCCGTCCGGACCAGGCTGGGTGGATGCGTGCTTTGCCCAGAGTCCGGCGTAGCAGTCGGCCTGCAGTTCAACCCGGACAGCGCCGGATTCCGGACCCTGCGGATCCTGCTGGGCCTGGTCCAGGCTGCCCAGCACGTTCTGGATGTGGTGCCCGAACTCGTGGGCCACCACGTACTCCTGCGCCAGCGGCCCGCCGGAGGAACCGAACCGGTCCACGAGCTCCTGGAAGAACCCGGGATCAAAGTAGGCGGTGGTGTCGGTGGGGCAGTAGAACGGTCCAACCGCGCTGGAGGCCGTGCCGCAGCCGGTGCTGACCCCCTGCTCGAAGATCACCGTCTCCGGCTGCGGGTACTTCACGTTGTACTGCTGCAGATAAGCAGGCCAGAAGGCGTTCAGGCTGTTCACCGTGCCGGTGATGCGGCAGTCCACGCGGGCGTCCGCATCCGCCCCGGTCTGGCAGGCAGGAGCCGTGCCCTGGCTCTGCGGCGCCTGGCCCGCGCCGGCCAGGCCTTCCAGCAGCTGGGGGTTGACGCCCAGGAGCGTGGCAATGAGCAGGATGAGCCCACCGCCGATGCCGCCGCCCACTTTTACTCCACGGCCCATGCCGCGCCGGTCCTGGACCTGCGAGGGGTCCAGCTGCACATTGTCGTTGAAACTCATAAAGTCACATTACCCGCGCGCCCGCCGCTCAACCGGGCCGGCCGGTAAAGTTGATCCGATGCCTTTCCTCAACCGAATCCAGCGCTGGGCCGATGAACGGCCGCACGACACCGCCGTCGTGATTGCAGGACGGCGCCTTTCATGGGCTGAATTCCGGGAATCCGCTACGGACCTGGTGGCCCACGCCAAGTCCGTGACGTCCCTCTGTGAAGCAAACTCGGTTGACTTTGCCACCAGGTTCGCCGCCGCCGTGGCGGGCGGGCGCCAGTGCGCGGTCCTTGACCCGGCATGGCCGTTCCAACTGCAGGAGGACATCAGGGGGCGTGTCGAAGCCTCGGCACTTCCGGCCGCGGTGTCGCCTGACGACGACCTGGCCGATGGCGCGCCGGAGTCCACCTTCCTCATCGGCCTCACGTCCGGCACCACCTCGGTGCCCAAAGCCTTCACACGCTCCCGGCGGTCCTGGCAGGAATCCTTCGACGCCTCGATCGAGTTCTTTGGACTCCGCCAGGACGACGTGACGCTGGCGCCCGGACCGCTCGCCGCGAGCCTCAACCTCTATGCCCTGGCAGAGTGCCTCTATGCCGGCTCTGAGTTCCAGACCCTCGAATCCTTTGACGTCGGGGACGTCCATGCCGCCATCGCGCATGACCGCGTCACCAGGCTGGTGCTGGTGCCCACCATGCTGAGGATGCTCAGCGAGCGCGGCCTGGCCGGATGCGTGGACGCTTCCGGAGTACGCACCATCATCTGTGCCGGCTCAAAGCTGGACGCCCGGACCCTTGAGGCCGCGCGCCGCTGGGCCCCGAACGCCACCATCTTCGAGTACTACGGCGCCTCGGAACTGAGCTTTGTTTCCGGGGCCGGGCTGCCCGCCCGCCAGCTTGCCGTGCCCGGCGGGACCGGCATCGGCCGGGCATTTCCGGGCGTGGAGGTCCGGATCCTCGATGACACCGGGACGCCCCTTCCGGACGGCAAGGCCGGGAACATCTGCATCCGGAGCCCGATGGTCAGCAACGGCTACCTCTGGGGCGACGACGGCCAGGCGCTGAAGTCATTTGACGGCTGGTCCACCGTGGGGGACCAGGGGTATCTCGCCGAGGGGGAACTCCACATCCTGGGCCGCCGCGCGGACATGATCCTCACGGCAGGCAAGAACGTGTATCCGCATGAGGTTGAACTGGCACTGTCAGCCGTGCCCGGGGTATCCGCCGCTGTGGCTGCCGGAATGCCCGACGACCTGCGCGGCCAGCGTGTGGTGGCCGGTGTTCTCCCCTCCCACGGGGCGGTCACGGCAACGCAGCTCCGGGCAGGACTTGAAGAGATCCTGGCGCGGGACAAGCGGCCGCTCCAGTATTACCTCCTGTCCGAACTGCCCACCACGGACCGCGGCAAGGTCAGCAGGAGCCTGCTGCTGGACTGGATACACTCCCGGGACCAAAGGGTGCGCAGCCTTGGCGGTTGAGCTGCTCCCTCCTGAACGCCAGCCGGTCATCATCGCCGCGCGGCGGACCCCGGTGTGCCGCAGCAACGGTGCCCTCAAGAAACTGCGCGCCCATGAACTGCTGGCGCCCGTCCTGCGCGGGCTCCTGGCCGCCGCCGGGGTTGAGCGTTCGGCTGTCGCCGATGTGGTGATCGGCAACGCCGTGGGCGGCGGCGGAAACGTGGCGCGCCTTGCCTTGCTGGAGGCGGGGTTGCCGGTCAGTGTTCCCGGCGTCACCGTGGACCGCCAGTGCGGTTCGGGGCTGGACGCCATCGTCCTCGCTTCACGGCTGGTGGCTGCGGGCGGTGGCCCGCTGTTCCTTGCCGGGGGAGTGGAGAGCACCAGTACGGCGCCCCTGCGCGCATACAGGAACAACGACGGCGGGCCGGAGTTCTACCGGCGCGCACAGTTCGTGCCGGAAAGCTTCGGCGATCCGGACATGGGTGTGGCGGCAGAAACCGTGGCCCAGAGGTTCGGCATCAGCCGGGAGCGGCAGGACGCCTTCGCCCTGCGGAGCCACCGCCTGGCGCTTGGCGCCTCTGAGGCCGGGTATTTCGACGGCGAACTGGTTCCCCTGCATACCCAAGCCGGGACTGTTGCTGCCGACGATGGCCCACGCCGGGGGCTGAACCCCGCAGTGATGTCCCGGTTCCCGGCCGCCTTCGTGGACGGGGGAACCGTCACCGCGGGGAACTCGTGCTTCGACGCGGATGCCGCCTCCGCCGTCGTCATTACCTCCCTTGAGCGGGCACGGGACCTGGGCGCCGTGGATGGGCTGCTGGTCAAGGGCGCCGGAACGGCAGGAGTGGAACCCGAGGTGCTGGGCGTGGGCGCCACAGCCGCGGCGGGGAACGTGCTGGCTGCCGCCCGCGTGCGGGCCGAGGAACTGGAACTGGTGGAGTTCAACGAAGCCTTCGCCTCACAGACGCTTGCCTGTCTGGACCAGTTGGGGATTGATGGCGGGCGGGTAAACCTCGACGGCGGGGCGCTGGCTTTGGGGCACGCGTACGGGGCGTCCGGGGCTGTCCTGGTGACCCGCGTGCTGGCGCAGGCGCGGAGGAACGGAACACCGGGAAGCCTGGCCCTGGCCATGATCAGCAGTGCTGGAGGCATGGGTACAGCCGCGCTGCTGGAATACCGGCACTTGTAGGTAATCCCTGGGCTCAGTCCTCGGCTTCGCCCAGGCCTCGGGCGGCGAGCGCCTCGCCCGTCTGGCGGGCAAAAGCCACCGAGGCGATGAAGACTGGCAGGATCAGCGCGCGGGGGTTGCGTTCCAGGCCGCGGGCCCGGGCGGAATCCCGGACGTCGGCGAACGTGCCGGCGATGTAGGGGATGCTGCGCAGCATGATGCCGATCGTCAGTGCGAACCGCTCGGGGTCCGCACCAAGTCTCCTGAAGGGGGTGGCTGCTTTGACCACTCCGTCCAGGAGCTGCTGGACCGGGGTGGTGGCGGTGAGCAGTGACGCGGCCATGACGCAGACCAGGATATTCAGGACGATCCTTGCTGCTGTTGGTGCTCCCAGCTGCCACCACTGGAATACGCCGATGGCCAGCAGCACGGCGGCGAGCGGCCGGACGGCACCCCAGAGCCGCCCAAGACCGGCGCCGGTGAGCAGGAAGAGCCCGCTGAGCCCGCCGAGTACTGCCGCCGAGATGAGCCAGTCCTGGATGATGAACGAGGCCAGGCCGCAGCCGAATACCAGCAGGAACTTCAGCGCCAGCGGCGCCCGGTGGACCAGGGAGTCCCCCGGCACGTAATTGGCCAGGAGGAAACCGTGGCCCCTCACCGGGTGCCCGGTTCCGTGGTGTGGAGGCCGTCCATGCACAGGGCGCGGTATATCGCGACAGCTTCCGCAGGGGCGCCGTCGAACGCGGTTCTCCCTTGGTCAATGACCAGCACGCGGTCCATTTCGAGGGCCAGGTCAAGGTCGTGCGTGGACATGATGATCTGCTGGTCCAGTCCCGCCAGGCTCCTTCGAAGGAGTTCACGGTTGCGGAGGTCCAGGAGGGTGGAGGGTTCATCAAGTACCAGGACGTTGGGGTTCACGGCCAGGACGGCGGCGAGCGCCATCAGTTGCCGCTCGCCGCCGGAGAGTTCGTAGATGCTTTGGTCGGCCAGGTGCAGCAGCCCCATCCGTTCGAGGGCCGCTTCAGCCTGGTTGCGCCGCACGGTGGCGTTCTTAACCGAGCGGCGGAGCGAAAGCTCCACGTCCTCCCGGCCGGTGGGCATCACCAACTGGGAGAGGGGATCGGTGAAGACAAAGCCCACGTTCCGCCTGACATTCCGGACGGCACGTACTGTGTCGTCGCCGTCGACCGCCACCCGGCCTTCCGTTGGCTGGACCAGGCCGTTGACCAGCCGCAGCAGCGTGGACTTACCGGAGCCGTTGGCCCCGATGACGCCCACGCGGCGTTCCGTGAGTTTAAGGTTAACGGCGTCGAGAAGGACTTTCGGCTCGCGGGAGTGGTCCGTTTCGACGGCGACTGTTACCTGGTCAAAGGTGACGGAGGGCATGGCCGGCTGGTCCTAGGCTGTGGTGGTCTGGGAATTGGCGGCCTGGGTAGTGATGGTTGGTGCCGCGCCGCGGCGGACGCGGCGGACCAGGATGTCCGGGAAGGCGCGATGGAGGGCCACGGCGATGACGGCGGCGAGGACGTTCTTGATGATGTCCCCGGGATAGAAGACCAGGTCACTCACGAACGCCTGCACCAAGGTTGCCTTTGTGTTGAGGGCTATGCCGGCGACACCGAGCGAGTGCACCACCAGCACGCTGGTGGCCATGGCGGCAAGGAAAAGCCAGAGGGCACGGACTTTGGTGGTGCGGCGGATTACTGCGATCGCAAGCCAACCCACCACCAGGGCGGCGATGGGGAAAGCGATGATGTAGCCGGCGGAGGGACCGGCGAGGATGCCCAGCCCGCTGCGGCCCTGGCTGAAGATCGGAAGGCCTGCGAGGCCCAGCAGGGTATACAGGCCGACGGCGGCGAAGCCCCTTCCGGGGCCCAGGACCAGGCCGGTGAGCATCACCGCGAGGGTCTGGAAGGTGATGGGGACGCCGAAGCCGTTTACGGCCAGGCCGGGAACCAGGGCCGCGCCGGCCACAAGGGCTGCGAAGACGGCGATCAGGCCCAGGTCGGTGGCGTTCCAGCGGCGGCGCTGGGCTTTAGGGGTGGTGTTGACGGCGGTTTTGGTGTTGCTCATGGCGGTCCTGTCGGGGTTGTACAAGCGGCATCTGGTGTAATCCCGACGTTACCGGGGCGCGGTGATGCCTATTTTGTAGGGGGCCTACTAAAGCAGGCCCCGGCCGATGAGGGCTGGGCACAACTGGCCCACGGATTACACCACGCAATGGCTCTGTTGGTTCCCTAGTAGCCTCGGGGGCTTCCTTGGGGCGTGCACGGTCGAGCACGCGGACACCCGTGCCGTGCAGTTCCACCAGGATGGCTTCCTGGGGAGAACTGTTGGCGCGCTGGGGCCCTGAACCTGGTGCAGCTGTGATCGCTTGCGGTTCTATTGCAGCTGGAGCACCAGCTTTGGCGGGGTCGTAGTCTCCCTGGAACCGAAGTCGGCCCCGTCGCTGCTGGTGGCGTTCATACCAAGCGACAGGAGGCCGCCGAGCTCTCCCTGCAGGGCTGACGCCGTCAGTGTCACTTCATAATTGGTGTTCGCCGTGACTGGTCCGAGGCTGCCCAGGATGCTGCTGCCCAGGGCCGGCCTTGTGCCGTACGTGAGGACGGTCTCGGCCCATGTGTCGTCCGTGACGAACCTGACGTTCTGTGTTCCCACTGAGCCGCTGGTCGTAGCCCGCAATTGGAGCTTCGCGCTGACGATCGTTTTGCCTGCGAAAGCGGAAAGATCGAACTTCAGGTAGGCGTTCTCGACTGGACTGTTGTCCACGGCGAGCTTCACCGCCGTTCCGTAGTTCGTCGTCGTCGCCCCGCTGGAAACATAGGTATCCGCTATGGCCGTCAACGTCACCGTCTCCGAGGGCGTGGTAGCTGCGGCTGTAGTGAAAGTCCACGTCTTGGCCACGACTGTGTTGCCGGCGGAATCTTTCGCTCCGCTGACCCTCGCGGTGTACTGCGTGGCAGGTTTGAGATTGTCCGTGGGATCCAATGTGGCGGTGTTGTTGCTGAGGGTGACCGCCGCGCCCACAGGAGTCGTTGACGTCCCCTCGGACAGAGTGAAGGTCGTGTTGTTGACCGTCGTCAGATCCATGGCTTCCGAAAACGTAGCCGTGACATTTCCGGTGACCGCTGCATCTGATGCGTTCTCTACCGGCGTCACTGAGGTCACCGTGGGTGCGGTGGTATCCGCAGGTGGCGGGGTCCCCGTGCCCGATCCAAGCTGGAGCACCAGCTTTGGTGGGGTCGTGGTCTCCCTGGAGCCGAAGTCGGCCCCGTCGTTGCTGGTGGTGTTGATGCCCAGGGACAGGATGCCGCCCAGCTCTCCCTGCAGAGCTGACGCAGTCAATGTCACTTCATAATTGGTGTTCGCCGCGACCGGTCCAAGACTGCCCAGCACACTGCTGCCCAAAGCTGGTCTGGAGCCGTAGGTGAGGCCGCTCTCCGTCCACGTGTCGTCCGTAACCAGCCTGACGTTCTGCGTACCCGTTGAGCCGCTGGTCGTAGCCCGCAACTGGAGCTTCGCGCTGACGACCGTCTTTCCGGCGAGTGCCGACAGATCAAACTTCAGGTAGGCGTTCTCCACCGGGCTGTTGTCCACGGCGAGCTTGGGCGCCGTCCCGTAGTTCGTGGTCAGCGCCCCGCTGGAAACATAGGCGTCCGCTGCTGCCGTCAAGGTCTCCGTTTGGGGCGCCGAGGTGTCGATCAGCCAAGTCCGCTCCGCAGGAGTTGGGTCCGCATTGCCGGCTGCGTCGGTCGCCCGAACCGCGAAGACGTGCGAGCCAACCGCGAGATCAGCATATCTCTTGGGTGACGTACATCCTTCGAAGGCGCCCCCATCCAAGGCACACTCGAACGTGCCAGGCTCCGTCGCAGTGAAGGTGAACTCAGGTGAAGTGCTGGCACTGGTCCCTGATGGACCACCTGTAATCGACGTATCAGGCGGTGTGGTATCCGGTCCGGGGTTGCCTCCTCCGCCGCCCTCTGCTCCTATCTGCCGCGGGTCAAAAGTGGTGTCCACAAGCAGCCGGGGGCTGAACGCGTCGGCAATCTGCTGCCAGGAGACGAGCTTGTGGTTTTGGTTGCCACTGTTGCCGTTGCCCGCATCAGTATTGTTGTGGTCCTGGCTTGTGAAGAGCCCAGCGGGATAGGAAGGTCCGAGCGGGAAATTGGTGACATCAATCCCGTCCTGCCCATTGACACCGTCGACGCCGCCTCCGGTGGCGATCTTGAAGGAGCCGACGAAGGCGTTGTCACCGCGGTTGTAGACGACGAAGTTGGATCCACCCTGGCTCGATATAATCAAATAACCGGTCCCCTGCCGGCCATAATAAATGGCGGAATTCTTGACGTTCTCCACTATCCGCCCACCGGTTGCCACAGTACGGTCCACAAGTGACCGGGTTGAACCGTCCCCCGGCTCAGCTCCGTATCGCCACAAACCGACTTTCTCCTCGGACACATACAGACGTTGCAGCTCATCATCGGCCGAAATGCCCTCGGAGCTGTCGCCGTTGTCGAAAGAACGTACGGCAGTCCCACGGACCGCTCCATTGGAACCGTCCAACTCGAACTGGGTAATCACATTCGTATTGAAGTCATGAACAAAGGCGTAATACTTCCCCGAGACGGGGGAGTGATACATTCCGAAGCCGCGAGGCCTGCCCGGCGTGCTGATGCGCCCCACCTCTGTCAGGGACCGGTCAGCGACGTTCACCTTGTAGAACCGGACGCCGGTCGACTCCACGTTCCTCTCCGTCACGCCGACGAGGGCGATGCGCTCACTGCCCAGCGGAAAGTTGTACCGGAGATCGACGTTGTTCATACTGCCGTGCAAGTAGAAATGTAACTGGCGCCCCGACAGGTCGTAGACCCCCACACCTCCGGTACTTAGCTTGTCGGTACCGATCACCACGCTCTGCGACGGATCCGTGGGGTGTATCCAGATCGCGGTGTCGTCTGCCGCGTCACTGGAACTCGGAACCGGTGTTGTCTCTGCCGAGGGAGTCACCAGGACGTCCGCCGCATGCGCCCGCGGGGCGGTGAGTACGCTGAGGCCTGCGAGGGCTGCAGCCAAAACCGCGACAAGCAGGAGCCGGAGCAGCGTGGGGGCGTGGCGCAAGTATCCGCCTATGTGCCGGGAACGTCGAACAGCAGCCGTGTGAGCCATGGATTTCCTATCCGTTGGCCGGTGCGCTGCACAAGCGCACCGGACGTCTGACACAGACGCCCCACACCCCAGCAGCATTCGGCGTCGTAGAGGAATCCTAGCTGTGGTCAAACCCGCCCAGAATAAGGCCGGATACCCGAACATCGGCTGGAACTACCTAATTTCTGCCGCCGATGCGTCCATTCACTCATCGGGTTTAGGTTATTCACCGGCTCCCAAAACTCGGGTATAGGGGATTGATTGCCCGCGTATTTCTCCAGGTTTACGCTGTGACATAGCTCGCATTTAGCCGTCGTTGTTTCTGGGTCGACGTTGGTTCAGGCAGCCGGGTACATCACAGTCCTAAGAGAAATAGCGACGAACATGAAAGCTACGAGCCTCCTGGCTTTGCCAACTCAGCAGAAACGGCGCGGCATGATGCTTCGGCGTAAATGCGCAGCGGGTGCATCGTCCATTCTGCTTTTGTTCGGAATTCTTGCGCCAACAACCGCAAATGCCGCAGCGACGACCTCTTTAGTCATGGACGCTTACGTGCAAGCCGACAAGGCGACTTCGAACTTTGGAACCAGTGTCCGTTTGTCTACAGAAGGCCGTGCGTATATCTGGCGGAACTCGCTCCTGCGGTTCTCCGTGCAGGTGCCCGCCGGCGAACATGTTGTATCAGCCAAGCTTCGTGCGTATTCCGAGGCCTCCACGACTTCCACTGAGTTCGTTGATGTCTACACCACATCGGGCGGCTGGACCGAGAGGGGCGTCACGTGGAATAACGCACCGGCCCGCGGCACGTGGCTCGGGAAGGCCGGCGGTTTCGCGAGTGGTTCCTGGGTTGAATGGGATGTGACGAAGGGCGTCAATCCCAAAGGCGGCGAGCAAAACTTCAAGCTGGAAAGCAATGCCCGGAAATGGATTGGGTTCAAGTCAAGGGAATCGTCGAACTCGGCCCTGCGCCCAAGGCTTGTGGTGACGACCGCGCCTGACACGGTGACCTCCACCGAGGCGGCCGTAATACATGGGTGGGGCGCACGTGTGGCCGGGGACGAGTTCAATTATTCCGGCGCGCCCGATGCCACGAAGTGGAATGTCTATAACAGCGCGGGTCACGCGGGCAACGGTTACCGGAGCCCGCAGCAGGTCACCGTGGACGGTTCCAAAATGGTCATCACAGGAACTCCCGATGGCACGACCGCCGGAATGGGCGCGAAGTTCGCAAACCAGAAGTACGGGCGGTGGGAAGTACGCGCGGCCGGGTCCGGTGATAACGAATACCACTTGGTGTCCATCCTGTGGCCCGACAGCGAGAATTGGCCGTGTGATGGCGAGATTGACTACGCGGAGACCATTGGCGACTGGAACGTCATCAACTTCTTCCACCACTATGGATGTTCGAACCTGCAAACGCAGGCTTCCAGGCCTCTGGACGTAACCCAGTTTCACAACTACGCGGTTGACTGGTCGTCGCGCGGGATCGTCGGCTATATCGATGGAATCAAGTGGTTTGAAGACACCGACCCTACGCATCAGCCTCCGGGGCCGATGCACCAGACATTACAGCTGGACTGGTTCCCTGACAGCAGTGCCGACGGAGCCGCGGAAATGCGGGTTGATTGGGTCCGCGTGTACGCGGCGGGGTGATATCCAAACGCGGGCAACGCTGTCCTGGTCCGGGTATTCCCAGTCCGTGAGACCCGTCTCGAAGTAGCGTTCCTCAGCGCGTTCAACGGTAGACTTGGGTGGGCCGTTCTCCGGCCATTGCCGCCCACGCCCACCACAGACGCACTGGGCGGCGGCTTATCCCTGCTGTGAAAGGCTTTACCTGCTTTGATTACTGTCCAGGACCTTGAACTGCGTGCCGGCGCCCGGCTGCTGATGGACCAGGTGAGCTTCCGCATCGACAAGGGAGACAAGATCGGGCTGGTGGGCCGGAACGGCGCCGGGAAGACTACGCTCACCCGGGTGCTCGCGGGAGAAGGGCTCCCGGCCGCCGGCAAGGTCACCCGCACCGGCGAAATTGGCTACCTTCCGCAGGACCCGCGCACGCCGGACATGGAACAGCTCGCGAGGGACCGGATCCTGTCCGTCCGGGGCCTGGACATCGCCCTCGGCAAGCTCCGCGTGGCGCACGAGGAGATGGCCAGCGAGGATGCTGCCGTCCAGCGCAAGGCAATGAACCGCTACGACCGGCTCGAGTCCGAGTTCCTGGCCGCCGGCGGTTACGCCGCTGAGGCTGAGGCCGCGGCGATCTGCTCCAACCTCGCCCTCCCGGACCGGCTGCTGAACCAGCCGCTCAAAACGCTCTCCGGCGGACAGCGGCGGCGCGTGGAGCTGGCGCGCATCCTGTACTCAGATGCCGAGACCATGCTCCTCGACGAGCCCACCAACCACCTCGATGCCGACTCCATCGCATGGCTCCGTGACTTCCTGAGAAACCACCAGGGCGGGCTCATAGTCATTAGCCACGACACGGAACTCCTTGAAGCCACCGTTAATAAGGTGTTCCTGCTGGACGCCAACCGTGCGCAGATCGACTTCTACAACATGGACTGGAAGCGCTACCTCACACAGCGCGAAACCGATGAACGTGCCCGCAAGCGCGAACGCGCCAATGCCGAGAAGAAGGCCCAGGTCCTGTTTGACCAGGCCAATAAGATGCGGGCGAAGGCAACCAAGGCCGTTGCGGCACAAAACATGGCCAAGCGCGCCGAGCGCCTGCTGAGCGGCCTGGAGGCTGTCCGCGAGCAGGACCGGGTGGCGGCGCTGCGCTTCCCGGATCCGTCGCCGTGCGGCCGCACCCCGCTTACCGCCGAGGGCCTGAGCAAGTCCTACGGTTCCCTGGAGATCTTCACTGATGTGGATTTGGCCATCGACCGCGGGTCCAAGGTGGTCATCCTCGGACTCAACGGTGCCGGCAAAACCACCCTTCTACGGATGCTTGCGGGCGTCGACAAGCCCGACACCGGGGACGTCATTGCCGGGCACGGCCTGAAGGTGGGCTACTACGCCCAGGAACACGAGACCCTCGACGTAGACCGCACCGTCCTGGAAAACATGCGCTCCGCCGCCCCGGACATGAAGGATGCAGAAGTCCGCGGCATCCTGGGCTCGTTCCTGTTTTCCGGCGACGACGTCGACAAACCCGCCGGTGTCCTCTCCGGCGGCGAAAAGACGCGTCTCGCCCTGGCCACCATCGTGGCCTCAAGCGCCAACGTGCTCCTCCTCGACGAGCCCACCAACAACCTCGACCCCGCCAGCCGGGCCGAAATCCTGGGCGCCCTCAAGAACTACAGCGGCGCCGTCGTCCTGGTCAGCCACGACGAAGGGGCAGTCGAGGCCCTCAACCCCGAGCGCGTTGTCCTGCTGCCCGACGGCGTCGAGGACCACTGGAACGAAGACTACCTGGACCTGATCACGCTCGCTTAGTTCGCCTCCGGCCGCCCGGTGGTTACGTCCGCACCACCGGCCGCGTAATTTGCCGCTTGCTGGCTCGTCCCTCGCCTCTGACGCAAGCTACACAAATCATCCGGCCGCTGGCACTTAGCGGTCCGGTCACCTTTGGACGCGCTATCGGACCGCCAGTTCGCTGGCGTCGGTGATTCTTCGCAATTCTTCATAGGTGATGCTGAACATCGAGTGGTGGTCTCCCGCTCCCGCCCAGAGGAGTTGGTGCTCCTGGAGGCTCACGTCCAGGAGGGCCCGGATCTTGGCCGAGTGGCCCACCGGCGCCACACCGCCTACCGGTTGGCCGGTGTGATGCAGGACGAAGTCCGGGGAGGCACGGCGGATCCTGCCTGTTTCTAACCCCCGGGACCGAACGCCGGGCCAACTATGAGCGCCAGGCCCGCCGTCGTGGATTGCACGTTGGCCGGGGGCACCAGCGCAGCAGCGTGGGTGATTTATGTAGCGTGCGTCAAAGGCGAGGAACGAGCCAGCACGCGGGAAATCACCCACGGTGCGGAGCGAACGCATCCATGGACGCAGACGCAATCGACGGCGCGAAACGGAAGACGCTCAGAACCCCTGCGCATCAAGGAGCGCGTCTTCCTCTTCTTCCGACGTGGCCTTCTTACGCTTCTTCGGAGCAGGCAAAGGACGACGGCTGGGTGCCCCGGACGCCGTGCGGGGCGCACCTTCGGGGGTCTCGTCGTCGTCCTCTGCATCAATGGCCGCATTGCGCGCCTGCTGCCGTGCCGCGTAGCCGAAGCCGACGAACATCAGGACGCCGAACGCAAACCACTGCAGCGAGTAGGAAAGGTGTGTGCCTTCCTCCGTGGAGGGCTTCAGGAAGGGGAACGGCATCTCCGCCGCAGGCGGCGTCTCCGACGCGAGCTGGCCGTACGCGCCGGCCAGCAGCGGGTATCCAAGCTGGGCGGAATAGGCGGGAAGGTCGATGGACGCGAGCTGGCCCTCCGGCGCGCCCCGCTGGAGTTCGGGCTCGGGATGCTTCAAGCGGACGACGGCGGTCACCTCACCGGGAGGGGGCGCCGGCACCGAGTCGGGGCTGCCGGGATTCCGGTTGCCGATAGGCAGCCACCCACGGTCGATCACGACGGTTTCACCCGTGGTCAGCCGGAACGGGACCACCACTTCGTAGCCAGGCTGGCCGTTGAGCGGACGGTTCCGGACCACGCGCTGGCCCTCGACAAGATAGGTTCCCCGGAGCTCCACCTGTGTCCACTCCATGGCGGGGTCCAGCCGCCTGAATTGTTCCTTGGCGTCCGCGAACGGAATGGGCGCCGCGGAGTAGTTGGTGACGACGCGGTTGATCTCCGCGAGGGTCTCCGCGCGCCGGTCCATTTGCCAGCGGCCCAGGAACACGCAGGCGGAGGCAAAGACCGCGGCCAGCAGAAGATAACCCAGCCACTTGCTGGAGAAGAGGAAACGGTACATTCAGTTGTCCTGCTCCAGGTCACCGGGGGCAAGGTAGTCCACAAGGGGGAGGGTTTCCTTCCACAGCCCCCTCGTTTGGAGGTAGTCTTCCAGCCAGTCCCGGTGGTCCGCGCAGGCCAGCCAGGTTTTGCGGCGCTCGGGGGTGTGGATCTTCGGGTTGTTCCACAGGAGCTGCCAGGACGCCTGCACCCGGCACGCTTTGCGGGAGCAGATGGCTCCGGCGTCGGCCATCGGGGGATTGGTGCCGGCAGCGAAATCAAAGATGCTCATGATGCCTTCCGCTCCTGCCCGGATGTTGTTTCGTCGTCGTCCTCAATCAGCTCGCCCTGAAGGACCTCGCTGCCGTGCTCCCCGCCGGCGGACGGGGGCGGGCTCTCGAGTTCCGCCAGCGGTGCAGAGTCCAGCAGCAGGTCGCTGTGCCCTTCCGCTTTATCGCTGCCGTTGGCTATGACCACCGCAATCCAGGGCAGGAAGACTGCTCCGGCCACCGCGATGATCTTGAACCAGCCGTCCACCACGAAGATCAGGATCAGGCACACCATGCGGATTCCCATGGCCAGGGCGTACTTGATCATGCGCTGCCGCATGTCCTCCGAATGGGCCGCGGCAGCATGCGTGATGCTGTGGACCTCCGCGTCACCGGAGAACCTGCCAGGTTCCCCGGGCGCGGATTGTCCCGCATGGTTTTCAAGGGTCACGGTGATTTATCACGCTCCAAAGGCTTAGCTCAATTCTCTCACCATCGGCAGTGGCACCCAAACCCGGACAGGGCCGGACGCTAAGATCGAAGTCAGCCAAGCTACCCCTACCTACCGCGGCCCCAGCGCGCCGCAGAATCCCGGAGCCCCTCCATGACTGAAGCAGCATCCGCTCCCCGCAGCGTCCTGATAACCGGCGGCAACCGCGGTATCGGACTGGCCATCGCCGAGGCGTTCCTGGCCAACGGCGACAAGGTTGCCGTGACCTACCGCAGCGAATCGAAGCTGCCGGAAGGTATCCTGGGCGTCAAAGCGGATGTCACGGACGAGGCCTCCGTGGACGCAGCCTTCAAAGAGGTGGAAGCGGCCCACGGTCCCGTGGAGGTCTTGGTGGCCAACGCCGGAATCACCAAGGACACCCTGCTTTTGCGCATGAGCGAGGACGACTTCACGTCCGTCATCGACACCAACCTCACCGGTGCGTTCCGCGTCATCAAGCGCGCCTCCAAGGGCATGATCCGGCTGCGCAAGGGCCGCGTTGTCCTGATTTCCTCCGTGTCCGGCCTGTACGGGGCGCCAGGCCAGATCAACTACTCGGCGTCCAAGGCAGGCCTGGTGGGCATCGCCCGTTCCCTGACGCGTGAGCTTGGGTCCCGCGGCATCACGGCCAATGTGGTGGCCCCGGGCTTCATCAACACGGACATGACCGCCGAGCTTCCCGAAGCCACCCAGAAGGACTACCTGTCCAGCATTCCGGCAGGCCGCTTTGCCGAGGCGTCCGAGGTTGCCAACGTTGTCCGCTGGATCTCCAGCGACGAGGCAGCCTACATCTCGGGAGCCGTTATCCCCGTGGACGGCGGCCTGGGCATGGGCCACTGACAGTAGCGGCCAACTAGCAGCACGGCCCTTCTTTGTGTGGGTCACACAAGGGAATTGGCCAAGGCCGCTGGCATGATGGACTGCAGGCCATCAGCAATTTAGACGTTTCAGACAAAGGAGCCCGCATGGGACTGCTGGATAACAAGACTGCCATCGTGACCGGATCCTCCCGCGGCATCGGCGCGGAGGTGGCGAAGAACCTGGCCAAGGAGGGCGCCGCCGTCGTGGTCAACTACCGCCAGAAGGCTCCACGCGCCAACAAGGTGGTGCAGGGCATCGAGGCCGACGGCGGCCGGGCCGTGGCAGTGGGCGCCGACCTCACCAGCCAGGAGGGCGTGCAGGCCCTCGCCAGCGCCGCCATGGAAAACTTCGGCTCGCTGGACATCCTGGTGCTGAACGCCTCCGGCGGCATGGAAACCGGCATGGGCGAGGACTACGCACTCAAGCTGAACCGCGACGCCCAGATCAACATGCTCAACGCCGCCGTGCCCCTGATGAAGGAAGGCTCCCGCGTGGTGTTCGTGACCAGCCACCAGGCCCACTTCATCAACACCGTGCCCACCATGGAAGCCTACGAGCCCGTTGCCCGCAGCAAGCGCGCCGGGGAGGACGCCCTGCGCGAACTCATCCCGAGTCTGGCTGAGAAGGGCATCACCCTGGTGGTGGTGTCCGGCGACATGATCGAGGGCACCGTCACCGCCACGCTCCTGGACCGCTCCACCCCCGGTGCCATCGAAGCCCGCCGCGCTGAGGCCGGAAAGCTTTACTCCGTGGAGGAGTTCGCTGAGGTGGTGGCCAGCATGGCCACGGCCGACGTCGAATCCGGCCACACCGAATACGCCGGCGGCGCCGACTACTTCGGGAAGGGCGCCGGCCAGGCCACAAGCTAGCCCCCGCGCTGCCCCACACGACACGGCAGTCCGCGGCAATGTCCCTTCCGGACATTGGCGCGGACTGCTCGCCATCCACGCCCTGACGCCGTGGGCCCATCTCGCGGTTAATGGGTGTCAGACGCCGGCGACGTACCTGACGGCGTCGAGGTACGGCATGTTGACGGCGGCGTCGGCAACGGCACGCACTGCGGGCTTGGCGTTGAAAGCGATGCCGATGCCGGCCGCGCCCAGCATGTCCAGGTCGTTGGCGCCGTCGCCCACGGCCACGGTGTGCTCCAGCGCGATGCCCTCGGATGCTGCCCATTCACGCAGGTATTTTTCCTTGGCCGCCCGGTCCACAACGGCGCCCAGCACCTTGCCCGTCAGTGCGCCGTCCACGATCTCCAGCTCGTTCGCCTGCCAGTGGTGCAGGCCCAGCTCATCGGCGATCGGCTCCAGGATCTGGTTAAAACCACCCGAAACAACGGCAACCACGTGGCCGGCGGCCTTGAAGGCGGCCACCAGTTCGCCGGCTCCCAGGCTCAGCTTTACTTCCTGCCGAACGGAATGGACGACGTCGGCCGGCAGCCCCGCGAGAACCGCCACCCGGGCGTGGAGGCTTTGGGCGAAGTCCAGTTCCCCGCGCATCGCAGCTTCGGTGACGGCGGCTACTTCTTCGCGTTTTCCTGCATAGGCGGCCAAGAGTTCGATGACCTCCTGCTGGATCAGGGTGGAGTCCACGTCCATGATCAGGAGCTTGCGTTCCGCTGACCGCAGACCGGCAGGGACCAGTGCGGTGTCCATCCCGCTGATGGAGGCCTCCGCCACTGCATGGCGGAGGGCAGCGAGGCCAGCGGCCGTGGCATCGGGAAGCGCCAGGTCCGCGACGTGGACCTGGTACCGCTCGTCGCCAAGGCTGGCCTCGGACAGCACGGCGGCGCCGTGCGCAGTGAAGATGGAACGGAGCTGCTCCAGCCCGGTTGGAGACAGTTTCAGGCCGTAGCTGACCGCAGTCACGTTCGAAGTCATGCCTGCAATCTTAGCCAGCGGGGGAGGGGTCCCTTGAATTCATTGCGGTCCGCGGCAGGTGCGGGATGGTCAAACGAAGCTTTAGGTTTTTCGTCCGAAGATGTCCCCAGGGTCGCCTTGCTGAATTGAGGGAGAATAGCGGTAAGTAGATGGAGGACCACTTGATTGAGCTGCTCACGCCCCGCGAAGTGGACGAGGCCCGTGTTTCAGGCCAGTTCGTGGCCAAGACCCTGGCGGCGCTGAGGGACAGAATCCGGCCGGGGACGAACCTCCTGGAAATCAACGACTGGGCTGCTTCCATGATCGAGGCCGCGGGGGCGCGCTCCTGCTACGTCGACTATGCTCCCTCGTTTGGGCGTGGCCCCTTTGGGAAAGTCATCTGCACTTCAGTCAACGATGCCGTTCTGCACGGGCTGCCCTATGACTACGTGTTAGGGGATGGTGACCTGCTGACGCTTGATTTCGCCGCGGGTGTTGACGGGTGGGTTACCGACTCCGCAATCAGCTTTGTTGTAGGGCAGTCTTCTGCGCCCGGAGACCTTCACATGATCGAGGCCACTGAGAAGGCTCTGCTGGCTGGTATCGGTGCCGCGCAGCCGGGCGCCCGCATCGGAGACATCTCCCACGCGATCGGCTCGGTGCTTGAAGCGGCAGGGTTCCAGGTCAACACCCAGTTCGGCGGACACGGCGTCGGGAGCACCATGCACCAGGACCCGCACATTCCGAATACCGGTAAACCCGGCCGCGGATACGTGCTTCGCCCGGGGCTGCTGTTGGCAATAGAACCGTGGATCATGGACGGCACCAGTGAGCTCGTCACCGCTCCGGACGGGTGGACGCTGTGCAGTTCCAATGGCCGCCGGACGGCGCACTCGGAGCACACCGTAGCCGTCACCGATTCCGGTCCGATCGTCCTCACCCAACTGGCGGAATAGGCGCCAGCCGGGATCAGGCTCCCAGCCTGTAGCCTGGCCGCTCGTGGTCAGGCAAGGCGGGCACTGATTGCGGCATGCGGCCGATGGCCGGTGCCAGTTCGTCTCTCAATGGAAACTGTTTCGAAGCCAGTGGATTCGAGCAGCTTGGTAACGCCTTTGACTGGCCATGAGTAGGCAGGCGTTATGGCATGCGAAAACCTCTGGATTTCCGGGCTCTCAAACAAGCCCACCAGGAGATCCCCGCCCGAGGTCAGGGACCTCGCCAGCTCCTGGAGGACGGGAGGAACCTCGTTGGGTTCAAGGTGGATCAGTGAGTACCAGGCAAGGATGCCGGCGGCCGCGCCCGCCGGGGCTCCAAGGCTTGTAAGGGAGGCGACGCGGAAGGGAATCCCAGGAAACCGGACTTTTGCCTGCTCAATGAACGCCGGCACCAAATCGATTCCCTCGACGACGGCCCCCCGGTCCGCGAGGAATTTCGTCCAGTGCCCGGGCCCGCAGCCTACATCCAGCACTGGCCCGACGACGGCTCCAGCCCATTTAGCAATGAGTTGCCGGTCTGCCGGGTGTGCTGACTCCACGTCCCCGAAGCGTGCAATGTACTCGGCAGCGCGGCTCGAGTATGCGGCCTGGACTAGTGCCTCCGTCATGAAGCCACCCTACTTTGGTGAAGCATTCGCGCCGGCCCTTCCTGATGCGACTTTCCGGCACCATGACCAGTTATCAGTCAGCCTCTTTTTTGTCCTAGTGTCTATTCCTATGAGTGATGTTCTGGAATTGGCTTCCGTCAGCGTTGTCCGAGGCAAAAAGACCCTGCTGGACAAAGTCGACTGGGAGGTCAATGAAGGTGAACGCTGGGTGATCCTCGGCCCCAACGGCGCCGGCAAGACCACGCTCCTGCAAATAGCTGCAGCCCGGCTCCACCCCAGCAGCGGCAAAGCCGGCATCCTTGACGAAATCCTCGGGCGCACGGACGTCTTCGAGCTCCGTCCCCGGATCGGCCTCTCCTCTGCCGCACTCGCAACCCAGATTCCCGAACAGGAGAACGTCCTCAACGTCGTGGTCACCGCTGCCTACGGCGTCACCGGCCGCTGGCGCGAGGGCTACGAGCGCGACGACGAACGGCGGGCCTTCCGCCTGCTCAACGACTGGGGGATGGGGCCGCTGCTGAACAGGACCTTCGCAACCCTGTCCGAGGGGGAGCGTAAGCGTGTCCAGATTGCCCGCGCCCTCATGACCGACCCCGAGCTGTTGCTGCTTGACGAACCGGCAGCCGGCCTGGACCTGGGCGGCCGCGAGGAACTCGTCCACAAACTGGGGGAACTCGCGCAGGACGAGGCCGCACCCGCCATGGTCCTGGTGACGCACCACCTCGAGGAAGTCCCGCCGGGCTTCACCCACGCCATGCTGCTGCGCGACGGCGGAGTGGTCGCCGCGGGCGCCATTGCGGATGTCCTGACAGCGGAGAACCTCAGCAAGACCTTCGGCCTGGACCTGGACGTCAGCGAAAACGCCGGCCGGTACACCGCCGTCGCCCGCCGCTAACGCGGCACTGCATCACCTTGGATCTTCTCAGCAGCATCTTTGTGTCCATCGCCGGCCTCTGGGCCGGAACCATCAACGCCGTCGTGGGCTCCGGCACCCTGGTGACGTTCCCCGTGCTCATCGCCCTTGGCGTCGCCCCGGTTGTGGCCTCCATGAGCAACGCCATGGGCCTTGTCTTCGGCACGGCAGCCGGAGCGTTCGGGTACCGGCGCGAGCTGAAGGGCCGCGGCCGCCAGCTGATGCGGCTCCTGCCCGCGTCACTCCTGGGCGGCATCTCCGGTGCATGGCTGCTCCTGCACCTGCCTGAGAGGGTCTTCCACTACGCAGCCCCCGTCCTCATTGTCCTTGCCCTCCTTATGGTGGTGTTCCAGCCGCGCCTGCAGGCGTGGGTGCGTTCCCGGGAGGAAAACCCGGAGCACGCAGTCCGGGACAAGCGGCACGGTATCCTCCTGGTGGTTCTGGTCTATGCGGCCGGGGTCTACGGCGGGTACTTCGTCGCTGCCCAGGGCATCCTGCTGGTCGGCATCCTCGGCATTTTCCTTACCGGCACTATCCAGAACGCCAATGCCATGAAGAACATCCTGGTCCTGGGCGTGAACCTGGTGGCTGCGGTGTCCTACGTCCTATTCGCGTTCGACCGGATCAACTGGCTGGTGGTGCTCCTGATTGCCGTGAGCTCCAGCATCGGCGGGCTCGTTGGAGCCAAGGTGGGCCGCAAACTCTCGCCCACAGTGCTGCGCGGCGTGATCCTGGCCCTGGGCCTGGTGGCCCTCGGATTCATGATCGCCAATCTGCTGAAATAATCACCCGGTGACAATCCACTATCTCGAATCCGCCGCGGACCCCCGGGTCTCCGACTACACGCAGCTCACCGACGTGCACCTGCGCAAGCTCCGGGAACCGGCTGAAGGCATGTACATTGCCGAATCCTCCCGCGTCCTGCGCCGGGCGCTGGCGGCGGGTCACCAGCCGCGCTCCTTTTTCCTCGCGGAAAAGTGGCTGGAGGACCTGCAGGACGTCCTGGCCGCGCACCCGCAGGTCCCCGCCTTCATTGGCAGCGCCGCCCTGCTGGAGGAGATCACCGGTTTCCACCTGCACCGCGGCGCCATGGCGGCCATGCAGCGCCCGGCCCCGGTTCCGCTGCCGGAGCTGCTGGCCGGTGCCCGCAGGGTGGCCGTCCTCGAGGACATTGTGGACCACACGAACGTTGGCGCGATCTTCCGCTCCGCCGCCGCGCTGGACATCGACGCCGTCCTCGTTTCCCCCCGCTGCGGCGACCCGCTCTACCGCCGGAGCGTCCGGGTGAGCATGGGCACCGTCTTCCAGGTGCCGTGGGCCAGGCTAACCAGCTGGCCCCAGGATCTCCTCCTGCTCAAGGACCACGGGTTCACGGTTGCAGCGCTGGAGCTCACCGAGGACGCGCAGGACGTGGACGCGGTGGCTGCCCGGAACCCGGAAAAGCTCGCCCTGGTGCTCGGCACGGAAGGCGCCGGAATGAGCGCCGGGACGCTCGCCGCCGTCGACCTTGCCGTGAAGATCCCCATGCGAAACGGCGTGGACTCCCTGAATGTTGCGGCGGCATCGGCGGTGGCCTTCTGGGAGCTGCGCCCCCGGGACTAGGGCCGGAACGCCGTTCGCGGGCACAGTGGTTATCCGCTATTATTGATAGCTGGCTGCCCTGCGCTTCACGGCACAGAACACGGCCATCCCATTCATACCTGGCAGCTGGCAAAATCCAGTTGTGCGAACAAAGGTCCCATTATGAAGTCTGATATCCACCCGAAGTACGAAGCTGTTGTTTTCAACGACCTGGCTTCCGGCACGAAGTTCCTGACCAAGTCCACCGTTTCTTCCTCAAAGACCATCGAGTGGGAAGACGGCAACACCTACCCGGTCATCGACGTCGAAATCTCCTCCGAGTCCCACCCGTTCTACACGGGCAAGCAGCGCATCATGGACTCCGCAGGCCGCGTCGAGCGCTTCAACGCCCGCTTCAAGGGCTTCGGCGGCAAGAAGTAACCACCTTCCGCAAGGTTCTTTGGGAAAGCCCGCACCGGTCAACGGTGCGGGCTTTCTGCGTTCCCGCCACCCATTACTGGCGTGCGCCGCTTTTGGGGCAGGATTGATGGCATGACCGCCATGCCTCCTCCAGCACGCCGTTCCGCCTCCAGCCGCCACGGCGAATACAAAGTGCCCGGCGGCAAGCTCGTGGTGGTGGACCTGGACGTCATCGGTGGCCGGCTGGCCAACGTGAGCGTCAGCGGCGACTTCTTCCTGGAGCCGGACGAGGCACTCCTGGACATCAACCGCGGGCTGGCGGGACTGCCTGAAACAACAACGGCGGCCGAACTTGCCGCCGTCGTCTCATCGTCGCTTCCGGCCGGCGCAGCCCTGTTCGGCTTTTCCGCGGACGCCGTCGCCGTCACCGTCCGCCGCGCCCTCGCCCTCGCCAAGGCGACCTCCTGGGCGGACCACGAGTGGAATGTCATAGCACCCACCGTCCTGCCCACCGAGATCAATGTGGCCCTCGACGAGGTCCTCACGGAGGAGGTTGGCGCGGGCCGACGCAACCCCACGCTCCGCTTCTGGGACTGGCAGGAGCCGTCCGTGGTCATCGGCAGCTTCCAGTCTGTCCGCAACGAGGTGGACCCGGCCGGCGTGGAGAAGCACGGCATCACCGTGGTCCGGCGCATCAGCGGCGGGGGAGCAATGTTCATGGAGGCGGGCAACTGCATCACCTACTCCCTCTACCTGCCGCAGACCCTTGTTGACGGCATCAGCTTCGCCGACTCCTATCCGTTCCTGGATTCCTGGGTCATGGCGGCGCTGCAAAAGCTCGGCATCAACGCGTTCTACGTGCCGCTGAACGACATCGCCACGGACCAGGGAAAGATCGGCGGGGCAGCGCAGAAACGGCTGGCCAACGGGGGCATGCTGCACCATGTGACCATGAGCTACGACATCGACGCCGACAAGATGGTCGAGGTGCTGCGGATCGGCAAGGAGAAGCTTTCCGACAAGGGCACCCGCAGCGCAAAGAAGCGGGTGGACCCGCTGCGGCGCCAGACCGGCCTGGCCCGCACCGCCATCATCGCCGCCATGAGCGAGGTATTCACCGACCGCTACGGTGCAACGCCGTCACAGCTGACCGAAGCGGAACTGGGCACCGCCCATGAACGCGTCGGCAGCAAGTTCGGCACGGCAGGCTGGCTGCACCGCGTCCCCTGAGCGCATTCATTGTCCCGCCGGCCCCTAACCTCACAAGTTCGGCCAGGGAACCCTGCCGGCATGGGCCCACCTACTGCCGTTATGAGCGCTGAAAACGGCGGTTACGGAGCAATTGATGGTGTACTTACGACGGCGGCCTGGGCGTTGAGTGCCCGCAGCAGGTGGCTGCGCTGCTCGATGATGATGCGGCGCAGGGCACGGGGAGCGTCCGCGTTGTCTGCCAGCCACGTGTCCGTGCGCCGGATGACGGGATGCTCCGCCGGTGCCGTTCCCCCCGCCAGGTCCTGTGCAAGCGGATACAGTCCCCGGACGATCCGGCCGGCGATCTCGATGCTGCGGCTCTCCCACACGCTGCGCAGGCACTCGAAATATGGCTCCACGTAAGGCTCCAGCAGCTCCGCAGGGGACGTGGTGAACCCGTTGATGGTGGCGCCCAGGAGCTGGTTGGAGAGCTCGTTCCGGTGCACAGCCGCCTGCCAGGCGGCGGCCTTGGCGTCCTTGTCCGGGCGGGCAGCGATCGCCGTAGCATGGCCGGCCCTCCCGGAGGCCGTGGTGTCCCGGGCGAGCTCGGCGTCCAGTTCCTCCACGGCGGCCTGGCCCTGCGCCGCGAGGGCATGCCAGAAGTGCCAGCGCAGTTCCGCGTCCACCGCCAGTCCGGGCACCCCAACGGTGCCGTCCAGGAGGCCGCGCAGCCGGGACACCATGGCGTCGTCCTCCCGGCTGAGGGTGGCCAGGGTCCTCGCCCAGGCCAGTTGCTGGTCCGAACCGGGTTCTGACTGGTCCATCCGGGCAGCCGCGGTGGCCAGGAAAGCTGCACGTACAGATGCCCGCTCACTGGCGGGCGTGTAGCGTTCAACCGCGGTGCTTGCGTTCTCGAGGATGTTCAGCAGCACACCGATGCCGGTTTCGGATGGACCAAACGCAGCAACGGCCTCGACGTACCGGGATGCCGGGCTTTCACCGTCACGTGCCGAGTTCCAGAGCACCGTCCAGCACAGTGCCCGGGCCATGGGGTCGGCGAGCCGGTCCAGGGAGGAACGGACCGTGGCCTCGGAGCCCGGATCGAGCCGGACCTTGGCGTAGGTGAGGTCCTCGTCGTTCACCAGCAGGAGCGCAGGGCGGGGCTGCCCGGAAAGCTGCGGCAGGTCCGTGCGCGCCCCGGCCACATCCGTTTCGAAGCTCCCGGTCCGGACCAGGGCGCCGCCGGCGTCGAAGTCGTAGGAGCCGATTCGAAGCCGGTGCGGCCGCAGCTCTTCCCGTCCCGTGACCGGATCAATGGCCTCCTGGACGATTGCCACTGCCCCCAGGTTGCCGTCGTCGCCCGCTGCATGCGGCGCGGTGTCCAGGGACAGCGTGGAGATGCCGGAGGTCTGCAGCCACTTCTGCGCCCAGCCGGCGAGGTCACGCCCGGAGGCAGCGCTGAGCGACTCCAGCAGGTCCGCCAGCGTGGTGTTGCCGTAGGCGTGCTTCCGGAAATAGGCCCGCGAGCCTGCAATGAACGCCTCAAATCCGGCGTAGGCCACCAGCTGCTTCAGCACCGAGGCGCCCTTGGCATATGTGATGCCGTCGAAGTTCTGTTTGGCGGCCTCCAGGTCCGGGATGTCCGCCACGATCGGGTGCGTGGTGGGCAGCTGGTCCTGGAGGTAAGCCCACGCCTTGCGCTTGTTGGCGAAGGTCACCCAGGCAGTGTCCCAGTGCGTTGCCTGGTCCACGCCCAGGGTTCCCATGTAGTCGGCAAAGGATTCCTTGAGCCACAGGTCGTCCCACCATTGCATGGTCACCAGGTCGCCGAACCACATGTGCGCCATCTCGTGCATCAGGGTGTTGGCCCGCCCCTGGTACTGGGAGTCGGTGGCGCGCGAGGTGAAGACGTAGCTTTCGGTGAACGTCACCAGGCCCGGGTTCTCCATGGCGCCGAGGTTGTATTCCGGCACGAAGGCCTGGTCGTACTTGCCCCACGGATAGGGGTAGTCGAAGAGCCGGTTGAAGAAGTCCAGGCCGTTCTTGGTGAGGCGGAAGAGTTCGTCCGTGTCGAAAGAGTCCGCCATCGAAGCGCGGCAGTACAGGGCGAGCGGCACGTCCAGGGAGGTCCCGTCGTCGAGCGTGCCCTGCCAGCGGTCCTCCGCCTTGAAGTAGGGGCCCGCCAGCACGGTGGTGATGTAGGTGGACATCGGACCTGTGGCCGCGAAGTCCCAGCGCGCCGCGGCGGGGTCGCCGGGAAGCGCGGACCGGTCCGCCCCCGCCCCGTTGGAGGCGACGTGCCAGCCGGCGGGGGCCGTCACGTGGAAGGTGTACGTGGCCTTGAGGTCGGGCTGCTCGAAGTTGGCGAAGACCCGGCGAGCGTCCGCGGGCTCGTACTGGGTGTACAGGTAGCACTGCCCGTCCGCGGGATCGACGAACCGGTGCATGCCCTCACCGGAGCGGCTGTACAGCGCGGTCCCGGCGACTGCCACGTGGTTGTGCAGCTGCAGGTTCTCCAGCCTGATCCTGGCGCCGTCCGCCACGTCCCCCACGCGGAGTTCCTCGCCGTTCAGGACCACGCTGTGGACATCTCCGATGAAGTCCAGGAACGTCGCTGCCCCTGGTTCGGCTGCGGTGAAGGTAATGACGCTCCGGGTCGGATAGCCGGCAACATCCGGATCCGCAGCGTGCCGCACGTCCAGCGAAACGTCGTAACTGGTGGTACTGATCAGGGCTGAACGTTCGGCGGCTTCATCGCGCTGCAGATTCTCATGTGACACCCAGCTATCTAATCACGCAGCGGGTGTCCGAAATCACGTGGCGATCAGCAGGGCTGCCGCCAGTCCTAGGAGGGCAATCAGGAACCACGATGCGAGGGCCGCGAGGAGCGCGCGTCCGCCGGTGTGGAGGAGCGTCCGGACACGCACCGCGGACCCCAGCCCGAACAGTGCGGCGCCGAGCAGGATGTCCTGCAGCGCGCCGCCGGCCTCCAGCCATCCCGGCGCGAGCCACCCCGTGGAGCGAAGCCCCACCATGGCCACGAATCCCAGGACAAAAAGCGGCACCACCGGCGGAAGCTTGGTGTTCCGGCCGTCCCCGGTGTCCGCCGGCCGGGGTGCAAGACGGTGGTGCGCGCCGGCGATTGCTGCGACCGGAGCCAGCAGGAGCACCCGGGTGAGCTTGACCACGACGGCGATGCCCAGCGCCGCCGTTCCCGCCGTTTGCGCCGTGGCCACCACCTGGCCGACGTCGTGCACCGACGCGCCCGTCCAGGCGCCGAACACGGGCGCGCTGAGCCGCAGGGGATGGACCAGCAGGGGAAGGACGCCGATGGCAAGGGTTCCGCAGAGTGTCACGAGGGCCACCGGCAGGACGGTGTCGACGTGCCGGATCCGGCGGACGGCCGCCATGGCGCCGATCGCCGAAGCACCGCAGATGGAGAATCCGGTGGCCACCAGGAGCGAGGTCACCGGCGGCAGCCGGAAGAGCCGGGAGATGGCGTACGTCCCGCCGAAGCTCGCCGCCACCACGCCAACGATCAGGACGAGTGACAGCCATCCCAGGCCCAGCACGTCCATGATGCTGACCTTCAGGCCCAGCAGGACGATTCCGCCGCGCATCAGGTGTTTCCCGGCGAAGTCCAGCCCGGGCCGGGCCCTGCCGGCTGTCCAGGCTCCGGCAACAGGCAGGTTCGCGGCGAGGACGCCCAGGACCACCGCCAGCGTCATGGCCGGCAGCACGGGCACCAGCCGGTGGACCAGGAACGCGGCGGCCACCGCAATGGCGGCACCCGCCAGTCCCGGGAGCAGCCTCTCCGCCCGTCCGGACAGGCCACGGGCGGGCTCAGGATAAGATCTGCTGGCTGGCACTCACCTACTGTGCCGGAAAAGACGCGGAATGCACGAACCAGGGGACCTCCGCCAACACGCCACAATGGATGGCAGTAATGAATTCGAAACAAAAAGATGGTTGGCTATTGGACATGTCAGACCTATTCCAGGATTACTCCGTGGCCGCCGGCCGGTCCGGAGCCTACGACGAGATGTTCGCCCCCGGGCAACAGGCAAGGGACTCGTACGGGCAGGTGGCGGACGCCCTTCGCAAGCTCTCCCTGGCCGATGTCAGCGCGCGCGCAGACTCAATGGCGCGCACCTTCCTGGACCGCGGCGTGACCTTCGACTTCGCGGGGGAGGAGCGCCCCTTCCCGCTGGACATCGTTCCCCGGGTCATTCCGGCGGGGGAGTGGGATGTGCTGGAGCGCGGGGTCGCGCAGCGCGTACGCGCGCTCGAGGCGTTCCTCAACGACGTGTACGACAAAATGACCGTGGTGGCCGACGGCGTGATTCCGCGGCAGCTGGTGACCACCAGTGCGCATTTCCACCGGCAGGTCCACGGCTTCGAGCCTGCCGGCGGCGTCCGGGTCCACATTTCGGGCATCGACGTCGTCCGTGATGCCGCCGGAACGTTCCGGGTGCTGGAGGACAACGTCCGCGTTCCCTCGGGCGTGAGCTACGTCCTGGAGAACCGCCGGGCCATGGCCAAGGGCCTGCCGGAGGCTTTCGGCCAGCAGCTCATCCGCCCCGTCGAGGAGTACCCGCGGCGCCTGCTCTCTGCCCTGCGCAAGACCGCGCCGTCCGGGGTGGATGATCCCACCGTCGTCGTTCTGACCCCCGGCGTGTTCAACAGTGCCTACTTCGAACACACCCTGCTGGCGGGCCTCATGGGCGTGGAGCTGGTGGAGGGCCGCGACCTCATTTGCCGCGGAAACCGCGTGTACATGCGCACCACCGCAGGCGAGCAGCGCGTGGACGTCATCTACAAGCGCATCGACGACGACTTCCTTGATCCGCTGCAGTTCCGCTCCGACTCCATGCTCGGCTGCCCCGGACTGGTCAACGCAGCCAGGGCCGGCGGGGTGACGATCGCCAACGCTGTGGGCAACGGCGTCGCGGACGACAAACTGGTCTACAGTTACGTCCCTGACCTCATCCGCTACTACCTCAGCGAGGAACCCATCATCGCCAACGTGGACACGTACCGCCTGGAGGAGAAGGAATCCCGCGAGTACACCCTGGACAACCTGGCCGAACTGGTGGTCAAGCCCGTGGATGGTTCCGGCGGCAAGGGGCTGGTCATCGGGCCGGATGCTTCCAAGGACGAACTGGACGCGCTCCGGCAGCGAATCATTGCGGATCCGCGCGGCTGGATCGCCCAGCCGGTGCTGCAGCTTTCCACGGTCCCCACCTTGAGCGGGGACAAGTTCGGCCCCCGCCACGTGGACCTTCGGCCCTTTGCGGTAAACGACGGGGACAATGTCTGGGTCCTCCCGGGCGGCCTGACCCGCGTGGCCCTGAAGGAGGGTTCACTGATTGTGAACTCCAGCCAGGGCGGCGGATCCAAGGACACCTGGGTCCTGGCGGACTCTCCCCAAGTGCCGGTGGAAACCGTGCCCCGGCCCTCCATTTCTGTCCGGGAGCGTGTTTCCGTGTGGCCGGTGGAGAGCAACTGGCGGGACCGCCAGTCGGAGCAGCAGCAGTGAGCCGGGCCCTTGCCCGGGCAGTATCTTTTCCAGTTTCGGGCACGCAGGAGGTAGCCGCGAATGCTTAGCCGTATTGCCGAGTCCCTTTTCTGGATCGGCCGCTATGTGGAGCGTGCGGACGGCACCGCCCGCATCCTCGACGTCCACCTCGAACGCCTCAACCACCTGCCCATGGACGAACGCAAGAGCGTGGCCCAGGAGCTCCTGGCGGTCATGGGGGCAAGGCCGCAGAGCGAGGATTTTGGCCTGCCCGAACTCCTCCACGCGCTTGCCTACGACAAAACCAGCGCCACCTCCATCGCCGGATCCCTGGGTGCCGCGCGGGAGAACGCCCGGCGTGCCCGGGAGACTGTGTCCTCCGGGCTCTGGGAGAGCCTGAACACCACCTATTACGGGCTGAGCCAGCACCGCAAGGACGTTGTCGGTACGTACCGGTTCTGCAACTGGACCCTTGAACGGACGGCCATGGTCAGCGGCCTGGCGGACACCACCGTCAGCCATGACGAAAGCTGGCTCTTCCTGGTGCTGGGCCGCTCCCTGGAACGGGCCGACATGACGGCCCGCATGCTGTCCACCCGGGATGTCCTGTCCGCCGGCATGTCATGGGTCAACATGCTCCGTTGCGCCGGGGCGTACGAGTCTTTCCTGCGCACCCGCCGTGCTGCCTTCGGGGACCAGCACGCGGCGGAATTCCTGCTGCTGGACCGCCTCTTCCCGCGGTCCATCGTCTACGCCCTGCGGGACGCTGACGAGTGCCTGGCAAAGCTTGATCCGTCCGCCCAGCGGGTGGGGTTCATCAACGATGCGCGGCGGATTGTGGGCCAGGCCCGGACGTTCCTTGAGTTCCACCGGACGGACGATCTGATGTCCGAGCTGCCCGAGCACATGGAGCGCGTGCAGAAGGCCGTCTCGCAGGCCTCGGACGCAATTTCCCGTAAGTACTTCAATCAGGCGGATGAACTTGCCTGGGTGGGAGAAGTTTCATGACCCGGCTGAGCATCGTCCACAAGACGGCCTACAAGTACAACAAACGGGTCACCCTGTCCTACAACGAGGCCCGCATGACCCCGCTGACGGATTCCCAGCAGGTGGTGCTCGAGTCCGTGGTCAAGGTGTCGCCGTCGCAGGCTGCCGTGAGCACCTACCGCGACTACTGGGGCACCAGGGTCACGGCGTTCGACATGCAGATGCCGCACGAACACCTTGAAGTGGTTTCCAACATCACCGTGGAGGTCCACCGCGCCGAGAAAATCCCGTCGGAGTCTGACATTGCCGGCTGGGACGTCCTGGCCTCACCCGAGAAGCTCAACACCTTCAGCGATTGGCTTCCCCAGTCCAGGCTGAGCGGTCCCGGTGACGAAGTCCTGGGCATCATCCCGCAAGTGGTGGCCGGGAAGAACCCGCACGAGGCCGCCATGGCCGTGTTCGAGTGGATGCGCGGCGAAATGACCTACATGTCCGGTTCCACAGCGGTCACCACCAACGCGGAAGAGGCTTGGGGCCAGCGGCAGGGCGTCTGCCAGGACCTCGCCCACCTGGCCATCGGTGCGTTGCGCAGCTGCGGCATCCCGGCGCGCTACGTCTCGGGTTACCTTCACCCCCGCTCCAGCGCCGGCATCGGAGAGACTGTGGCCGGGCAGTCGCATGCGTGGCTGGAGTGGTGGGACGGCGACTGGCGCAGCTGGGACCCCACCAACCATAAGCCGGCCGGGGACTTCCATGTCACGGTGGCCCGGGGCAGGGACTACCGCGATGTGCCGCCGCTGAAGGGCATTCTGTCGGGCGGGGGCGGTTCGGCCCTGAGCGTCAGCGTGGAGATCACGCAGCTCGCCTGACCGGGCGTGTCTCCCCGGACAGCGTCTGCCGGGCCAGCTCCGCGGGCTGGCCCGGCAGACGGCGTTTATTCCTGGGCGGATTTCACCGCGCCGCTGAGCTGGGTCCACCAAGTCATCGGTTCCGTCACCTTGAAGCGTCGGCCCGTCACTGTGTCCGGTGTGATCCGGACGAAGATGTCCTTTTTGCCTGCCTGCCAGGGGAAGAGGAAGAGCTGCGCGGTTTCCAGGACCTGCTCCGTGCCGGTGACGATGGCGGCCGTGCCCTTGACCACCACGCTCCAGGCCAGGCCGGTGTTGGGATCCACGCCGTCCGCCTCCACCGCCACCGGGGCGTCCTCCGAGGCGCCGGAGAGTTTGGTTCCCTCGCTGGTGCGGAACACCAGGGTGCCCCGGTCAACCGTGTAGTTGATGGGAAAGATATCGGGGCGTCCCGCTACCAGGACCGCCAGCCTGCCGACGGACACGGTGCGGAGCGCGGCCCAGCACTCGTGGTGTTCAAGGTTCTGGACTTCAGGTATTGGTTCGGCGCTCATGCCGCGAGCTTACCCTCACCAGGGGCTGGGTTTGTAGTCCTTGAGGAACACGCCGTACTGGTCCTCACCGTGCTCTCCCATGACGATGGGATCGTACACACGGGCGGCCCCGTCCACCAGGTCAAGGGGGGCGTGGAAGCCTTCCTCCATGAGCCTGACCTTGGTGAAGTGCGGACGCTCGTCGGTGATCCAGCCGGTGTCCACGGCAGTCATCAGGATGCCGTCGCTGTCCAGCATTTCCTGGGCGCTGGTGCGCGTCATCATGTTGAGTGCAGCCTTTGCCATGTTGGTGTGCGGGTGGCCCGGGCCCTTGTAGGCGCGGGAGAACTGGCCCTCCATGGCCGAGACGTTGACGATGTATTTCCGGCGGGCGGTGGACCGCTTCATGGCGCCCCGCAGCCGGCTCACCAGCAGGAAGGGCGCGGTCACGTTGCAGAGCTGCACCTCGAGCATCTCCAGCGGATCCACCTCGTCCACCACCTGGGTCCAGCTGTTGATGGTGGCCAGGTCCGGAACCAGCCCGCCGGCGTCGATGGCCGTTCCTGACGCAATGCGTTCCAGGGAGGCTGATCCCGTGGATAGTGCCAGCGATGTGATGGCATCCCCGGCCAGGACCGGGTGCTCCGTCACGCTGCTGGCCAACGCCAGGGGGTGCTTGTCATGTGCGTGGCCGAAGGTCACCAACTCGGGACCGCCGTTGGCCTGTTCCAGTGCCGCCGGAAGCGGTTCATCCTCGGCGTCCACCAACGGCTTGTAGGCATTGCCGGAACGGCGTACCGTCTGCGCCGCGTTGTTGATGATGATGTCCAGCGGGCCTGCCTCGTTGAGTGAGTCCGTGAGGGCCATGACCTGGGCGGGATCGCGGAGGTCGATGCCCACGATGCGGAGCCGGTGCAGCCATTCGCCGCTGTCCTCCATGGCGGCGAACCTGCGGGCGGCATCCTTGGGGAAGCGCGTGGTGATGGTGGTGTGGGCGCCGTCACGGAGCAGTCGAAGCGCAATGTACATCCCGATTTTGGCCCGCCCACCGGTCAGCAGGGCGCGGCGGCCGGTCAGGTCGGTCCGGGCATCGCGTTTGCTGTGGCTGAAGGCAGCGCAGTCGGGGCACAGCTGATGGTAGAAGGCATCAACCTGCGTGTAGTGCTGCTTGCAGATGTAGCACGGGCGCGAGCGGATCAGGTGGCCGGCGACTTTGCCGGTGGCTGAGGTGGCCAGCTTGTTGCCGCGCGTCTCGTCGTCGATCCGGTCCGGGGCTGCGGTTGCGGTCTGGGCGATGACAGCCCGGTCCGCTTCGGAGATCAGGTCGCGCTTGGTGACCCTGCGGTGCCGCTTGACGGCCTTGAACATTTTCCCGGTGGCGCGGCGCACTGAAACGTAATCCGGGTGCTCCTCGTCGTAGGCATGGATGGTATTCAGGACCTTGAGGCAGGCCTGGATTTCCTCAGGGGTCAGATCGGGGGAGCTCACTGTATCGATTTTACAGCCTGGGGCTCCCTGCCGGCCCCACCGTCAACGGGGCGGGCGGCTGCCGGGGAGCGCCCTGTAGGAGCGCTCCCGGGCAGTGGTCAGGAGAGGCGGACGCGCGGCGCGGCGTCCGCGGCCGCCGCAGCGTGCGTCGCAGCAACCTTGTCCACGGAATCGCGCACATCCGGGTACTGCGCAGCCGCTGCCTTGACGGCGTTGGGCACTAGGTGCAGGTTGGCGGCCGCGAGCTTGCGCTCATCCTCACCGGGTTCTGGAACTTCCTGGCCCTTGGACAGGACCGTGATTCCGGAGTCCGTGACCTTGAAACCACGGGCACGGTCCAGGTCCGCGTCAAGGCCGATCGCCGCCCCAGCCGGTACCTTGACGTTCTTGTCGATGATGGCGCGGTTGATCACGGCGCCCTCGCCGATCTGGACCTTGTCCATCAGGACCGAGTCGATCACCCGGCTGCTGGTGGCCACATAGACGTCGTTGGACAGGACGGAGCCCTCCACGACGCCGCCGGAGATTACCACCCCGCTGGAGACGATCGAGTCCAGGGCGGTGCCAACGGTGTTGTTCTGGCCGCGGACGAACTTGGCCGGGGGTGAGATGCTCTGCCGGGTGTAGATGGGCCACTCGGAGTTGTAGAGGTTGAAGACCGGCAGCGGGGAAATGAGGTCCATGTGGGCATCGTAGAAGGAGTCGATGGTGCCCACGTCGCGCCAATAGGTGCGGTCGCGTTCTGTGGAGCCGGGAATGTCATTGAGGGTGAAGTCGTAGACATCTGCTTCGCCCTGGTTCACGAAGTAGGGAATGATGTCCCCGCCCATGTCGTGCTTGGTGTCCAGCCGTTCTGCGTCGACATGGAGCGCCGCCACCAGCGCGTCGGCGTCAAAGACATAGTTGCCCATGGAAGCCAGGAACTGGGAGGGATCGGCTGCCAGGCCGGGAGTGCTGGCAGGCTTTTCCACAAATGCCGAAATCTTCTGGGGATCGTTCTGATCCACCTCGATCACGCCGAACTGGTCGGCCATGTGAAGTGGCTGCCGGACGGCAGCGACCGTTGCTTTGGCACCGCTGTTCACGTGCTGCGCCACCATCTGGGCGAAGTCCATGCGGTAGACGTGGTCCGCGCCCACCACCACCACGATGTCGGGGTTGGCGTCATGGATGAGGTTCAGGGACTGGTAGATGGCGTTGGCGCTGCCCAGGAACCAGCTTTTGCCCACACGCTGCTGCGCCGGAACCGAGGCCACATAGTTGCCCAGCTGGGTGGACATTCGCCAGGTCTCCGAGATGTGGCGGTCCAGGCTGTGGGACTTGTACTGCGTGAGCACGACGATCTGCAGGTACCGCGAATTCACCAGGTTGGACAGCGCGAAGTCGATCAGGCGGTAGCTCCCTGCGAAGGGTACGGCAGGCTTGGCCCGGTCTGCCGTCAGTGGCATCAGCCTGTTCCCCTCGCCGCCCGCGAGGACAATGGCCAGGACTCTTTTGTTCAACGGCATAATGGTCGCTCCTGTACGCCTTCGTAACTCCCCAAGACAGTCCGGCATGCCCGGACTCCTTCACACTAGAACAGTTAAGCGTGAAGGACTACCTTGGGTCTTGTGCGAATAGACATTGTGACTAAAGAGTTCCCGCCGGAGATCTACGGTGGCGCCGGAGTCCACGTGGCCGAATTGAGCAGGGTGCTTAGTAAGCATGTTGACCTGCAGGTTCGTGCTTTTGGTGCTCCCCGCGACACCGACTATCATGGCGCCACCGTGACGTCCTACCAGGTACCGGAGGACCTCGGCGGGGCCAACGCCGCGGTGCAGACCCTCGGGGTGGACCTCCGGATCGTCCCGGACGTGGAAGGCGCGGATGTGGTCCATTCGCATACCTGGTACGCCAACATGGCAGGCCACCTCGCGTCCCTGCTGCACGGCATCCCGCATGTCCTCAGCGCCCACAGCCTGGAGCCCCTCCGCCCCTGGAAGGCCGAACAGCTCGGCGGCGGCTACGCGCTCTCGTCCTGGGTGGAGAAGACTGCCTACGAGGCGGCGGCAGCAATCATCGCAGTTTCCGAAGGCATGCGGCAGGACATCCTGCGCAGCTACCCGGACGTCGATCCCGCGAAGGTCAAGGTGGTCCACAACGGCATCGACGTCGAGCTGTGGCAGCGTGACGAAAATGACGACGCCGTCCGTGCCTTGGGCATCGATCCGGCCAAGCCCAGCGTGGTTTTTGTGGGCAGGAACACCCGCCAGAAAGGTGTTCCCTACCTGCTGCGGGCCGCAGCCAAGCTGCCCGCCGACGTCCAGCTGGTCCTGTGCCTGGGGGCGGCCGATACCCCGGAGCTCGCCGCCGAGACCGCCCGCCTGATCGAGGACCTGCAGAGCCAGCGGACCGGCGTGGTGCTCATTGAGCGCATGCTGCCACGGCACGAGCTCATCCAGGTCCTCAGCCACGCCACCGCGTTCGCCTGCCCGTCCATCTATGAGCCGCTCGGCATCGTGAACCTGGAAGCAATGGCGTGCGGGGCGGCAGTGGTTGCCAGCGCCACGGGCGGTATACCGGAGGTCGTGGAGCACGGCCAGACCGGACTCCTCGTTGACCTTGAGCAGGTCACCGACGGCACCGGGACGCCCCTCGATCCGGAAAAGTTCGTCACCGAGTTCGCGGCCGCCCTCACCGAGGTTGTCTCCGATCCGGAGCGGGCGCGCGCCATGGGCCAGGCCGGCCGGCTGCGCGCCGAGAAGCACTTCTCCTGGGAGTCCATCACCGAGACCACCCTTGAGGTGTACCGCTCGGTGCTGCCGTCCAAGGGCTAGCGACCCCTTCGTAATTAATCACGACGGCGCCGCTCCCCTCGCGGGGGGAGCGGCGCCGTCGGAATTCATGCCGTCAGCCGGAAATTAGTTCCGTTTCGCCGCAACGGTCCTGGCCAGCAGCACCTTCTCGTCCACCGGGGACTCGCCGCTGGCCCGCTGGCGTCGGAAGTAGGCCCTTGCCTCGTCCTGCCGTTCTTTCTCGGCGCCAGTGGCAATTGCCGCGCGCACGTGGTCGCCGTCGTAGCCAAAGGCATCCACGAGGTGCAGCGCGTGCGGGCGGATCTTCACAAGCAGCCTGTTGATGTATTCACCCACGGTCCGGGCCCGTTGCATGGAAAGGCGGCCGTTCATGAGGTACCAGGACAGGTTCTTTTCGATCAGCGACAAGCCAAAGAGGTCACGCAGCCATGTCAGCACCATCCTGGTGCCGGGATCCTCCACCTCGCGGAGGGCGTCGGTGAAGGCCTCCCATTGCAGCAGCTCGGCGTGCGCCTGCGCGGCATCGATCAGCTCGTTCTGGTGCCGGTTGAAGAGCGCGGCGCCCTTCTCCTGCGATAGCCGGCCTGTGCCCTTCAGCGCTGTTGCCGCTTCCGCCACCATGGTCTGCACCCGGTCGGTGAGGAGCTCGCGCTGGCCTTCCTCGTCGCGCAGGGCGATCGCCGCCTTCTGCACGGACCCGGTGTCAGCCATGAACTGGGCCACCTGGCGCAGCCCCGTCCGGTGGATGGCGGCGCCGGTTGCCTGTCCCACCACATAGCGGGCCAGCACGCCGAAGTCCACGTTGCGGAACTCCTTGGCGTAGTCGGCCAGCAGGCGTTTGGCCACCAGTTGCAGCAGCACGGTGTTGTCGCCCTCGAACGTGGCATAGACATCAAGGTCCGCCCGTAGTGACGCAAACCGGTTCTCGATCAGGAAGCCGGCACCGCCGCACGCTTCCCGGCATTCCTGCAGCGTGTCCAGCGCGTGCCAGGTGCTGAGGGCCTTCAATGCCGCGGCAAGGGTTTCCAGGTCCTGGCGGTCGGCGTCCGTGTCATGCGCGCCGGAAAAGACGTCGTCGAACTTCTGCAGCAGCTGCTCATGCGCGAACCCGGCGGCGTACGTGGTGGCCAACCGGGTGAAGAGGCGGCGCTGGTGCCGCTGGTAGTCGAGCAGGACTTCCTCGTCCGTATGTGAGGAGGCGTTGAATTGGCGCCGTTCGGAGGCGTAACGGATGGCTGCCTGCAGTGCCACCTTCGAGGCTGCCACCGCCGCACCATCCAGCGACACCCGGCCCTGCACCAGGGTGCCGAGCATGGTGAAGAACCGCCGGCCCGGGCTGGCGATGGGGGAGGTGTACGTTCCGTCCGGGGCGACGTCGCCGTAGCGGTTTAGGAGGTTCGTGCGGGGGATACGGACGTTGGTGAAGTGCAGCCGCCCGTTGTCGATGCCGTTGAGTCCGCCCTTGATGCCGTCGTCCTCGCCACCGATGCCCGGCAGGAACGCCCTGGTCTGCGGATCACGCAGGTCCACGTAGAAGGCGTGGACGCCGTGGTTGACGCCGCGGGTGACAAGCTGGGCGAACACCACGGCGCCCAGTCCGTCAATGGCGGCATTTCCGATATAGTCCTTCCACGCGGCGCGGAACGGCGTGTGCACCACGAATTCCTCCGCGGATGGATCGTAGGTGGCCGTGGTTGCGATGCTGGCCACGTCTGAGCCGTGTCCCGTTTCGGTCATGGCGAAGCAGCCCGGGATCTGCAGGTTCATGATGCCCGGAAGCCATTTCGCATGGTGATCGGCGGTGCCAAGGTGCATGACGGCCGAGCCGAACAGGCCCCACTGCACCCCTGCCTTGATCTGCAGCGAGGGATCCGCCACCACGAGTTCCTCGAAGCCGGCGATGTTGCCGCCGTGGTCGTCGGCGCCGCCCAGGGCTTTAGGAAAAGCGCGGTGCACGGCCTCATTTTCGACGAGGTACTTCAGCTGGCCGAACACCCGGGCGCGGTGCTCGTTATGGGTCAGGCCCTCGATTTTGTGAAGCTCTGGGCGGGCCGCAAGGTCCCGGGCCTGGAGCCGCACTGCGGCCCACTTGCCGAGCAGTTGCCTGCCCAGCGTTTCGACGTCGACGGCGGGCTGCGGCCTGGCGCTGCCCGGCACCGGTAGGTGCGGGGCTGCAGCGCGCTTCCCCTTGCCGGTGGGACGGTCCACTACTTCAGTCATGTCAATGTCCTTCGTTGGTGCTGACAGTGCTTGGTGGTTACGGGTGGTTGGTTACGTTGGCTGAGGGTCGTGTTTGCCTGGCGGGCAGTGTGGGGTCATCCGCGCGCCGAGGGTGAGAGTTCGGGGGCGATGCCTACGCACAGCCAGGCTGTGATCTGCCGTGCCATCGCCTCCTGGCCGGGCTTGGCAGGGGAGTCCGGAGTGCTGAGCCATTGTTCCCCGGCGTTGCGCACCAGTCCGATAGCCGCCTTGGGCCAGTAGCCGATCACTGCCTGCTTGCCGTCGCCCAGGTGCGATCTCATGGGGGTGGCAATCATGTCGGCCACGGCGTCAAAGAAATGTCCGAGCGCCCCGGACACTGCGCCCGAGGAACCCTCCGGGTCGCCGCTGCCGTACCGGGTGACGAACGTGTAGACGTTCGGGCTGGTGTCCGCCATCTGGAGGTAGGCGGAGACCATGGCCAAGAGGCCTTCGCGCGGAGTGTCCGCGTTCTGGGCGGCTTCCTGGATCCGGCGCTGCATCTGGCTTAGGACAACTTCGCCTACGGCCTGCTGAAGCCCGGCCTTGTCACCGAAATAGCGGTAGAAAACGGACTTCGAGGTGCCGGCTGCGGCAGCGATCTCTTCCATGGAGGCGTCGCTGCCCAGCACGTGTACTGCACGCCGTGCGGACTTGATCAGCTCCCTGCGGCGTTCCTCCCGGTGGCTCTGCCAGCGCGAAGAGCGCCCGTCAGGGCTGCCGGGTGCAGGCGGGGCGGCTGCGCCGTTGTCGTGGTTGTTCACGATACTCAGCGTATCAGGTACGCTGGGTATCGGTAACCGCACGTGACCCGAGGAGATATCCATGTCCATTGACGGACAGTCCACAGCTGGACCCGAAGAAGCAGGCAGCCTGGCTGCAGGAACCCCTGGCCTCCGCAAGGCAGTAATCGTCGGAGGAAACCGGATTCCGTTTGCCCGCGCCGGCAGCGCCTACGCAAAGTCCTCCAATCTGGACATGCTGACCGCGGCACTGGACGGGCTCATCGCCCGGTTCGGACTGCAGGATGAGCACATCGGGGAAGTGGCCGCCGGTGCGGTCCTCAAGCACTCCAGGGACTTCAACCTCACCCGCGAAGCGGTCCTGGGTTCCGCGCTCTCCGCCGAGACCCCTGCCTATGACCTGCAGCAGGCGTGCGCCACCGGCCTGGAGGCGGTAGTGGGATTGGCCAACAAGATCAAGCTGGGCCAGATCGATTCCGCCATTGCCGGTGGGGTGGATTCCGCCTCCGATGCTCCGATCGTGGTCAGCGAGGGCCTTCGCGAAGTGATCCTGGACCTCAGCCGGGCAAAGACGCTGCCGCAGCGGCTGCAGATCCTCGGCCGGCTGCGGCCCAAGGACCTGGCCCCGTTGGCTCCCGGCACCGCCGAGCCGCGGACCGGCCTTTCAATGGGCGAGCACCAGGCCCTGACCACGGCGCAGTGGAAGATCACCCGCGAGTCCCAGGATGAGCTGGCCTATAAGAGCCACCAGAACCTGGCCGCCGCCTACGAGTCCGGGTTCTTCGATGACCTTGTGACGCCCTACCGGGGCCTGGTGCGGGACGGCAACCTCCGCGCGGATACGTCGCTTGAGAAGCTCGCTACCCTGAAGCCGGTCTTCGGCAAGAACCTCGGTGCCGCGGCCACCATGACTGCAGGCAACTCCACCCCCCTGACGGACGGAGCCTCCACCGTCCTGCTGGCTTCGGAGGCCTGGGCGGACGCCCATGACTTGCCTAAGCTTGCTGCCGTGGTGGACGCAGAGGCCGCTGCAGTGGACTTTGTCCATGGCAAGGACGGCCTGCTGATGGCACCCGTATTCGCCGTGCCCCGGCTGCTGGCCCGCCAAGGCCTCACGCTGGCGGACATTGACTTCTTCGAGATCCATGAGGCTTTCGCAGCCACGGTCCTCAGTACCCTCGCGGCATGGGAGGACGAGGAGTTTGGCCGTACCCGCCTTGGGCTGCAGGGCGCCTTCGGCAGCATCGACCGGTCCCGGCTGAACGTGAACGGGTCTTCGTTGGCCGCCGGCCACCCTTTCGCCGCAACCGGCGGCCGGATCGTGGCTTCACTGGCCAAACAGCTGCATGCCAAGGGCAGCGCTGATGGCCGGCCCGCGCGCGGCCTGGTCTCGGTCTGCGCGGCCGGCGGCATGGGCGTCGTGGCTGTTCTCGAATCGCTGTAGGGGGTCCAGGTGACAGACAAGTATGCACAACTGGTAAACCAGGGCCTGGGCAGGAATGTGGCCAGGAAGCTCGGACTGCCCCAGCCCACGCTCCTTCGGCGCTACGCGGCCGGACAGCCCCTGATCACCGGCCCCATCCTGGTCCAGGGAAGCACACAGGGGGCCGATGCCCTGTCCGCCGAACTCCTTTCCTGGGACCTTGATGTCCGGCGGCACGCAGTACCGCGCGAAAAACTGGGCGCCATCATCATGGTGCTGGATGAAGTGGCACACCCAGGGGACCTCGAAAAGCCCATTCTCTCGGCAGCTGCCTCACTGCGGGATCTTGCCCCCGGTGGTCGCGTGGTCACGGTGTCCAGGCCGGCGTCGGACGCTGATTCCCCTGCAGCTGCCGCTGCCCGGCAAGGGATCGACGGTTTCCTCCGCTCGCTGGCAAAGGAACTCCGCGCCGGCGCCACAGGCAACGGCATTGTCCTGAGGAGCGGGATCCAGGCCACCAGCCCCAGTGCCCTTGCAGCACTCCAGTTCTTCCTCTCCGGCCGTTCGGCCTTCGTGGACGGGCAGTTTGTGACGGTGTCCGGCACATCCGGACAACTTGCCAGTGACCCGGAAAAACCGCTGGCCGGCAAGATTGCGGTAGTCACCGGAGCAGCACGCGGCATTGGAGCGGCCATCGCCCGCACCCTGCAGCGCGATGGCGCCACGCTCATCCTCGTGGACGTCCCCGCGGCAGGCGACCAGCTGGCGGCGGTGGCGAACGAGGTACGGGGGACCGCGCTCCAGCTGGACATCAGCAGGGACGACGCAGGACAACGGATTGTTGAGCATGCCGCGCAGCGCCACGGCCGCCTGGACATCATGGTCCACAACGCCGGCATCACGCGCGACAAGCTGCTGGCCAACATGGACCAGCCCCGGTGGAACTCGGTGATCAGCATCAACATCACCGCACAGCTCCGTATCAACGACGCGCTGCTCTCCTCGGAGCACTTTCGGGAATCGCCGCGAATCGTGTCAATTGCTTCCACCAGCGGCATCGCCGGCAACCGGGGGCAGACCAACTATGCGGCATCCAAGGCCGGGGTCATGGGAATGGTCAGGTCCACTGCTCCGCACATGGCCGCGCTCGGCGGCAGCATCAACGCAGTGGCCCCGGGGTTCATCGAAACCGAGATGACCGCCCGGATCCCCTTTGCCATCCGCGAGATCGGCCGGCGGCTGAACTCGCTGCAGCAGGGCGGACTGCCGGTGGATGTTGCGGAGGCCGTGTCCTTCCTTGCCACTGATGCAGCGGCCGGCATCAACGGTGAGGTGCTGCGGGTCTGCGGGCAGAACATGGTGGGCGCATGACGGCCGCCCAGCCGGTCATCCTTGGGGAGATGCCCTCGCTGTCCAAGCTCTACGTCAACGCCGCGGCCCAGGCCGCACGCCGGCGGTTGCTGGGCGCCCAGGATGGATCCGTCCTGCCCGCCGAAAGCCATGAAGTGCGGGGGGTCGGCGTGGACGTTGCCACGCTGACCGCCTACCAGCACCTGATCGGGGAGACGGCCAGCGACGTCCTGCCTGCCGGATTCATCCACGCCCTCGCCTTCCCCCTGGCCATGAGCGTGCTGAACAGGGACGACTTCCCCCTGCCATTGCTCGGTATGATCCACCTCCGTAACAGCGTTCAGCAGCGTTCCCCGCTGCTCTTCTCGGACACCATGGATATCTCTGCGAGGGTTGAGAACCTCCGCGGACACCGTGCAGGGACACAGGTGGACGTCGTGGCGGAAGTGCGGTTGTCAGGTGCAGGGGAGGCGTCCTGGCTGGGGGTATCCACCTACCTGGCCAAGGGAGTCTTCCTCCCTGGAATCGATAAGCCGTCCCCGGCCCCCGCGCGGGCGGAATTCAAGGCGCCGGATCCCACGGCACTCTGGCAGCTTGGCGTGGATACCGGCCGCGCCTACGCAGCGGTATCCGGCGACTTCAACCCCATTCACCTGAGCGTGCTGTCCGCCAAGGCATTGGGGATGCGGCGGTCCATAGCCCACGGCATGTACCTGGCGGCCAGGGCGCTCGCCGACGTAGGTCCGTCCCGTGGAGATTCCTTCACCTGGGACGTCGATTTCGACTCCCCGGTGTTCCTTCCCGGGGTAGTTGCCTTGGAGATCAGCACGGAAGAAGGCGATGCCGGTACGCGGACACGCTCCGACTTCGTGGCATGGAATCCCAGGTCGGGCCGCCGCCACTTCAGCGGCTCGGTCAGCGCCCTCTAGCCGGGCGTCCGGACAGCCCTTAGGATGCGGTGCAGGCTCAGCAGGACCGATTCGGACGCGGGAACTATTCCCTGCTCCGCCGGCCTTCCGGCGGTGGCAGCCATGCAGGCTTCCACCGCCGCCCTTGCCGCCTCGAAGTGCCCATCCTGTGCCGAGGCATCGTCCTCGCTGAACGAGCGCAGGAGGTCGCCCGTTGCTGACAAAGCGTCTGCCAGGGGACCGTTGTCCTGCAGGGGAACGCTGTACGGTGCCTCGCTGTCCCAGATGACGTCGGACAGCACGTCCGTGATGTCCTGGATGTGGAAGGTCACCCTCTCCAGTTCGCGCAGGTTGCGGTAATCAAGGTCGACGTCGCGGGGATGCAGTTTGCGCCTGGGATTCGCCCGCCGGCTCGCATCGGCTTCCTTGACCAGGTGCCGGACCGAGCGCGCCGCAGCGGCAAGTTCGTCTGAACGGCTGGACCAGTCCTCATGTTTGGGTGGCCACTCTTCCTTAAGGGCCGCTCCCATGTCGCTGAGTTGCCGGCCGAGGGCCAGGCGGAGCTCATCCAGGCTGGCAGCCGCGGCGTTCAGGTGCAGCGGCGGAAAGACCAGGAAGTTGATGCCGATTCCAACGGCAACTCCGAAACCCATCTGCAGGAGGTAGCCGAACGAAAAGTCGTCCGGATTGCTGCCGCCGACAAGCAAAACCAGCAGCGCCGCCGTCGGAATCCAGTCACTGCCCGAGCCGATCCCCGGCAGGCCGCCGAGCAACACTCCTATGCCCATGATGAGTGCGACGGCGAACGGTGACGGGTCCGTGACGGTAACCAACACGTACGCCAGGCCGATGCCGACCGCGAGACCGGCAAGGGCCTGGAGTCCCTGCCGCACCGAACCGGCAACATTGTGGTACATCGCCACCAGCGCACCCAGGGGCGCATAGTACGGATAGTTCGCGGCGGCCCCGGGCATGTGCGGCGCAAGGGCGAAGGCGAGGCCGGCCGCAAGAGCCGCTTTGGCAGCCAGCTGCAGCCGCTGCGCCGCAAAGGCCGACGACAGGCCGGACACCGCCTGTTTGAGAAAAAGGGTTCCCCTGGCCCACCTGGCATCCGGGCGTGCTTCAGACTGGCGCATTTGTACCACCCTACGGCGCCCTTGCAGCTGCCCCCAAAGGTGCAGGTCAGGCGGCCGGGCATCGGGGCCAGGCGGCGTGATTCAGGACAGTCCTGCCGCTGAGCGGCGCACCTCCGCCGCCAGGCGGTGGGCACGTCCCGGCGTTCTTCCCTCCTCCTGCCGCCGTGGAATGTACCCGAAGCCCAGGCCGTAGGCAGGATCCGCGAACCCGAGCGCTGCGTTGGCGCCCTCATGCCCGAACGCGCGGTGGCTGCCGAAGTTCCGCGACGGGTGCGGCTTCATGAACACGACGGCGAAAGCGTTGTCCAGCCCGGAGGACCGGTCAAGTCCCCATACCTGTTCCTGCGACATCTGCTCGAGGGTAGTGGTTGTCAGGAACGGTTTGCCGCCCTGGAGTCCGGTGGTGGCCGCCGCGTAAAGCCTTGCCAGGCCCCGTGCCGCTCCTACGCCGCCCGCCGCGGACATTCCTGCCGCCCGGACCGGGCGGATGTTGGGAAGCTCCATGATGGTGCTGACCGGCGCGTTGCTGTTCAGGCCCTCGAGGCTGAGCGGATCGAGCCAGGGCAGCTCCGGGCCGGCCGCGTAGAGGACGTCGCGGTAGCGGAACTCCTGGTCTTCCGGCAAGCCAAGGAAGAAATCGATATTGAAGGGGCTCCTGATCCGCCCTTCGTAGAGCTCCTGCAGGCTTTCCCCTGCTGTCCGCCGGCACAGCTCTTCCATGATGATCCCGATGGTGAGCGCGTGGTAGCCAAACTGCCGGCCGGGCTGCCAGGTGGGTACAGCCAGGGCTAGCCGGGCCGCGGCGGCAGGGGTGGTGAATTCGTCCAGCCCGAAGCCGCCTTCAATGCCCATGAGCCCTGCCTGGTGCGACAGAGCCTGCCGGACCAGGAGTCGGTCCTTGCCGTGCGCGCCGAATTCCGGCCAGTAGTGCGCTACGGTGCGGTCGAGGTCGAGCAAACCGTCCTGCACCAGCAGCGCTATGACCATGGCAGCCACCCCCTTCGAACAGGAGTAGGCTCCCGTCAAAGTGTCCGGCGCCATGTCCGGCCCGCCCGTCAGTTCCACCACCGGGACCCCGTCCTTGTAGGCGGCCAGCTGTGCGCTGTAGTGCGGATCCTCGCGCAGGAGCGACTCGAACAGGTCCAGGACGTTGTTGTATCCGGGCGCTACGTAGCCTTGAGCTCTATCCATGGCGCCCAGCTTATCCGGAAAACGCTTACTGCCCCTCGGCTGGCGCCCCGTGCCCGGGCATGACTTCCTCCCCTTCCCGGACGGGCCCGGGCGGTGTACCGTCCCCGAAGGGGCGGCCTCCAAGCGATTCCCGGCCATGGGGTTCCAGCCAGCCCTTGAGGTCCGGTCCTGCAGGGACAATGCCGGTGGGGTTGATGTCCTCATGGACGATGTAATAGTGCTGCTTGATCTGGACGAAATCGATGGTGTCGCCGAAGCCGGGAGTTTGGAACAGGTCCCGCGCGTAGCCCCACAGGGCGGGCAATTCGCTGAGTTTTTGCCGGTTGCACTTGAAGTGGCCGTGGTAGACGGGATCGAACCGGGCAAGTGTGGTGAAGAGCCTTACGTCGGCCTCGGTGATTGTGTCACCCACCAGATAGCGCTGTCCCGAGAGGCGCTCCTCCAGCCAGTCAAGGGCTGCCCATAACCGGGCGTAGGCGGAGTCGTAGGCTTCCTGGGACCCGGCAAAACCGCAGCGGTAGACGCCGTTGTTGACCTCGGTGAACACGCGTTTGTTGACCTGGTCGATTTCCTGGCGCAGATGCTCCGGGTACAGATCCGGCGCTCCGGCACGGTGAAATTCGGTCCACTCGGTGGAAAAGTCCAAGGTTATCTGCGGAAAGTTGTTGGTCACCACTGCGCCGCTGGCGACATCCACGATCGCGGGGACGGTGATGCCGCGGGGATAGTCCGGGAACCGCCTGAAGTAGGCGTCCTGGATGCGCTCGATGCCCAGGACCGGGTCCACCCCGCCAGGATCGAGGTCAAAGGTCCATGAACGGGCATCGTGGGTGGGACCGGGTTGTCCCAGTGAGATGGCGTCTTCAAGGCCAAGCAGGCGCCTGACGATCACGGTCCTGTTGGCCCAGGGGCAGGCACGCGCCGCGATCAGCCGGTAGCGTCCGGCCTCCACCGGCCAGCCCGGCTCCCCGTTCGGGCCGGGGGCTGCGTCCCTCGTGATGCGGTCTTCGATGTAGTTGGTGTCGCGGTTGAATTCCGCTCCACCAGTGACGTACGCGCCGCGGGTGCTGTGTTCGGCCTTGTTCTCCGAGGCCTGTGCCCTTGCCGCCTGCTGTGTGCTGTCCGTTTCCTGGCTCATGGGACCACCCTATGCTCCCGTGGGCAGGACAGTGGAGATGGGCTGCCAGGCCCAGAGCCACGAGCCAGCCACAAGGGCCGCGAACAGAAGGATCCAGACGGCGGAGGGCACCGAAGTGGCACGCCAGAGGAGGTACGCGTCGGAACTGGCCAGCCGGTCCCTGCGGCGCAGGTGCACGTGGGTGAGCTTGATGAGGTCGCGTACGGCGGCCACGAGCAGGGCCAGGCCCAGGATGACAGCCAGATGTCCGACGAAGGCGGCCGGCACAAAGAGGATCAGGAGCAGGGTGACGGCAATTGCCGCGGACGTGATCAGCACGCCTGTCAGGTTCCGGAGGAAGAGCAACGAGGCAGCCAGGGCCACGGCCCCGCCTGCAACGGCCGCCGGTCCCCATCCGCTGAAGCCGCACCACACAAACGTCGCGCCGACAATGGCGGGTACCGGATAGCCCCAAAAGCAGGACCAGGCGGTGGCGAGCCTGCTGCGGCTGTACGTGGTGGTGGTGCCGGAGTGGTCCAGGCCGAGCCGGATCCCGGATAACCGCTGGCCGCTGAGCACCGCAGCAACAGCGTGCCCCATCTCGTGTGTGGCCGTGGCCAGCAGGCCGAAGTACCGCCAGGAGCGGCGGGGCACTGACAGGGCGGCAGCTGCCATCACCGCCAGTGCCAGTTCGGTCAGTGTCACGCTGGGAGCATCTGCCCGGCTGAACGCTCCCAGCAGTTTGTCCCAAAGGTCCCCAGGTATAGTCATCAGGGCCGCTCGCTGACGGGGTCATCGTAAGCCATGGGCGCAACGGTACAGGGGCCGGCTGGGTGCGGGCTTAAAACCGGAAGGCACGCCAACAGCCGGGCGTGCCTCAGGATCGGTGGGACTGCGGACGTGCCGCAGCCCCACGTCGGCTGAATTATTTAGCCTTCGCACTCGGTGCAGTAGCTGTGGCCATCCTTCTGGCGCGCAATCTGGGACCGGTGACGGACCAGGAAGCAGGAGTAGCAGGTGAATTCGTCTTCAGCCTGCGGGATGACCTGTACCACGAGCTCTTCGGCCACGAACTCGCCTCCGGGCACGCCGGCTCCGTCGAGCCCGTCAGCCTCGTCCAGCTCCAGCACAACGCTGCGTGCGTCGGGAGCATTTGCTGACTGGAGCTGCTCGAGTGAGTTGTCCTGCGATTCCTTGACGTCGGAGCGCAGTTCGTCGTAATCGGTTGCCACTTTAGGTGCTTCTCTTTTCTTTGGTTCGCCTGTCGCGTATGAAACGTACAGCATCATGCGGCTATTCCCCAATACCCGGAGTATATTGACCGTCCCCTGGGTAATGGTTCAAGGAAGGCAGCCTTGCGGTTTACCGCCGCGTTGGGGCTGCGTGGGCAGCGGATGGCGCGGCAATCAGCGCGGTCCGCACTACTGGTAAGGGGAGCATGTGGAGCAGCTCACTGCCGAATTCGGTGGTTCAGTGCAGGTAGGTACGGGTGTTGGTCCGGTCCTGGAAAAATTCGAGTCCGTTTCAAGGATCGCCGTGTTGCGGGGCGGAGGCCTTGGAGACCTGATCTTCGCCATCCCTGCCATGGCAGCGCTCAAGGCAGCCTACCCCGGAGCAACCCTGACCTTGCTGGGCACTCCCGTCCACAGGGCGCTGCTAGCGGCAACCAAGAGCCCGGTGGATGAAGTGTGCGTGTTGCCATTCGCTGAAGGCGTGCGCCCGGGGGAGGAGGACCCGGCGGAGCTGGACGCGTTCTTTGATGACATGCGCGGACGCCGGTTCGACCTGGCCGTCCAGCTACATGGCGGCGGCAGGTACTCCAATCCCTTCCTGCTTCGCCTTGGGGCCCGGCACACGGCAGGCACCCGGACGGCGGACGCCGCCAGCCTCGAGCGCACGGTTCCCTATATCTACTACCAGCATGAGCCCCTAAGGGCGCTGGAGGTCGCCGGCATGGCCGGCGCTTTCCCCCTCGACCTGGAGGCCCGCCTGGCGCCGGCTGAAGGCGGCGCCCCGCCCACCGTCGTAATGCGCGACGACGGTGCCGGGCCTTGGGTAGTGGTGCATCCGGGCGCCACGGATCCCCGCCGCCGCTGGCCCGTGAGCCGGTTCGCTGAACTTGCGGCGGCATGCGCCGCGGACGGCTTCCGCGTTGCGGTCATCGGGGATGAGAATGAACGCGCCCTTGCCGGGCAGGTGGTGGAACAGGCAGCTTCCGCCAATGTCCATTCATTCGCCGGGGACCTGGACATGGGCGGACTTGTGGCACTGCTGGTCCGGGCGGCCGTAGTAGTGGGTAATGACAGCGGGCCCCGGCACCTTGCCCAGGCGCTGGGAGTTCCAACAGTGGGTATTTTCTGGGTGGGCAATGTCATAAATGCCGGTGCGCTGGGCAGGAGCCTCCACCGCATCCACGCCTCCTGGGTGACCGCCTGCCCTACCTGCGGCATAGACGTGACCCAGGTTGGGTGGACGGCGCCGCGCTGCCCGCATGATGACTCAGTAGTGGCCGGTATCCCGGTACGGGATGTACATGAGGACGTACGCAGCCTGGCAGCTTCCGAACTGGCGAAAGCGGACGCATGAGCGGCGCGGACATTTCCATGGCTACCGGTCCGGACAACCGCATTGATGGTAAGCCGGAGCTTCTTGTCCTGCGGGCCCTGAAGCTGGGCGACCTGCTGGTTGCGGTGCCTGCCCTCAAGGCCCTTCGGCGCACGTTCCCCGGACACCGGCTGCGGTATGCGGCCCAGGGGTGGCTCTCGGAAGCCCTGGGCCTTGTGGGTGGCTACGAGCTCCTGCCCACGCATGGCCTGGACGAGCCGCTGGCCCTGGAAGCGGGCATGGTAGACGTGGCAGTGAACCTGCACGGCAGCGGCCCTGAAAGCCAGGGGCGCATCGATGCCCTTAAGGCGCGGCAGACGATCGGCCACCGCAGCGAGCACCGGGACGGGCCGCCCTGGCGGGCAGAACTGCATGAGCGGGAACGCTGGGTACGCCTCCTGGAATGGCACGGGATCGACGCCGACCCGCTGGACGTTGGTTTGAACACGCCGCACGTACGCAGCCCGGTTCCCCATGCCACGGTCCTGCATGTTGGCGCTGCCTACGGCAGCCGGCTCTGGCCCGCTGATCGTTTCGCTGCTGTTGCCACGGCCCTGGATAAGGCAGGGCACAACGTTGTCTTCACTGGGGGAAGCGGGGAACGGGACAGGGCGGTTGACGTCTGCCGGCGTGCGGGGCTCCCGGACGGTGCGGTGCTGGCGGGGCGGCTTGGCCTGGGCGAGTTTGCTGCAGCCATCGCTGCCGCGCGCCTTGTCATCTCGGCCGATACCGGTGCTGCCCATCTCGCGTCGGCTTACGGAACGCCGTCAGTGGTTCTTTTTGGACCCGCCCCACCCGAGATCTGGGGGCCTCCGCCCGGACCGCATGTTGTCCTGACGCGTGCCGAGCTGCGGCGGGGGGACACCTTCGCTGACCAGCCGGACCCGGCGCTGCTGGCAGTCACGGTTGCGGATGTCCTGGCCGCGGTCCGCGAGTTGGGGTTGCTGTAGCGCTTCCAAGGCTGGGAAGCATTAGGTTTGGGGGCTCCTTCAGGGGCTTGGAGCCCTAAAATAGGGCTATGGGCGCTGACATAGAGATTGCGTTGGTGTTTACGGTGGCGTTCCTCTGGATGGGCGGAACGTTCGCGATCCTGTCCGGGATAGACCGCCCGGAACGGAAAGCCCGGCGTCAGGAGCGGAGAGCCAGCCGGTCAGGGAAGCGGCGGGTCAGGTACCGCCCGGTTGTGCAGGACTCCCGGATGGAGGAACAGGCCAGGCGCCATAGGCCGCCCCGCAGACTGCGTCCGCACTGACGCGACTCAATGCCGTCGCCTTCCCTTACCGGGTGATGACGATCGATTGGCCCATGTCCGGCAGCGGTTTCCTTTGCGTAAAGGAGGAGATGGCGCGGGCGATTTTCTGCCCGCCCTGCGATGACGGTTCAATGGGGTTGGCGTAGTCGGTGTCGACGCTGCAGATGAGCCGAAGGTCGATAAGTGCAGCGCCACGGGAAAACGCGGCCCTGGTAATGGCATCGTTGAACAGGCACAGTGCCGCCTTGATGATTCTCTGCCCCGGCTCCGAAGGCGGAGTGTCATAGATGGTGCACACTGCGAAAGGCAGCCCCGCTGACCCCACCCTGTCCAGCATCGCCCCGTAATCGGCGGCAAACGTATCCTGCACGCTCGCGAGCATGGCGAGAGCTTCCCCCACGGAAGAGGAACGCTCATGCAGGAGCGGTGCATAAGCCAGGGCGTCGTTGCCGCCCGCGCTGACCACCAGATGCGTGGCATCGGACGGCAGGAAAACGAGCTGGCGGGAAACGCCTCCCACAACGTCCCCGTCCACGGCCAGAAGCGTGCACTTCCACCCGGGCACGGCGTGCCGCAACTGGGCGATGACGGCGGGACCGCCGCCGACATAGGCGGCGTTATCAAAGATGGAATCGCCCAGCAGGACGATATGCCCGGTGCCAGCCTCCGCCGTCGGAAAGTCTTCCATGGGCACATACTGCCTTGCCCGGCGAACCTCCGCCAGAGTTCCGGCTGTGACCGGCACAACGGACCGCCTCCGCCGGGGCTGCTGTTACGCCCTGTAGCGTGGACGGAACCGAAGGAGGATCCGATCAGACAGCCCCACTCCACTTGTTCTGCGCTCATGGCCGGCATCATCCTTGCGGGAGCGCTCGCAGGTTGTGGTGGCGCAGCGCAGTCTGTGACGGAAATTCTGGACGGCGGCCAGGGAATCGCCCTTGGGCGACCTGCCAGCGAGCCCGCAGGGCATGGCTTCGAGCTGCAAGGGGCTGCCGAAGCGCTGGCGGCACTGGAAAGAATCCCCATCAAAGGCCGCGCCCCCAAAACCGGTTATTCCCGGGAGGAGTTCGGCCCTGCCTGGGCTGATGTGGACCGCAACGGCTGCGACACCCGAAACGACATCCTTGCCCGCGACCTTGAGGATGAGACCTTTAAGCCCGGTACACGCGACTGCGTCGTCAGCACAGGAACACTGGCTGACAGATACACTTCGACCACCATCAGTTTTGTCCGGGGCGACAAGACTAGTGCCGCAGTCCAGATTGACCATCTCGTTCCGCTCAGCGACGCGTGGCAGAAAGGCGCTCGGCAGCTGAGTGGGGAGCAACGGCAGCAGTTCGCCAATGATCCGCTGAACCTGATGGCGGCGGACGGTTCCACCAACGGCGCCAAGGGAGACAAGGACGCGGCCACCTGGCTGCCCCCAAACAAAGCTTTTCGCTGCGAATATGTTGCCCGCCAGACAGCCGTGAAGGCCAAATACCAGCTGTGGGTCACCCCTGCCGAGCATGATGCAATCGCCGCTGTCCTGGCTGCCTGCGTGAAATGACGGGATGTGGCCCACCCCCGAAATGGTGCGTCACTGGGCCACACCCCGCCGGCTTATTCCGGCCCTGTGGGACGGGAATCTTGCGGACAGTTCGGCTCGCGCGTGCGGTGGTGCGGTTCCCGCTCCGTCGGCCGCAGCAGCTTTCCGGCCTTATCCGAATCGACGAAGTCCCGCGGCCGCTGAAGGGTGCGGCGCAGCTTTACCAGGTCCGGGGTGGAAACCCATGGCCATCGCCTGGACGTTTGGAAGACGTAGTTGCCCTGCCCGCGGGGGCGGCCCGCACTCATGATGGACGCCCCCGGCGGGGCTGTCGAGTGGGCGTGACCCTTGGCTGGATGTGCACGCCGACGGCGACGGAAACCTGGGTGGCCATGGACGGGCTCCTCTTCGAAACAAGTGAGCGGCCGTCTGCCTGACCAAATTCCAGCCTAGCAAGGCCTTCCTGTAAACGAGAAGTGTTGAGGGTTCCCTTGCACAGGGCCAACTGCCCGGAGCTGCAGTCAGACTTTAGGACTACGAGGACGAATCAGCTTCACCTTGAGCCGGTTTGGAACCGGCGGCCGCAGCCCGGACGTCGTCCACTTCGTGCGCGCTCTTCTTCTTGCCGAACGGCAGGACCTTCAGGAGCGGCCCTACTACAGCCACGACGATGAGGCCCCAAGCGAGTCCGAAGACGGCCGAACACAGGGTGTTCACGAGCCAGGCCAGGGCGCCACCCACTACAGCGATTCCGGCGAAGGGGGCCTCCAGGGCATGGACCACGTCATACGGGGCGTGCCAGCCGAGGTCGTACGCTCCCTGCAGCATGATGTGGCCGCCGACCCACAGCATTGCGACGGTCCCCACCAGGGTTATCGCGGCCAGCACGGAGGGCATCCCCTTGACGAGCAGTTCGCCGACGCGCTGGGAGCCGGCGGAGTCCTTGGCTGCCAGGTGCAGGCCGACGTCGTCCATCTTGACGATGAGCGCGACGGCCCCATAGACGAGCACCGTAATCACAAAAGCCACAAGCACCAGGATGAACGCCCGGACCCACAGGGACTCGGCTGCAACCTCGTTCATGGAGATGACCATGATTTCGCAGGACAGGATGAAGTCCGTGGTGATGGCGCCCTTGACCACTTTGGCTTCTGCCTCGGGCCCCCGTTCCACTGCGGGCTTATCCTCGTCCGCAGTGTGGTGGCCGCGGAGCTTGTGCCAGACCTTTTCGGCGCCCTCGTAGCAGAGGTAGGTCCCGCCCAGCATGAGGATGAATGGGATGGCCCCCGGAACGAAAGTGCTGATGAGCAGCAGGGCCGGCAGGATGATCAGCAGCTTGTTCCGGAGTGAGCCCCAGAAAATCCGCTTGATCATCGGCAGTTCGCGGGAGGGGTCCGTGCCGGACACGTACTGGGGAGTCACGGCAGCGTCATCAATGACCACGCCGGCAGCCTTAGCCCCCGCCTTGGCCGCCCCGGCAGCGACGTCGTCCACGGACGCGGCTGCTATTCGGGCCAAAGCTGCGACGTCGTCCAGCAGGGCAACGAGACCGCCGCTCACAGACCGCTCCCGCACCGGTTGATGATGGACTGCTGGACGTGGAGGCCTCGCTTGAGGCGCATGATCGGCATTCTTCAGATTATAACGAGTCTGCTCCGGGCAGGATCCGGTCATGGCCGAGAACCCCCAGCCAATGGCTGCTCGCCGCGGACCTTTGCCAGTTCCCTCGGGAGGCAGCGAAGTCCATTATGGGGAGTACAGAGCGCTGAGATTCGAATCGGCGGCTGCCATGATCCAGGCCCTGCTGTGCAAGTTCAACCTGCGGCACGAATGGCATCTCGAACATCCTGATGACGGGACCGTGTAAGGCCCGTCATCAGGATGAGCGTTGGTGGCGACACAGAAAAGCTCCGGTTTCGGGGCTTTCTTTGTGCGCGGAGAGGGACTTGAACCCCCATCTCGGTGTGTCGTGTCCAAGGAGAACCGCTGGATTACGGGGTTTTTGGCACTCCTTGTCCCTTCTGATGCATCCAAAATCCCAGCCAGAAGAACCCGCCGAGCGTCTGGGCATCCCCTGCGGATGGTGCGGGAAACGTACTACACAAACGCCGGGCCTCACTTGCGGCTCAATGAACACACCGTCCGCTTCACTGAAAGTCACTACGAACAGATCATCGCCATGGGCGAACGGCGGCCAACTACGGAGATTCGCACGACTTCATCGACTCAGAAGGCGGCCGAGTTGGCCGGGCTGCTGGGAAGAAAAAAGCCAGCGTAAGGGACACCTGCCGCAAGGAGGGTTACCGGCGGCCATCTTGTGCGGTCCGAGGCGCCGCGGTTCATCCTCGACGTCAGAATGCTCTTTTACGTTTCAAACACGGGTTGTTGCGGCTAGTGTGTGGGCCATCGGCTCGTGCAGCAGGGCCGCAACCTACCTCTCGGAAGGACAGCCGTGTCTGAACGGGCATTCAAGAAGCGGCCCCGGAGCGACAAGCTCGAGAAGGACAAGGACAGCCTGCACACAAACCCAAGGGATTACGCCGCCCCCGAACCGGACACGGGCGTCCGTGAACGCCGCCGCTCCGGGCAGTTCGGCTACCGGCCGGAGGACTGGCCCAGCCGATGACGACCGAAGCTTCCCGCACAGGACGAGCGCGCGCGCCACGTCGCTGGCTAAGCGTGGGGGCGATCTCCCTCATGCTGCTGGCGCTCAACACCGCCGGGGTCTTCTGGGCCGCATGGATTATTGGCGGTGGCGTGGACTCCGGCATCCCATTCTTCTACTTTCTGTCGGGCGTGACCTTTCCCCTCTTCATCACAGCCCTGGTCCTGGCCGTGATCGCCGTGGTCCGGCGTCGGGGGCGCATTCCGGGAGCCATCACATCCATCATCTCCGTCGGGGTGCTTGCCTGGGCCGTTTACAGCTTCCTGGAGAGCCAGGTCTTCTAACCCAGCAATGGACCCGTGGTCTCCGCACACATGATGGCCATGCCCGACACACTCGCGTTCCAGCGCCCTGCCGATCGTCTCCACAACAGCCGCACTGGCGACCGCGAAATTCAACCGCCTCCGCCCCGAGGTCGACGAGCTCGCCGGCTTGGACGGCCGGGAAGGCGTCATCGAAAACCTGAGGTGGCCGCAGGCAGACGCGGTGCGGAACAGCGTCGGGATGCTCCCGTATCACCACTTCGGCCATAAGGAACGGACCGGAGTGCCGGTGCCGCGGCGGAATGCAATGCTCGCTGAATGCGGGGTCCATTGGGAGGATCTCTCCACGGAGGTGCGTCAGGGCAGCTTCGTCAGCCGAAACCACGCACACGGCCTCTCCCGTTCTTACACAGCGGCGAAGGAGTGCAGAAGACTATGCAACGAACCCCCTGAAGGGCGCCGCACATTCACTCAGACGTGGTTGAACATGCATCTCGCGTGGGTGGAGACACAAAAAAGCCCCGGTTTCCCGGGGCTTTCTCTGTGCGCGGAGGGGGACTTGAACCCCCACCCCCTTTCGAGGACTAGCACCTCAAGCTAGCGCGTCTGCCATTCCGCCACCCGCGCAGGTGGTATTTCGGGGAAGCATTTGCGCCTTTCAGCGTTTCGCGCCTCTCCGAAGCAGCGAGAAAAACTCTAACACGAACTTTCACCAAACATGGAATCGGGCCAAGTGGGTAGGCTGGGGGCAGCGATTCAGCACGTTCCCAGCGCCATTTCCAAGTGAGGAGCTTTCCATGCCTGACGTCCTGCCCGAGGATGAAGTTGTCCGGATCTGCCAGGAACTTATCCGGATAGATACCTCAAACTACGGTGACGGTTCGGGGCCGGGGGAGCGGGCGGCGGCCGAGTACGCCGCAGGCCTGATCGAGGAAGCAGGCCTGGACGCGGAGATCTTCGAGTCGGCGCCGGGGCGCGCCAATGTGGTGACGCGGATGGCCGGTGAGGACCCGTCCGCGAGCGCGTTGGTGGTGCACGGCCACCTGGACGTCGTACCCGCGCTGCGGGACCAGTGGTCCGTGGACCCGTTCGGCGCCGAACTGAAGGACGGGCTCATCTGGGGCCGCGGCGCCGTCGACATGAAGGACATGGACGCCATGATCCTCGCCGTCCTGCGCAGCTTTGCCCGCACAGGCAAAAAGCCCAAGCGGGACATCATCTTCGCCTTCTTCGCGGACGAGGAAGCGGGCGGCGCCTACGGAGCCCGCTACGCGGTGGACAAGCGGCCTGAACTGTTCGAAGGCGCCACCGAAGCCATCTCCGAGGTAGGCGGCTTCTCGGCCACCATCGGAGGGCAGCGCACCTACCTGCTCCAGACCGCGGAAAAAGGCATCTCGTGGCTCCGGCTCGTGGCCCACGGCAGGGCCGGCCACGGCTCCCAGATCAGCACCGACAATGCGGTGACCCGGCTTGCCGCCGCCGTTACCAGGATCGGTGAGTACAAGTGGCCCATCGAGCTGACGACCACCACCCGGCAGTTCCTGGACGGCGTGACCGAACTCACCGGCGTGGAGTTCGACGCCGAGAATCCAGACGTCCTGCTGAGCCAGCTGGGGACGGTGGCGCGCTTTGTGGGCGCCACCCTGCAGAACACCACCAACCCCACGCTGCTCAAAGGCGGCTACAAGCACAACGTCATCCCGGAATCGGCCGAGGCACTGATCGACTGCCGGACCCTTCCCGGCCAGCAGGACCACGTCCTGGAGATCGTGCGCGAGCTGGCCGGGGCCGGCGTGGACGTCAGCTACGTCCACAACGACGTCTCGCTGGAGGTCCCGTTTGCCGGCAACCTGGTGGACTCCATGATCGACGCGCTGCACTCCGAGGATCCCGGTGCGAAGGTCCTGCCCTACACGCTCTCCGGCGGCACGGACAACAAGTCGCTGAGCCGGCTGGGCATCACAGGCTATGGTTTCGCGCCCCTGATGCTCCCCGACGACCTCGATTTCACCGGCATGTTCCACGGCGTGGACGAGCGCGTGCCTGCCGACTCCCTCAAGTTCGGTGCCCGGGTGCTGAACACCCTCCTCACCAACTACTGAGCCGGGCCGCCATGACTCCGGAGGAAATCCTGCCGGACGCGTTGCTGGAACAGATCCGCGGGCGCGCCGCCGGCTACGACAGGGACAACGCCTTCTTCCACGAGGACCTCCGGGACCTGGCCGCGGCCGGTTACCTGAAGCTTTTTGTTCCAGCGTCCGACGGCGGTGCCGGGCTTGGCCTCGAGGCGGCAGCGCAGTGCCAAAAGAGGCTGGCAACGGCCGCCCCCGCCACCGCACTGGCCCTCAACATGCACCTTGTCTGGACCGGCGTCGCGCATGTCCTCGGAGCCCGCGGCGACGACTCCCTGGACTTCGTGCTCAAGGAAGCGGCCAACGGCGAGATCTTCGCGTTCGGCAACTCGGAGGCCGGCAACGACGCCGTCCTGTTCGACTCCCGGACCTCCGCCGAACCCCTGCCCGACGGCGGCTACTCCTTCACGGGAACCAAGATCTTCACCAGCCTCTCACCTGTATGGACGAGGCTGGGTATCTTCGGGAAGGACCCTTCCGGCCGGGACGGCGAGGGCGAACTGGTCCATGGCTTCATCACGCGCCAAACGCCCGGATACCGCATCCTCGACGACTGGGACACCCTTGGGATGCGGTCCAGCCAGTCCTGCACCACCGTCCTGGACGGCGCCAGGGTTCCGTCCGGGCGGATCTTTCGCAAAATTCCCGTCGGCCCCAGCCGTGACCCCCTGATCTTCGCTATCTTTGCCTGTTTCGAGACGCTGCTGGCCGCCGTTTACACCGGGCTGGGGGAGCGGGCCCTGGCCGTCGGGGTGGAAAACGCCAGGCGCCGCACCTCGTTCAAAAACGGCGGGCGCAGCTACGCCCAGGACCCGGACATCCGCTGGAAGGTGGCCGATGCCGCCATGGCCATGGATAGCTTGTACCCCCAGTTGCGTGCGGTCACAGCTGACGTGGATTCCCTTGTGGACCATGGACCGCAGTGGTTTCCCAAGCTGGTGGGCCTGAAAGTCACCGCCACGGAAACGGCGCGGCGCGTCGTGGACCTGGCCGTCCGCGTCAGCGGCGGATCCAGCTATTTCCGGGGATCCGAACTGGAACGGCTGTACCGGGACGTACTTGCCGGCATGTTCCATCCATCCGACGACGAGTCTGCCCACAACACAGTGGCCAACGCCTGGTTGGGTCCGCTCGAGGACTGATCTAGACCGTCCTTTGGACCTGCATTACCCGGCGGCGGAGCCAAAAGCGCCGTCCTCCGCCCATGTACAGCTTGCTGCGCTCCAGCTCCCACTTGCCGTACTCGGAGTGTTCCACCAGGCGGCGCCGTGCCTCATGCAGGGAATCGACAGGACTGACGGTCAGTACGAGGTACTCGTACTGCCTCAAATAGTCCCGTTCCCGCTGGACCGAGCTGGTGAGAAATTGTTCCTTCATTTGCTCTCCATTTTCGTCCTTTTCCGGCTAACGTGAAGTCATGAGCATCGATCCGCGTGTCGCGCTTCAGTCCTTGACCACCGCTTTGGAAGAACACCTTATAGCAGCATCCAACCGCCGCGGAGATGGTGACCCCTCCGTGGAGGCAGCGTTTTTTGCAGTCGCAGACGCCTTCGAGGTTTATGAGGACGCACTCTATGAGGCTTATAACGAGGTCACGCCGCTCCAGGTGTTTGATGACGAGGACGAGGAAGACGACGAGAGCGACGTGGACGACGACGAAGACCTTGAAATCGTCCAGGAGTAGGACCGCGGACCCAGTGCAGGGGACCTAGTGCTGCGCTGACACGTCCTCCAGGGCCCGGGCAATTTCAGGCGGCAGCGGGGTGAGCTGCGCATCCACCAGTTCCTTCAGCTGGGCAGGCGTCCGTGGGCCCACGATCGCCGTGGCAACACCGTGCTGGGACAGGAGCCAGCTGAGGGCTACGTCCTGGGGTGTCCGTCCCAGGCCTTTGGCGGCCATGCAGACAGCTTCCACCGTCCGGGACGGCTGCTCCTCCAGGTACGGCTCAACGTACCCGGCCTCGGTTGCGGAGGCTGCCCTTGATCCGGACGGTATGCTGCCGCGGTACTTGCCCGTCAGTACACCGCGGCCAAGCGGTGCCCACGCCATGAGGCCCATACCGGCGTCCTCAACAGCAGGAATCAGTTCGGCTTCAGGCCTGCGCTGCAGGAACGAGTACTCCGCCTGCGCGGCCACAAGGGGGAAACCGGCGATGGCTGCCGCCTTCGCCGCCTGCCAGCCATTGAAGTTGGAAACCCCCACATACCGTGCGCGGCCGGTGCGGAGAGCGAACTCCAGAGCGGACAACGTCTCCTCCAAAGGCACATTGCGGTCCCAGGCCTGCGCGAACCAGATATCCACGTAGTCGGTGCCCAGCCTCGCGAGGCTGGCGTCAAGGCCGGTGAGCATCGCGTTGCGCGACGTGTCCACGCCGCGGCGGCCATCCGGCGTCGTCATTCCCGCTTTGGTGGAGATGGAAATCTCCGTCCGGGCCACCACGTCGCCCAGCATGGAACCGATCAACGCCTCCGAACGTCCGTCCGCGTACGAGGCAGCGGTATCGACGTGCCGGCCGCCGGCATTGAGGAAGGTGCGCAACAACTCAGAGGCGTCCTGTTCGTCCGTTTCGCCGGCCCAGGACATAGTGCCGAGGGAAAGGGCGGAAACTCGCAATCCACTGTTGCCGACGTAGCGCTGCTGCATAGCAGCAAGCTTACGGGCAGAACCGGCGCTGCCCATGACGTAGGGTCTTAGCGTGAACTGGTTTGAGGCGGCCCTGCTGGGCCTAGTGCAGGGACTGACCGAATTCCTTCCGATTTCATCGAGCGCGCATCTTCGGATTGTGGGGCAGTTCCTGCCCAATGCCGAGGATCCCGGCGCCGCTTTCACCGCCATCACCCAGCTGGGAACCGAGACGGCGGTGCTCATCTACTTCTGGCGGGACATTGTCCGGATCGTGAAGGCCTGGGCCGGTTCACTCACCGGAAAAGTCTCCCGGCAGGACCCGGATGCCCGGATGGGCTGGCTTGTCATCCTGGGCAGCCTCCCCATCGTGATCCTTGGCCTGCTGTTCCAGGACCAGATCGAATCAGTGCTCCGCAGCATGTGGATCGTGGCCACCATGCTGATTGTATTCGGCCTTATCCTGGCGGTTGCCGATGCCGTGGGCAGGCAGGAACGCGACTTGAGCCGCCTGACGTACAAGCACGGCATCCTCTACGGCTTCGCCCAGGCCATGGCCCTGATCCCCGGCGTGTCCCGGTCCGGCGGCACCATCACCGCCGGCCTCCTGATGGGCTACACCCGTGAAGCGGCTGCACGGTACTCCTTCCTGCTGGCCATTCCAGCTGTTTTCGGCAGCGGCCTCTTCCAGCTGTACAAGACGGTGTCCAAGGAAGGCATTACCGGCCCCTACGGTTTGCCGGAAACCGCCCTTGCCACCGTCATCGCCCTGGTGGTGGGCTACATCATCATCGGCTGGTTCCTGAAGTTCGTTTCCACGCGCAGTTACCGGCTGTTCGTCTGGTACCGGATCTTCCTGGGGCTGGCGCTGTACCTCCTGCTCGGTTTCAATGTCATCAGCGCCTAGCACTAGGCTTGGCGTGTGAAATCCTGGATATCCCGCCCCGTTCCCGACGTGCCCGGAAGCATGCCCGCGCTCCGGCTGTTCGACACCGCTTTGGGGCGCGAGGTCGTCCTGGAAGACGAGGGACGCCCCTCGATGTATGTCTGCGGCATCACGCCGTACGACGCCACCCACATGGGGCACGCCGCCAGCTACGTGGCGTTTGACCTCCTGAACCGGGCCTGGCGGGACGCCGGCCACGAGGTCGACTACGTACAGAACGTCACCGACGTCGACGATCCGCTCCTGGAACGGGCCACGGCCACCGGTGTTGACTGGCAGGAGCTCGCCGCCAGCCAGATTGAGCTCTTCCAGACGGATATGGAAGCACTCAACGTCCTCGCTCCGGACCACTACGTGGGCGCGGTGGAATCCATCGGCCTGATAGTTCCGGAGGTGGAACGCCTTGTCAGCCTGGGGCTGGCGTACAAGGTGCAGGGCACCAACGGCGAGCCTGACGGAGATGTCTATTACGACGTCGAAGCGGCCGGCAAGCAGTCCGTCGCACCGGACGCGTGGACACTTGGATGCATCTCCGGGCTGGCCGAGAGCGAAATGCTTGAGCTGTTCGCGGAACGCGGCGGCGACCCCGGACGGGCAGGAAAGCGGCAGGCACTTGATCCGCTGCTGTGGCGGGTGGAACGCGAAGGTGAGCCGAGCTGGCCTGGCGGCAGCCTGGGCGCCGGCAGGCCCGGCTGGCACATTGAGTGCACGGTGATCGCACAAAAATACCTGCCCTCGCCGTTCACCGTTCAGGGCGGCGGCTCGGACCTGATCTTCCCGCACCACGAGATGGGTGCCGGCCACGCCTATTCACTTGCCGGCGTTCCGCTCGCCCGGCACTACGCCCACGCGGGCATGGTGGGCCTGGACGGCGAGAAAATGAGCAAGTCCAAAGGCAACCTGGTGCTCGTGTCGAAACTCCGGGCAGCGGGGGAGGACCCCGCCGCCATCCGCCTCGGCATCCTTGCCCACCATTACCGCTCCGACTGGTCCTGGACGGAAGATGGATTCCAGGACGCAAAGTCGGCCCTGGCCGCGTGGCACAGTGCGCTGGCCCACGCTCCCGAGGGGTCTGCCCTCCCGCTTATCGCAGAGATGCGGGCAGCCCTGGCCGCCGACCTGGATGCCCCGGCTGCCGTCGCGGCAGTATCCCGCTGGGCGGAGTTGGCCAACAACGCCGCCGGGCCGGCAAGTCCTGCGGACCAGGCCATGGTCAAGGCCGCGGTGGACGCCCTGCTTGGTGTGGTTCTCTAGGTCACCCGCTCAGGGGCGGTCCTGGCCCCGCCGCTTGAGATAGCGCTCAAACTCGCGGGCAATTGATTCACCGGTAGCTTCGGGAAGGTCCGCCGTGTCCTTGGCTTCCTCCAGCTGGCGGACATACGCGGCGATTTCGGGATCTTCCGTGGCGAGTTCGTCCACTCCCCGTTCCCAGGCGTCTGCCTCCTCTGCCAGCTCGTGGGTGTCCAGCGGCACCTGAAGCAGCTCCTCGATGCGGTGCAGGAGCGCCAGCTGCGCTTTCGGCGACGGCGCCTGGGCCACATAGTGGGGGACTGCCGCCCAGAGCGAGACGGTTGGGAGTCCCGCCAGCAGGGCCACCTCCGAGAGCACGCCAACGATTCCCACCGGGCCTTCATACTGCGAAGCTTCCAGGTTCATGCGCTCCCGCAGCGGGGCGTCATCAGAAGAGGTGCTGACCGGAATGGGCCTGCTGTGCGGAACATCCGCCAGCAGCGCCCCGACCAGGACAACATAGTCAACATTCAGCGCCTCGGCGTGCACCAGGAGCTCCGCGGTGTAGGCACGCCACTTGTAGGACGGCTCGGTCCCCTGGACAAAAATGACGTCCACGTTCGAATCCGGCGCGCTGGCCTTGTAAATCCGCGTTGAGGGCCACTTGATTTTGCGTTCACCGGCAGCATTACGGCGGACGGTAGGCCGCGTGAACTGGAAGTCGTAATACTCGTCCGCGTCTATGGACGCGACCTTCTTGCCGCCCCACAGTTTGTTCAGGTAGCGCAACGAGTCACTCGCCGCTTCCCCGGCGTCGTTCCAGCCTTCAAAGGCGGCAAGCATCACTGTCACGCGCTGTCCGTCAGCGACCGGCTGCAGGAACCGCTCCTGTTCGGGTCCGGCACCCGGTTCGGCGGTGTCTCCCTCGAAGCTATTCATTTCTTCACCCTACGTCCAAGGACCACGGCTGTGCATTGAATGAAGCGCCGCAAAATCCCCCAAAAGCAGGGTGGACAGCGTGAAGGAGTCCAATATTCGCCGAAGGCGTAGCCGTCAGCCCGCGTTCAGGCTGTCCCCGTAGACTGGGGGCATGCGATTGCCAGCCGACAGTTCCCCGCTCAAAGCCGTCCTATGGGACATGGACGGGACGATTGTTGACACGGAGCCCTACTGGATTGCTGCCGAGCATGCACTGGTGGAAGCCCACGGCGGAACCTGGTCCCACGAGCAGGCCATGCAGTTGGTGGGACAGTCGTTGACCTTTTCCGCGGGCATCCTGCAGGAGGCCGGCGTCGACCTTGAAATACGCGAGATCATTGACACCCTGACCGGGGCCGTCATCAGCAGCGTGCAACGCCAGGTGCCGTGGCGGCCGGGTGCGCGCGAACTCCTCGAAGAACTTCACCTTGCGGGGGTGCGCTGCGCCCTGGTCACCATGTCCGAGGGCCCGCTGGCCCGCCAGGTAGTGGCCAGCCTTCCGCGGCCCTACTTCGAAGTCCTCGTAACCGGAGACACTGTCGCCCAGGGCAAGCCGCACCCGGAGGCGTACCTGACCGCCGTCGAATGGCTTCAGGACTCGGACCCGGACCTTGCCATCCACCACTGCGTCGCCCTGGAGGACTCAGGGCCGGGTGTGGCGGCTGCCGTGGCGTCCGGCGTGGCAACCGTCGCCATCCCGCACATCGTCCCGTTTCCCGAGGATGACCGCTACACCCTCTGGGACTCCCTGTCCGGCCGCTCGGTAACGGACCTTGAATCCCTGGTGCTCGCCGGTCCTGCCTCCAACGGGTTTGTCCCCGCGTCAGCACGTCCGCTGGGGATCTCCGGTGGCTGAAACCGGTGCGCCGAGCCGGCGCGAGGGCATCCCGCTGGGGAGGATTGCCGGCGTGCCGGTGGTGCTCGCGTATTCGTGGTTTGTCATCGCCGCCTTCACGGTGATCGTGTATGGCCCCGTCCTGGGTCAGGAGAACCCGGCGCTCGGCGCCAGCGCGTACATCGTGGCGTTCGCCTACGCCGTCCTGCTCCTTATCTCAGTCCTGGTCCACGAGCTCGCCCACGCCCTGACCGCGAGAATCTACGGCTGGCCGACGCAAAAGATCGTGCTCAACCTCTGGGGCGGGCACACCCAGTTCGAGAGCTTTACCGCCACGCCGGGACGGTCGGTTCTGGTGGCACTTGCCGGGCCCGCCGCGAACTTCGTCCTGGCCGCCGGCGCCTGGCTGGTGCTCGGCACGGCGCCCCTCGGCAGCGTTGCCGAAATCCTCACCAACATCTTCATGTGGGCGAACTTCCTGATTGCCGTGTTCAACGTGCTCCCGGGACTTCCCCTTGACGGAGGGCGCCTGGTCGAATCCGCCGTATGGAAAGTAACCGGAAGCCAGGCAAAGGGCACTGTTGCCGCTGGCTGGGGCGGCCGCATCATAGTCGTCGCCATCTGTTACTGGTTTATTGCCCGGCCGCTGCTGGCCGGAGCGTCCCCGGACTTCAGCCTGCTGATGATCACGGTCCTGGTAGGCAGCTTCCTTTGGATGGGGGCCTCGGCTTCCATCCAGCAGGGAACCCTCCGCGGGCGGCTCCACCTTGTCAGCGCCGCAGGCCTTTCGACGCCGGCCACGGGGCTGCCCGCCACAGCAACCGTGGAGGAAGCCCTCCGGCATGATGGTGCGGGCGCGTCATGCCTGGTGGTCTGCGGGCCGGATGGCCGGCCGGAGGGAGTTGTGGATGCCGCCGCCCTGTCCTCGGTTCCTGCACACGCCGCCGCGTCAACCCCCATCACGGCTGTTTCCTTCGCCCTGGCACCAGGGGCCTACGTTCCTGAGTGGTCGAAGGGGCAGGAGCTGCTCCAGTTCCTGTCCCAGCTCGAAGGGCGGCACTACGCTGTGGTGGACCACAATGGCAAGGTGACCGGACTTCTTTCCCAGGACGCAGTCCTGGCTGCCATCACCGGAAAACCCCGGCGGCCGGATACACGCCGGCAGGGCCAAAACCGGTAGAGTTACCTGCCGGCCGGTGCATTGCCGCCGTCGAAGCCGGATTGTCTGCAACGGGACATCCAGGCGCCGTGTTTTACAGGAGTGAGGAAATTCATGAGCAGCGAAACTGCCGTCAACGAGGCCACAGCAGCCTCCGGCCAGTCCGGAACTGCCGCCGGCGGCCCGCAGCCCGTGGGCGCCGCCCGCCGTCGTGGTCCCTTCCGCGAAGGCGAGCGTGTCCAGTTGACCGACGAGCGCGGCCGCATGAACACCATCACTCTTGAGAGCGGCGGAGCGTTCCACACGCACCGGGGCTTCCTGAACCACGATGACATCATCGGCAAGGTGGACGGCTCGGTGGTTGTCAACAACGTTGGCCAGCAGTACCAAACCCTGCGCCCCCTGCTCTCCGACTTCGTCCTGTCCATGCCGCGCGGAGCCGCAGTGGTGTATCCCAAGGACGCCGGACAGATCGTGACGATGGCCGATATCTTCCCCGGTGCCCGCGTCGTGGAAGCGGGCGTGGGCTCCGGCGCCCTGTCAATCTCCCTGCTCCGCGCGGTCGGCGACCAAGGGTACCTCCACTCTTTCGAGCGCCGCGAGGAATTCGCGGACATCGCCCGCGGCAACGTCGAGACGATTTTCGGCGGGCCGCACCCCGCGTGGCAGATCTCCCTGGGCGACTTCCAGGACGAGGTTGTCCGGAGCGAGGCGCCGGGTTCCGTGGACCGGGTGGTCCTGGACATGCTGGCTCCCTGGGAATGCCTGGATGCGGTGGCCACCGTCCTGGCACCCGGCGGCGTCTGGATCAACTACGTGGCCACCGTTACCCAGCTTTCGCGCACTGCCGAAGCCATTCGGGCGGACGGCCGCTTCACTGAACCCGATGCGTGGGAATCCCTCGTGCGGGGCTGGCACCTCGAAGGACTCGCCGTCCGGCCGGACCACCGGATGGTGGCGCATACGGGATTTCTGCTGGTCACCCGGCGCCTCGCCGACGGCGTTACCGGCATCTCCGTAAAGCGACGCCCCTCCAAAACCGACTTCAACGAAGAGGACGTCAACGCCTGGACGCCGGGCGCGGTGGGGGAACGGCAGGTCTCCGACAAGAAGCTCCGGCGAGCCGCGCGGGACGCCATCGCCGGAACGAACGTCAAGGATGAGCCCGAGGTCACGAAGTAGTCCATATTTCGGGAGTCGCCATCCCTACCTGCCGTGTTGGGGCTAATGTCTTAATAGAAGCGCAGGAAGGGGCTGATACATCATGGAGACGCCAAACCAGGACTCCGGACGTACACCGGCAGAGCAGTCTGCCGCCAATGACCTCTCGGTTGCCGACCGCCAGGTCAACATCCTCCGGGACAAGCTCAGGCATATTGACCGCCAGTTGGCTGCGGCAACGCAGAACAACACCAAGCTGGTCAGCATGCTTGAAACCGCGAAGGCCGAGATCCTCCGGCTGAAAAACGCGTTGGACCAGGAGGGGCAGCCGCCCTACAGCTTCGGTACCATCCTCCAGTTGAATCCCAAGCGGCAGCCCTCACCGGGCAGCAGCGGACAGGCGGCAACCGAGGAGTCGGTGGACATCTTCAACGCCGGGCGGAAAATGCGCGTGGGCATCAGCCCCCTGGTGAACATCAACCAGCTGGCCGTGGGCCAGGAGGTCCTGCTCAACGAGGCCCTCCTTGTGGTTGCCGGACTGGGATACGAGCGGGCCGGCGAGCTGGCCACGCTCAAGGAAATGCTCGGTGCCGACCGCGCCCTGGTGGTGGGGCGTGCGGATGAGGAGCGGGTTGTCCGGCTTTCCGGAGCGCTCCTGGCCGAAAAGCTCCGCGTGGGCGATGCCCTGTCGGTTGACTCAAGGACCGGCTACGCGCTCGAAAAGGTGCCCCGCTCCGAGGTGGAAAACCTCGTGCTGGAAGAAGTTCCTGACATCACCTACGAGGACATTGGCGGCCTTGGGCCCCAGATCGAGCAGATCCGGGACGCCGTCGAACTGCCGTTCCTCCACCCCGACCTCTACCGGGAGCACGGCCTCAAGGCTCCCAAGGGGATCCTGCTGTACGGTCCTCCCGGCTGCGGTAAGACGCTCATTGCCAAGGCCGTGGCCAATTCCCTGGCCGCCCGCGCCGCGGAGCGTTCGGGCAACGTTGACCTGAAGAGCTATTTCCTCAACATCAAAGGGCCGGAACTCCTCGACAAGTACGTCGGCGAGACCGAGCGCCACATCCGGCTGATTTTCTCCAGGGCACGCGAAAAGGCCTCCGACGGCAGCCCGGTAGTGGTGTTTTTCGACGAAATGGACTCCCTCTTCCGTACCCGCGGCACCGGGATTTCGTCCGACGTCGAAACAACCATCGTGCCGCAGCTGCTCAGCGAGATCGACGGGGTGGAGCGGCTGGACAACGTGATCGTCATCGGCGCGTCAAACCGTGAGGACATGATCGATCCGGCGATCCTCCGGCCGGGCCGGCTTGACGTCAAGGTCAAGATCAACCGTCCGGATGCGGAGGCTGCCGCCGACATTTTCAACAAGTACATCACTCCGGACCTGCCGTTCCATGAAACGGACCTCGCTGAGCACGACGGCGATGTCCAGGCCACGGTGGACGCCATGGTCCAGCGCACGGTCGAGGCCATGTACTCCACGGACAAGTCCAACGAGTTCCTGGAGGTCACCTACGCCAACGGCGACACGGAAATGCTCTACTTCAAGGACTTCAACTCCGGTGCCGTGGTGCAAAACGTTGTGGACCGGGCCAAGAAGTATGCCATCAAGGACCTCCTCACGACGCACCAGAAGGGCCTTAGGATCGAGCACCTGCTGCGCGCCGTCGTGGACGAATTCCGCGAGCACGAGGATATGCCCAACACCACCAACCCGGATGACTGGGCTCGGATCTCGGGCAAGAAGGGCGAGCGGATCACATACATCCGCACCATCGTCCAAGGCAAGGCAGGCCAGGAACCCGGCAAGTCGATCGAAACCATGCCGACCACAGGGCAGTATCTATGACGGCTGCACCGGAACCCGCGGCCGGGGGAACCCTGCCGGCCGGCGGGGCCATGCGGGTGATGGGGGCGGAAACCGAATACGGCATACATGCTCCCTCCGCCCCTACTGCCAATGCCACCATGATGAGCGCCAGGGTGGTCCAGGCGTATGCGCAGGTAACCCGGCAGCGTGCCGCCGGTGGAGCGGAGACCCGCTGGGACTATACGGATGAGGAGCCGCTGCACGATGCCCGCGGCTGGACAGTGGACCGCGGCTCAGCCCATCCGAGCCAGCTCACCGACCAGCCGCCGGTGCTTGACGCGGAGACGGTGGCACTGGCTTACGGGCGCGAGGAGCTGGAGCTCGACGGGCAGGACGAGTCCGGAACGCTGCTGATGAACATGGTCCTCGGCAACGGCGCGCGGCTGTACGTGGACCACGCCCACCCCGAGTACTCCAGTCCGGAGGTGACCAGCCCCCGCGACGCCGTTAAGTGGGACGCCGCCGGAGACCTGGTGGCGCTGGCCACGGTGCGCCGGCTGGCAGCAGATCCAAGCCTTCCCCCCGTCAACCTCTACAAGAACAACACGGACAACAAGTCGGTGTCCTACGGCTCGCACGAGAACTACCTCATGCCGCGTTCCGTCCCCTTCGGCGACATTGTGCGGGGCCTGACGCCCTTCTTCGTGAGCCGCCAAATCCTCTGCGGATCCGGGCGGGTGGGAATCGGCCAGGACAGCTCGACCCCGGGGTACCAGATCAGCCAACGTGCCGATTTCTTCGAAGCGGAAGTGGGCCTGGAAACCACCATCCGCCGGCCCATCATCAACACCAGGGACGAGCCGCACGCGACGGCGGACAAGTACCGGCGCCTGCACGTCATCATCGGCGATGCAAACCTCAGCCAGGTTTCCAACTACCTGAAGTTCGGAACCACTGCCATGGTCCTCAGCCTCATTGAGGCGGGCCTCGCTCCGAAAATCGAAGTGTATGAGCCGGTGTCCGCGCTCCAGGCGGTCAGCCACGATACGACGCTCACCGCAAAGCTGCGGCTGCTGGACGGCAGGCGGGTCACGGCCCTCGACCTCCAGTGGATGTACCACGAGGCTGCTGCCAAGCTGGCCCAGGACACCGGAGTCGGGGACGCAGTGGACGGGGACGGCCACACGCACGAAGTCCTGGAGCGTTGGGCTACCGTCCTGACCCAGCTCGACAACGACCGGGCCGCGGCTGCTTCCTCGGTTGAGTGGCTTGCCAAACTGTCGCTGCTCGACGGATACCGTGAACGCGACGGGCTGGAGTGGAACGACGCCAGGCTCGGCCTCGTCGACCTCCAGTGGGCTGACATCAGGCCCGAAAAGGGGCTCTACTACAGGTTCCTCGCCCGGGGCAGGATGCAAAGAATCCTTGAAGACGATGCTATTGCCGCGGCCGTCACTGAGCCGCCCGCCGATACCCGCGCGTACTTCAGGGGCAAGTGCATCAGCAGCTTCGGCAAGGACGTCGTGGGCGCCAGTTGGGACTCCGTCATCTTCGATGTCCCGGGATACGGCCGGCTGCAGCGGGTGCCCACCAGGGAACCGCTCCGGGGAACCAAAGCCCTTACCGGAGCGTTGTTTGAACGCTACCGGGACGCGGGCCCGTTCCTCGCGGAGCTTCTGGGACACAACGCTCCGCCTGCGGCGTAAACCGCCCCGGTTGGCCCACACCGTGGCAGGATGGGCATATCGGAGGATCCGCCGGATCCGAAGACGGATATAAGGAGGGGTAGCAATGGCAGGCCAGGAGCAGCAGCAGCCGCAGTCACGCGACAGCCAGGTCGAAGAGGACATTCCCGAGGCGCCTCCCGCACCGCCTGAGGCGCAGGCCTCGGCATCAACGGAAGGCGTGGACGACCTCCTCGACGAGATCGACGGCGTCCTCGAATCCAATGCGGAAGAATTTGTCCGGGCGTTCGTCCAAAAGGGCGGTCAGTAACCCGGACCGGAGGCTGGCGGAAGCCGCGGACGGCCCGAATCTGTACCGACGTTGAAGTACCACGTTCAAGGAGTGCATGAGTGCAGGAATCAACCGCCAACCAGGTAGCCGCCAACGCCACCTCATCGTTCACCGAACACCTGCAGCGGGACCGGCCCGAACTTCTGCCCTACAACCGGTCCCTCCAGGCAGGCGCGCCCGCCGCCGCCCCGTTGCAGGTTCCGCATGCCACCACGATCGTGGCGATGAGCTATGACGGCGGTGTCCTGATGGCGGGGGACCGGCGGGCCACCATGGGCAATGTCATAGCCAGCCGGCACATCGAAAAGGTGTTTCCTGCCGACCGCTACTCCGTCCTGGGGATCGCGGGGACCGCCGGCATCGCGATTGACCTCACCAGGTTGTTCCAGGTGGAACTCGAGCACTACGAGAAGATCGAGGGCACGCTCCTCAGCCTTGAAGGCAAGGCAAACCGGCTTGGCGCCATGATCAGGGGAAACCTCCCGCTGGCACTGCAGGGACTCGCAGTGGTGCCGCTCTTCGCCGGGTTCGATACCAGCGCCGGTGTGGGCCGGCTGTTTTCCTACGATGTCACCGGCGGCCGCTACGAGGAACGTGAGCACCACACGGTGGGATCCGGATCCGTCTTTGCACGCGGCGCCCTGAAGAAGCTCTGGCGGCCTAACCTTACGGCGGCAGAAGCCACCGCCGTCGCGGTTGAATCCCTTTACGACGCCGCCGATGACGACTCGGCCACCGGTGGTCCTGACACAGTGAGGCAACTCTGGCCCGTCATCTACACCGTGGACAGCTCAGGGGCCCGGCGGGTTCCGGACAGCGAGCTGGCAGCTGCTTCGAGGAACGTCATCGAAGCCCGCACCATCGCTGGACGGGAGGCCTAAGATGACGCAGCAGTTCTACGTATCACCCGAGCAGCTGATGAAGGACCGTGCGGACTTCGCACGGAAGGGCATCGCCCGCGGCAGGTCGGTCGTCGTCGTGAGCTGCGAGGACGGCATCGCGCTTGTTGCGGAAAACCCCTCCCCGTCCCTCCACAAAATCGGTGAGATCTACGACAAAATCGCCTTCGCCGCCGTCGGCAAGTACAACGAGTTTGAAAGCCTCCGCCAGGCCGGGGTCCGCTACGCCGATGTGCGCGGATACTCCTACGACCGCGAGGACGTGACGGCCAGGGGACTGGCCAGCGTCTACGCGCAGAGCCTTGGCGCGGTGTTCACCGCCGAACAGAAGCCCTTCGAGGTGGAGCTTGCCGTGGCGGAGGTTGGCCCCACCCAGGCGGAGGACCACCTGTACCGGCTGACCTTCGATGGATCAATTGCAGACGAACACTCCTTTGTTGTGATGGGCGGCCAAGCAGATAAAGTCTCGTCCATAATCGGCCAGGGCTGGCGCAGCTCGCTGAGCTTCGCAGACGCTGTGCGCCTGGCCATGGCGGGACTGGTTCCGCCGGCCGAGGGGGAGGAACCGGCGAAGGCACTGCCGGCTGGAGCGCTGGAGGTAGCGGTCCTGGACCGGCAGTCGGAAAGCAGCCGCGGATCAAGGCGTGCGTTCCGCCGGCTCACTGACGCAGAGATCACTGCATTGCTGGCCTAGGAGGACAGGACAGATGGACAAGAGAATTTTCGGTATCGAAACCGAATTCGGCATCTCGTATTCGAGCCCCGACTCGAGGCCCCTTGCTCCCGAGGAGGTGGCCCGGTACCTCTTCCGGAAAGTCGTTAGCTGGGGGCGTTCCTCCAATGTCTTCCTGACCAACGGCTCACGGCTCTACCTCGATGTGGGGTCACACCCGGAATACGCCACCGCAGAGTGTGATGACCTGGCGCAGCTCATTGCCCATGACCGCGCGGGGGAGCTCATCCTTGATGACCTTGTGGACGAGGCACAGGCCCGCTTGGCGGCCGAAGGGTTCAACGGAACGGTATACCTGTTCAAAAACAACACGGACTCGGCCGGAAACTCGTACGGCAGCCACGAAAACTACCTGATTCCCCGCCGCGGCGAGTTCTCGCGGCTGGCGGAAATCCTGATCCCGTTCCTGGTCACCCGCCAGCTGATTGCGGGCGCCGGCAAGATCCTCAAGACGCCACATGGGGCAACGTATGCCTTCTCGCAGCGGGCTGACCATATCTGGGAGGGCGTGTCCTCAGCCACCACCAGGTCCCGCCCCATCATCAACACCCGCGACGAGCCGCACGCGGACGCGGAATTCTATCGTCGCCTCCACGTCATCGTGGGGGACTCGAACATGTCCGAAGCCACGGCCATGATGAAGATCGGCACCGTGGACCTGGTGCTGCGGATGATCGAGGCCGGGGTGATCATGCGGGATATGCGCATGGAGAACCCCATCCGAAGCATCCGTGAAATTTCCCACGACCTCAGCGGCCGCGCACTGGTCCGCCTGGCGAACGGCCGCCAGCTCACCGCACTCGAAATCCAGCAGGAATACCTGACCAAAGTCACGGCCTTCGTCAAGGAGCACGGGGCCCATAACCCCCACGTCCCGCTGATCCTGGACCTCTGGGAACGCACCCTCAAGTCCATCGAAAGCGGCGACTTCCGCAGCATCGACACCGAAATCGACTGGGCCATCAAGAAGAAGCTCATGGACAACTACCGTGAGCGCCATGGACTGGGCCTGGACGCGCCGCGGATTGCCCAGCTGGACCTGACGTACCACGACATCTCCCGCAGCCGAGGCCTTTACTACCTGCTTCAGTCCCGTGGTGCTGTCCGCCGCATTGTTGATGACACAGTTATCAAGGACGCCGTGGACGTCCCGCCCCAGACAACCCGGGCAAAGCTGCGCGGGGACTTCGTGCGGCGAGCCCAGGAACTGGGCCGGGACTACACCGTGGACTGGGTGCACCTGAAGCTGAACGACCGGGCACACCAGACCATCCTGTGCAAGGATCCCTTCCGCAGCGTTGATGAGCGTGTGGATGCGCTGCTTGACTCTATGGGCTGACACCCAGCTTCAGGGGCTATTCTGGATAGGGCCCTTTATCAGGGCCCGGCGCGATGCCTGCCGTTGCCATGCGGAACATCGCATCCATCCTGCCCCGACGAAAGTTTTCTACGTGCGCCGACTACTAGCAATCCTTCTTCCCGGCCTGCTGCTGCTGACCGCCTGCGGCGGGTCAACCGCAGAGCCGGAACCCACCAGCGTATCCGCCGGTGAGACTGCCAAGTTCGACTCCCTCAAACTGACCGACAACGGGGACAAGAAAGCTCCCGGTGTTGAATTCACCAAGCCGTTGGAAGTGGCAGAACCCACCATCAAGGTGATCACCGAGGGCAGCGGCGAAACGGTCAAGGCCAACCAGGTCGCCAACATCTCCATCCTCGCCCTGAACGGCACTGACGGCACTACGCTCGAGGACACGTTCCCGGGTGAACCGGAACCGCTTGAGCTGAACGAGGAGCTGAAAACCGGCAGCGAGGTCATCTACAACGCATTCGTCGGGTCGAAGGTGGGCTCCAGCCTGGCACTGGCTGTTCCCGGCCAGGCGGCATCAGCCGGAGCCGAAGCCCAGCCCACCCAGCTCCTGGTCATCAAGGTGCTGTCCGCGGAGGATGTTGCGCCGGTCCTGGAAAAGCCCGAGGGCGAGACCGTGACCCCGCCGGCAGGATTGCCCACCGTCACCGAAAAGGACGGCATCCCCGAGATCAACGTCGAAGGCGTAGCCGCTCCCACAGCCTTGGTGTCCCAGGACCTCATAAAGGGCACCGGCGCCACCGTGAAGGAATCCGACACCCTGACCGTCAACTACGTGGGCGTTACCCTCGTTGGCGGTACCAAGTTCGATTCAAGCTTCGACCGGGGCGAACCCGCAAGCTTTCCGCTGACCGGCGTCATCAAGGGTTGGACCCAGGGCCTTGCCGGCAAGACCGTTGGTTCCCGCGTCCTCCTGGTCATCCCCAAGGATCTTGCCTACGGAGACGCCGGACAGGGCGAGGCCAAGGGGGACCTCGTCTTCGTAGTGGACATCCTCGGGGCGAAGTAGCAACACTTACAGTCGGGCCGCCGCTTCGCCGGCGGCATCGATCAGCAGCACCCCACGTGAGCAGCAAGACACGAGCAGCACTGACCCTAAAGGAGTAACCATGTCATTTGGCCAACGTGATTTCGACCGCCAGAAGCCCGAGATCGACTTCCCGGAGGGCGACGTCCCCACGGAACTGGTCATTACCGACCTCATTGAGGGCGACGGGCGGGAAGCCAAAGCCGGCGACACCGTTTCCACCCACTACGTGGGCGTTGCCTGGTCAACGGGTGAAGAGTTCGACGCCTCGTGGGGCCGCGGGGCGCCGCTCGACTTCCGCGTAGGCGTCGGCCAGGTCATCCAGGGCTGGGACCAGGGCCTGCTCGGCATGAAGGTGGGCGGCCGCCGTCGACTCGAGATCCCCTCGGAGCTGGCGTACGGTTCGCGCGGCGCCGGCGGAGCCATCGCCCCGAATGAAGCCCTGATCTTCGTCGTGGACCTCGTCGGGGTCCGCTGACCGGAACCAGCCGGTAAGCGGCACCCTCCACCGCCGGGAGCGCGGCAGGACCAGGAAGTGAACACCTGGGCTGCCGCGCTTTCTGCGTTCCGGCGCGGACTTTAGTAACGTAACCAGAGTGTCCGTATCCCGTACTGAACGTCTCCTCAACCTGCTCATCGCGCTCCTGAACACCCGGTACGGCCTCCGCCGCAGTGAGCTGCGGGAAAAGGTCTACCACGACCAGTCAGGCAACGACGTTGCCTTCGGCCGGATGTTCGAACGGGACAAGAACGACCTGCGCCAGTTCGGCTTCGAGGTAGAAACGCTGACGGACTTGGGATGGAGCGAGGACGATCCCGCCACCACCCGCTACCGCATCGGAAAGGAATCGAACCGCCTTCCCGACGTCCAGCTGGGGCCGGAGGAATGGACCGTGCTCCTCCTTGCCTCACAGCTGTGGGAACGCGCCGCCCTGGGCACGTCCGCCCAAAGCGCGCTCAGGAAACTCAAGGCGTCCGGCCGCATGGCCGACGTCGGACTGCCCGCCGGTGTCCAGCCGCGGATCAAGCCCGCCGGACAGGCCTTCGATGACCTGGTCGCCGCGATGCACTCCCGGCACCCCGTCACGTTCACCTACCTCGCGGGCACCACCGGCAAGGAGGAACCGCGGACGGTGGAGCCGTGGGGGCTGGGCAGCCGGTTTGGCCAGTGGTACCTCGTGGGCCATGACCGGGTGCGGAACGCCACCCGGCATTTCCGGCTCTCCCGCTTCACCAGTGCCGTGGCAACGCTGGACAAGGAGCACTACACGCCACCCGTGGACTTCAATGTGCGGGAGGAACTGGCGCGCCTCCCGGAACTTCCGCTGCGTACCGCGGTCGTGGACGTCAGGGAAGGCCGCCTACTGGCCCTGCGCCGGCGGAGCTCTCCTGCAGCCATGGACACCGGCCAGCCGGAGCCCGGGTATGAGCGCCTGGCCCTGCAGTTCAGGGATCCTGAGAGCCTCGCTGAGGAACTCGCCTCCTACGGGCCGGATGCGCGGGCAGTAGCGCCCGCCGAACTGGCGGGCGCCGTCCGCCGCAGGCTTCGCGCCGCGGCCGACTTCAGCGCCGCACCTGCGCCCTCCTACCGCTTCAGCGAGGCCCGCACCCGCAGTGTCCGCAAACGCACGTCCGAAGACCAGCTCAAGCGGATGCTCCAACTGGTGCCCTTCCTGGTGCACAACCAGGGACTGCACATCCAGGACGTCGCAGACCAGTTCGGCGTCAGCAGGCAAGAACTTGAGGACGACCTCCAGATCCTCATCTGCTCCGGCCTTCCCGAGGGATACCCCGATGATCTCCTGGACATCCAGTGGGACGACGACCATGTCTACATCACCCAGGACCTTGACCTGACGAAACCGGTCCGCTTCACCGTGGAGGAAGCCTGCGCCCTCCTGACCGGGCTGGAGACACTGAACGGGCTGCCGGAAGTAGCTGAGGGCGGCGCCCTGGAATCAGTGACGCTCAAGCTCCTGGCGGCCGCGGGCGAGGAAGGACTCAGGGCGGCTTCCCTTTCCGGTCCCGAAGTCACCCCTGCGGAGGCCGCCACGCACGCCACCGTGCGGCAGGCGATCGAGTCCCGCTCCCAGCTTCGCCTGACGTACCTGTCGCCCCAGCGCGACTCCATCTCCGAACGCGATGTGGACCCGCTCCGGCTCTATTCCCTGGACAACACCTGGTACTTCGAGGCCTACTGCCACCTTGTCCGCGGGCTGCGGAACTTCCGCCTGGACCGCGTCCAGGAGCTGCACCCGAACGGTGCTCCCATCCCTGCCGGTATCACCCCGGCGGAAGGGGCGCCCGCAAAGCTTTTCACCGCCAACGACGACGACACCACCGTCACCGTCCAGCTCACCCGGCAGGGGAGGGGACTGGCAGATGACTACTACGCGGAACGCACCGTGGAACTGCCCGACGGCGGCCTGGTGGCTGATATCCGCTTCGGCAACACCGCCTGGCTGCCGATGTTCGTGGCCCAGCACGGCGGTTCGGCCCGAATTCTTGCACCGGACGAGTTGGCGGAGGCGGCCCGCAACTGGCTGGCGGCATCCCTGGCCATGTACGGCGGCTAGACTTCTCAGCATGCCTTGGTGGTCCTGGATCCTGATATGGGTGGCGCTCGTTGCGCTCTCGCTGCTTTTCTATGTCCTGCTGGGCATCCGGTTGTTCCGCCAGTTCATGGCAACCGTCAAGGACCTGGGGGCGGCCGGTGAAAAGCTGGGGCACTTGGGCCCTGTTGAAACGCCCGAGGCCCCAGCGCCGGCGACGCCCCGCTCTGGATCCGCGGTTTTTGCCTCGCCGTCCGTCATGAGACATGATTACGAGGCATCCAAGTCCTCCCGACAGGAAGAACGCCGCCTTCGGCGGGTGCAGCGCAAGATTGACCGGGGCCAGCCACAGGCGCTCGGCGATCTGGACTTCACCTCGAAGTAAAATTGTTTGTAGACGAAAGGATTTCCCGTGGGAAGACTCTTTGATGGCCCCTGGCCCATCGTAATCATCATCGTTGTTGCTCTGCTCCTCTTTGCCGCGCCCAAACTTCCGGCCATGGCACGCAGCCTTGGCCAGTCCATGCGGATCATCAAATCCGAGGTCAAGGAAATGAAGAACGACGGCAAGACCGAATCCACTGACGCCTCAGGTCCGGTGGAAGGCACCATCGTCAACCACCCCAAGGCGAAGCCCGGTGAGCCGACAGACGGCACTGACGTTCCGCCGTCGAACCGCGCCTGACCCAAAGTGGCACTGTCGCGGGCCCGTAAAGCCAACCCCGAGGGGCGGATGGCTCTTTGGGACCACCTCAAAGAGCTGAAAAACCGGCTGATCAAGTCGGCTATCGGCGTCGTCATTGGCGGCATCGGGGGCTGGATACTTTACGATCCGCTGCTGAAGGCGTTGGCCGAGCCGGTCAACCGCATCTCAGAGCAAACCGGCGGGCTCTCGGCTATCAACTTCGGCAGCATTGCGTCTCCGTTCGATTTCAAGCTGCAAATGTCGCTCCTCATCGGCGTGGTCATTTCCAGCCCCATCTGGATCTACCAGCTCTGGGCGTTTATCACGCCCGGCCTGACCTCCAAGGAACGCCGCTACACACTGGTGTACATGGCGGCAGCCGTCCCGTTGTTCCTGGCCGGCATCTGGGCCGGCTGGCTTGTTGTGCCGCAGGTGGTCCACGCCCTGACGCAGTTCACCCCGGAGGGGTCCTCGAGCGTCATCGACGCCCGCACCTACATCGAGTTCGTGACCCGGATGGTCCTGGTCCTGGGCCTTGCCTTCCTGGTTCCCGTGGTGCTTGTAGGCATCAACATGGCCGGCATCATCTCCGGCCGCACCATCCTTAAAGCCTGGCGCATAACGGTGTTTCTGGTGTTCGTCCTGGCGGCCATCGCCGCTCCCGGAGCGGACGCCATCTCGATGTTCATGCTGGCCGGTCCGCTGCTGGTGCTTTTCTTTGCCGCGATCGGCATCTGCCTGATGAACGACAAGCGCCGCGAACGCAGGACAGCCAAACGGGCAGCTGAAACCGAAGCCACGGCAGACATCGCCACCCCCGGCAGTGAGCTCAAGAACCTCTGAGCGCCCGTTAGGCTTGGGGTATGTCCTCCAACACCGGGCCTTCGTCCATTGGACCGTTCCCTGCCGGGCCCAGCGAGCCTGAAGAGCTCTCTCCCGCCGAGCGGTACCGTGCCAGCGCCGAGCGCAGGGCCGAAGCGGCGACCTACCTCGGAGCCTTCGTCCGCACCCTCGACTTCGAACTGGACGACTTCCAGCGGCAGTCATGCCGCTCCCTCCAGGAGGGCAGGGGAGTGCTGGTGGCGGCACCCACCGGTGCCGGCAAGACCATCGTCGGTGAGTTCGCCATCTACCTGGCGCTGCAGCGGGGCCTGAAGGCGTTCTACACCACCCCCATCAAAGCCCTCAGCAACCAGAAGTTCACCGAACTTTCGGAAAAATACGGCGCCCAAAACGTTGGCCTGCTCACGGGCGACACCAGCATCAATGGCGACGCCCCCGTCGTCGTGATGACCACAGAAGTCCTGCGGAACATGCTGTACGCGGATTCGGCAACGCTGGACGATCTTGGCTACGTGGTGATGGATGAGGTGCACTACCTTGCCGACAGGTTCCGCGGTGCCGTCTGGGAGGAAGTGATCATCCACCTGCCCAGCGAGGTTCAGGTGGTCTCACTCAGCGCCACCGTCTCGAACGCCGAGGAGTTTGGAGCCTGGCTGGATACTGTCCGCGGTGATACCGACATCATCGTCTCCGAGCACCGTCCGGTACCCCTCTGGCAGCACGTGATGGTGGGCCGCCAGATCATGGACCTGTTCGCAGGCGAGGTCACCTTTGACGAAATTGCCCCGCCCGTGGACGACGGGGAGACGCAGCCGGTCTCGTCCGGGGACAGTGCCAGGGGGCGCGGCTTCGACGTCAATCCGGACCTCCTTACCGTGGCGCGCAGCGAGAGCCAGCAGAGCTTCCGGAGCCGCCAGGGCGGACCGGCCGGGCGCGGCCAACGCGGCCGGCGCGGCAACGAACGGCCCGGCCGGGGCAGCGACGAGCGGGGAGTCCGCCCCGCCAGCCGCCCGCAGGTCATCGCAAGCCTTGACCGCATGGACCTGTTGCCGGCCATCACCTTCATCTTTTCCAGGGCCGGCTGCGACGCCGCCGTGGCCCAGTGCGTGGGCTCGGGGCTGTGGCTGACCACGGAGAAGGAGCAGCGGATCATTGCCCAGCGCGTGGACGAAGCGGGTCAGGATATCCCGCCGGACGACCTCGACATCCTGGGCTTCTGGACCTGGCGTGACGGCCTGATCCGAGGCTTTGCCGCCCACCACGCCGGGATGCTGCCCACGTTCAAGGAAGTGGTGGAGAAGCTCTTTGCCGACGGCCTGGTCAAAGCCGTTTTCGCCACGGAGACCCTGGCCCTGGGCGTCAACATGCCTGCCCGCTCGGTGGTGCTGGAGAAGCTGGACAAGTTCAATGGTGAAGCCCACGTGGACATCACCGCAGGGGAGTACACGCAGCTGACCGGCCGCGCAGGCCGCCGCGGCATCGACGTCGAAGGCCATGCCGTGGTGCTGTGGCAGCCAGGAACGGACCCGACGGCGGTCGCTGGCCTGGCGTCCCGGCGCACCTACCCCCTGAACTCAAGCTTCCGGCCCACGTACAACATGAGCATCAACCTTCTGGCCCAGTTCGGCCGTGCCAGGGCGCGCGAAATCCTTGAATCCTCCTTCGCCCAGTTCCAGGCTGACCGTTCCGTGGTGGGGCTGGCCAAGCAGGTGCGCAGCCGGGAGGAATCGCTGGCCGGATATGCCAAATCAATGACGTGCCATCTGGGCGATTTCACCGAGTACGCCCGGCTGCGGAGGGAACTCTCCGACGCCGAAAACGCCGGCTCGCGCACCAAGTCCCGCGCCCGGAAATCGCTCAGCGACGATTCCCTCGCCCGCCTGCTGCCGGGGGACGTGGTAGACGTTCCCGGCGGCAGGGCGCCCGGTCCGGCCATCGTGCTCAGTTCGGACCACAGCAGCCGCGAGCCGCGGCCCGCCGTCCTGACGCTGGACAACCAGCTGCGGAGAATTGGAACCGACGATCTTGAGGGCCCCATTGCGCCCGTGACCCGCATCCGCATTCCGAAGTCCTTTAACGCCAAGGTGCCCAAATCCCGCCGCGACCTTGCCTCCTCGGCCCGGAATGCGCTCCGCGAGAACCGGCCGCCTGCCCCGGGCAATAACCGGAACAACGACTTCGGCCTCGCAACGGCGCTGCCCAACCAGGAAAAGCGCATCGCCGACCTCCGCCGCGCCCTCCGGGCCCACCCGTGCCACGGCTGCAGCGAGCGGGAAGACCATGCACGCTGGTCCGAACGCTGGTGGAAGCTGCGGCGGGAAACGGACGGGCTGGTGCGCCAGATCCAGGGCCGCACCAACACCATCGCCAAGACCTTCGACCGCGTCTGCGACGTCCTGACCGCGTATGGGTACCTGGAGCCGGCTGCCGACGGCCGGCTGGGCATCAGTCCCGACGGCCAGCGGCTGCGGCGGATCTACGGGGAGAAGGACCTCCTCATTTCCCAGTCCCTGCGCCTGGGCGCCTTCGACGACCTGGACGCCGTGGAGGTAGCGGCCCTGGCCAGCGTGCTGGTGTACCAGGCCAAACGGGAGGACCGGGGGCTCCGGCCCCGGATGCCCAGCATCTCCCTGGAGACCTCGGTGGACATTGTCATCCGCGAATGGTCTGCCCTGGAAGACGTGGAGGAGGAGAACAAGCTTCCGCTGACCGGAGAACCCGAACTGGGCCTCGTCTGGCCTGTCTACAAGTGGGCCCGTGGCCGCCACCTGCAGGACGTCCTGAGCGGCACGGACCTGGCGGCCGGTGACTTTGTCCGCTGGGTCAAGCAGGTTATCGACCTCCTGGACCAGCTCGCCAAGATTCCAGGCCTGGATCCCCGCCTTGCCCGGCTCTGCGCCGAAGCCATCTCACTGATCCGCCGCGGCGTTGTGGCCTATTCCTCCGTACTCTGACAAGCTTCGCCGGCCACCCGCCGGCCCATACCAACCCCAGGAGCACTGCCCCGCATGTCCCAGCCCGAACCGCTGCCCGCTACCCGAACGAAGACCGTCCTCTACCGCAACGGGTCCGTCTACACCGCCGCGGACCCGTTCGCCACGGCCATGGTGGTGGACGGCGGCACGGTCGCCTGGGTGGGGTCGGAACAGGCTGCCTCATCCATCGTGGACAGTTCCATGGAGGTCATCGATCTCCGGGGCGCCCTGGTGGCGCCGGGCTTTGTGGACTCCCACATCCACCTGACGGAGACCGGCATCGCGCTGGAGTCACTGCAGCTGGCCGGAGTCCGTTCGGCCGAGGAACTGCTGGACGCCGTGGCCGGCGTCCCCGGCAACGGTCCTGTCCTGGGCCACGGCTGGGACGAAACCACCTGGGGGGACGGGACCCTGCCCACAGCCGAGGAACTGGAACGGGCTTCCGCCGGGCGCCTCGTGTACCTCTCCCGGGTGGACGTGCACTCAGCGCTGGTGTCCGGGTCCCTGGCCAGCGCGTCGGGCGTCCGGGAACTGGACGGGTTCGACGGCGGCGCGACGGTCCGCAGGGAGGCGCACACGGCTGCCCGCCAGGCTACGCGCCGGCTGCCGCAGGGCGAACTGCGGCGGCACCAGGGCCGCGCGTTGTCCGAAGCGGCAGCGAACGGCTATGTGGCAGTGGCAGAAATGGGCGCACCGCACATCGGCGGCGCAGAGGACCTGCGGCTTGCAGCCGAATGGAACAACAGCGGCCCGGAAAGCGCCGGAGTCCCTGAAGTCCTGCCCTACTGGGGGGAGCTGGCCACCTCCGAAGAGCATGCGCGCCGGCTCGTCGGCCAGTTCGGCTTTGGCGTACGGGGACTGGCCGGCGACCTCAACATCGACGGCTCCATCGGGTCACGGACGGCTGGCCTGAGGTCCGCATACACGGACGCGCCCGGCGAGCAGGGGAGCCTGTACCTTACGGTTGATGAAGCCGCCGCACACCTCGCCGCCTGCTCGCTTGCAGGGGTCCAGGGCGGGTTCCATGTTATCGGCGACGCCGGGCTGGATACTGCGCTGGCCGCCCTTGAGTTGGCTGCCCGTGAGGTGGGTGAGCAGCGCGTGCGCGCTGCCGGCCACCGCTTTGAACACGTGGAGATGGTTGATGCAGCCGCCGTCGGGACCCTGGCCCGCTATGCGGTAACCGTCAGTGCGCAGCCCGCGTTCGACGCTGCCTGGGGCGGCCCCGGCGGGCTGTACGAGCAAAGGCTGGGGGAGCGGAGCCGGTCCATGAACCCGTTTGCCACGCTCTTCGCAGTCGGGGTTCCGGTGTGCTTCGGCAGCGACAGCCCCGTGACCCCGTTGCGGCCATGGTCCAGCGTCCGCGCCTGCCTGGAGCACAACAACCAGGACGAGCGGATCTCAGCCCGCGCCGCCTTCCTGGGCCACACCAGGGCCGGCTGGCGGGCAGCTAAGTATTCGGACCCCATGGCAGGACAGCTAGTGCCGGGGGCTCCTGCGAGTTTCGCTGTGTGGGAGGTCGAGGAACTGATGGTCCAGGTGGCGGACGGCCGCGTCCAGTCGTGGAGCACCGACCCGAGGGCGCGGACACCGCTGCTGCCTGCCCTGGACACCGGCACTGACCCGGTGTGCCTGCAAACGGTCCGGAACGGCGTCGAACTTTTCGCTAGTCCCGCCCTCCGGTCCTGACCAGGCGCCCGCCACACTATAATTGGTAGTTGCGCCTGCCGGAGCTCTCTTTGCGGCCGGCGCTCTGACCGTTTCCCTCAGGAAAGGCCCTTTGTGCGCGTCCTCACGATCATTCCCACCTACAACGAGCTGGAATCGCTGCCCAAGACCCTCCAGCGGCTTCGCGCGGCGGTCCCGGCGTCCGACGTCTTGGTGGTGGATGACAACAGCCCTGACGGCACCGGCCAGCTCGCGGACCGTTTCGCTGCCGAGGACAGCCAGGTGCACGTCCTGCACCGCAAGGGCAAGGAAGGCCTGGGCGCCGCGTACATTGCTGGCTTCCGGTGGGGGCTGGACGCAGGCTATGACGTCCTGGTTGAAATGGACGCTGACGGTTCCCACCAGCCAGAGCAGCTTCCCCAGCTCCTGGAAGCCGTCGAGCAGGGCGCCGACCTGGCCATGGGCTCCCGGTGGGTTCCCGGCGGCAGCGTGGTCAACTGGCCCCTCTACCGCCAGGTCATTTCGAGGGTGGGAAGCACCTACGCCCGGCTCATGCTGGGTTTGAAGATCAAGGACGTCACGGGCGGTTACCGTGCGTTCCGCAGGACCACCCTGGAAAAGCTGAACCTGGACCAGGTGGACTCGGTCGGCTACGGCTTCCAGGTGGACCTCGCCTTCCGCGTGGCGCGCATGGGCCTCCGCATCGAGGAACGTCCCATTACTTTCGTGGAGCGGGAACTCGGTGCCTCCAAGATGAGCGGCAACATCGTGCTCGAAGCCATGGTCAACGTCACCAAATGGGGCCTGCAGGCCCGCTGGAACACCCTGACCCGCAGGAAAGCAGCTGCGCAGCAGCCGTAACCGCTGGACACGGTGCTGAAGAAACTGGATTAACAGGAAGGGGCCTGTCCCTGCACCGAGTGTGAACTGG
>NZ_VDEV01000019.1:0-302208 GCF_006151685.1 Arthrobacter sp. BB-1
GTGCAGGGACAGGCCCCTTCGAGTTAAGGCCTTGGGCTGGAGTCCGTTAGGCGGAGCGCCGTTCTCCGCGGCGTTCGCGCAGGATGGTCAGCCGGTCTTCGAGGATCTGCTCCAGCTCGGGGAGCGAGCGGCGTTCCAGGAGCATGTCCCAGTGCGTACGGACCGCTTTGTCGTTGCTGGTATCGGGACGTTCGCCATCAACCAGGAGGGCTTCCTTGCCGGTCTTCGAAACCCAGACCGGGGGGATTTCCGCTTCCGAGGAGAACGTAACGAAGACCTGCTCGCCGTCTTCGCACCGGTACTCGACACGCTGGCGCGGAGCCGGCTCGACTCCGGACTCGGTCTCCATGCTCTGCGCGCCAAGGCGCATGCCCCGCAGGCTGCGATCGCTCATGATTTCTCCCTCTGGTCGGTTCGCGGTGTACAACACCGCGCCAGCCGGCGGTGACAAGCACTGCCGGACTACTGTGTGCTCTGTGCTGCATCTTTAGATTCAACGCATCGCGAAGCTTTGTTGTTCCAGCGGATCTGCTCCAGCCGGACAAATACACAATTATACCGGCGTTAGGCCGGACAGCCAAAAGAGGGCCCGTGGCTGCACGGACCCTCCTCGGAACCGGCAACGACGGTCAGCCGGCACTCGCGGTGCTGGGCCTTAGGGCTCCGACGGCTTGGCGCCAACCTCGTCGAACATGCCTCCCGTGGACTCGGGGCTGGTTCCGCCGAGGGCGTTGCCGATCCCCTTGAGTGCCTCGCCGACTTCGCTGGGAATGATCCACAGCTTGTTGGAGGAGCCTTCTGCCAGCTTTGGCAGGGTCTGCAGGTACTGGTAGGCCAAGAGTTTCTGGTCGGGATTTCCGCGGTGGATGGCGTCAAAGACCTTTTGGATGGCCTGCGCCTCACCATCGGCGCGGAGGATGGCGGCCTTGGCGTCGCCTTCCGCCTTGAGGATGGCGGCCTGCCGCTGGCCCTCGGCGGTCAGGATGGCGGACTGCTTGGTTCCTTCGGCGGTCAGGATCGCGGCCCGGCGGTCGCGTTCGGCACGCATCTGCTTTTCCATCGAGTCCTGGATGGAATGGGGCGGATCGATGGCCTTCAATTCCACGCGCGAAACACGGATGCCCCAGCGGCCGGTGGCCTCGTCCAGGACGCCGCGGAGCTGTCCGTTGATCTGGTCCCGGGAGGTGAGCGCCTCCTCCAGGTTCAGCCCGCCCACCACGTTGCGCAGTGTGGTGGTGGTGAGCTGCTCCACGGCCTGGATGTAGTTGGCGATCTCATACGTGGCGGCGCGCGGGTCCGTGACTTGGAAATACACCACGGTATCGATCGAGACCACCAGGTTGTCCTCAGTGATGACAGGCTGCGGCGGGAAAGAGACCACCTGCTCGCGCAGGTCCAGCAGCGGCAGGAGCCGGTCCACGAACGGAATCAGGATGGTCAGTCCCGGATTGAGCGTCCGCTGGTATTTGCCCAGCCGTTCAACAACACCTGCCCGTGCCTGTGGAATGATCCGGATGGCCCGGACCAGGACGATGATCACAAACACGATCAGGACCACCAGCACAATGGCGAGGGCGGCTCCTCCTGCGTTATCCATACATTTCCTTCTTCCCCAATTGATCAGGCAGTATCAAGGCCTGGTGTCTGATTCCGACGCTGCCGAAACCACGGCGGTGGCACCGTCGATGGCGGCCACCACTACTTTTTGCCCGGCAGGAAGGACTCCCGCGGCTGAGCGGGCACTCCAGATGTCCCCGCCGATTTTGACCAGGCCGCCGTCGGAGGAGACGGGTTCCATGACAATGGCGTGTTCGCCGATCAGGCGGTCAACATTGGTCCGCTGTTCGGACGGGCCCTTCTTCAGATGCGACAGGGCCACCGGCCGGACGAAGGCGATCATAAGCAGGGAGACGACGCAGAAAACCACGATTTGCAGCCAGAGGTCCGCGCCGGCGAAGTCAGCCACGAGGGCGGCGAGGGTTCCTCCGCCGAGCATGATGAAAAACAGGTCAAGGGTGATCATCTCGATCACTGCAAAAGCGAGGAAAGCGGTGAGCCACAGTGCCCACCAGTTCTCGCCCAACCATTCGAACAACGTGCTCCCCCTTCGCTACGGGGAGCCGCTACCGCGGACCCACCAGCAACTGTCCTTCCATCCTAGTGCGGGCAGCCGTGGCATGGGTGGGCCGCAGGCAGTTGCAGTAGATAGTGGCCAATCCGTTATTGGATGGGGGCTTTGGCGGGGCGGAAGACTGTCAGGCGGAACCGGGCTTCCGAGACAACGGGCTCCGGCTGGCCCTCCAGCCTTGCGGCGATGGGGGTTCGGCCGCTGTGATGCCCCGCCGGGCCCATGAACGCAAGGTCGGCCGCCTCCCGGCGGGTGAGCGCCAGGGGGAAGTCGACGTCCCGGGCTGTCTCGACCGTGAAGTGCGCTTCCATTGCCCCGGCCAGCCGGCTCTCCTTGCCTTCTTCAATACTGAGCATGCCGGTCACGTCCGCGATGGAGGCGAGGTGGCCGGGCCGGGGCGTGACCACCGCCAGCCGGCCTGTTGGCCGCAGGACGCGGGCGAACTCCGCTGCGTTCCTGGGCGCGAAAATAACGGTGATGGCGTCGACTGAGTCGTCCTTCACGGGCAGCGGCTGCCAGATGTCCCAGGCGACGTTCACCGCCTCCGCGTTGAGCCGGGCGGCTCGCCGCAGGGCGAACTTGGAGATGTCCAGGCCAAGGGCTGCCACCTCCAGGCCGTCGGCCACCGCTGCGTCGAGCAGGACGCGCAGGTAATGTCCGGTTCCGGTTCCGGAGTCAAGGACGACGGCGTGTTCCCCTGGAAGGGTAGGGACGACGGCGGCTGCCACCGCCTGCGCCAGCGGCAGGTAGTGCCCCTGCCCCAGGAAGTTGAAGCGGGCTTCCACCATCTCGGCGGTGTCGGCCTCGAACGCGGTGCCTTTTCCCACCAGCAGGTTGAAGTACCCCTGCCTGGCGGCATCAAAGCTGTGGGACGAGCCGCAGACGAGACGGCTTTGGCCGGAGGGGTGCGGTCCCGCCAGCTCCAGCGGCTGGAAGCACACGGGGCACAGCAAGGGCAGGTTGGGAGCGGGCATAGCCACCATCTTAGGGCGGCCCGCCTGGCCGCCTGCCCGGTTGCTGTACTGGATCGTGCCCGCCGCGGCAGCCCGTCGCCCCGGCTGGGTCCGCCTAGGATCCGGCGGCGCTGACCGGGCCGGTATCGAACCCGAGCCCTGCCCTGGCCTTGCCGATCCCGGGCTCCGCCCAGTGGGCGGCGTATTCCGCGTTGCTGCTGAGCGAGCGCAGCTGCGCCCGGTCCACGTACAGCACACCGTTCAGGTGGTCGGTTTCGTGCTGCACAATGCGGGCCTGCCAGCCTGCGAATTCCCGCTGCGCCGGCGAGCCGTCCGGCGCCTGGAAGTCCAGCAGGACGTTCTGGGGCCGGGCCACGACTGCCTGGAGGCCGTTCAAGGAGAGGCAACCCTCGTAAAAGGAGGCATACTCCGTTCCCAGCGGGGTGTACCGGGGGTTCAGGAGCGCCAGGAACTCCAGGGGGCTGCGCTTGCGCAGCGCAGCGGCCTCCGGATCGACGTCGTACTGGTCCTCCACAACGGCGATCTGGAGGGGGATGCCGAGCTGCGGCGCTGCCAGTCCCACACCGGGGGCCTCGTGCATGACCTGCCGCATGAGGGCAATAAGGCGGTCCAACTGGTCTGGGGAGAGCTGGCCGTCAAAGGCGGCGGCGCGCTGCCGAAGGGCGGGGTGGCCGGCCTGCACGATGGGCGGGAGGGTGCCTGCTGAGAGGATCCGTTCCACGGTTTCCCGGATCTGTTCATCGCTGAGGGTGGTCTCAGGCGGGATGGGGCTCATGCAGAAAGCCTACTGGCCGGGCGCCACCCTGCCGGGCACGGTGGGTTAGTGTCGTTTCCATGGCTGAAGACCCCTCCCTGAGCACCTCTCCGCTGGACCGCGTCCTCGGATTCATCCGGGTTCTGGAAGCAGGCGGAGGCGCCGCTGAGGTCAGGCCCTACCTGGCGGACGACTTCGTGCTGGTGGAGGCACCGCACCTGCTGGCGCCGGCAGGCTCCACCCGTTCGCTCGCTTCGGTCCTTGCCGGCGCGGAACGAAGCTCCGAGGTGGTGTCCGGGCAGAAGTTCAGCATCCGGCGGACCACCTGTGAAGGCGGCAGGGTGGCCGTGGAGGCAGACTGGTCCGCGACGGTCCAGATGGACCTCCCCTACTGGGACCGGGGGGAGACCATCCGGGCCAGGACGTCGTCGGTTTTTGAGGTCGCGGACGGAAAGATCGTGAGCCAGGACAGCTACGACTGCTACTTTCGGTAACTCACCCCGCGCCCGCCGTCCGGGCGTCCCCGGCCTACTGCATGGTGAAGCGCCGCGCCGTCCACTGGTTTATGGCCGGCACTGACGCGACGCCGCCGATGGCAAGGTTGCGGACCTTCAGGAGCGGCACCGGCAGGGGGCGTCCCAGCAGCATGTTGACCTCCGACTGGCGCCTGGCAATCGCGGCGGCGCGCCGGCGGGCAGCGTCGAATTCCTTCAGCCGCCCGTCCACGCGCTTTCCCGCTGCGGCCTCCCGGACCAGGGGAGCAAGGGCCTGGGCGTCCAGCCAGCCAAGGTTCATACCTTGGCCGCCGATTGGGCTGATTTCGTGTGCGGCGTCTCCCACCAGTACCACCCGCCCCGCGACGGTGCGCCGGGCAAGGGTGGAACGGACGCTGAAGCCGCTCAGCATGGTGTTCGTCCGGACGTCCGGCAGGATCCCCGTCCGCCGCTGCACCAGCCCTGCCAGCCGGCCGGCGTCGGCTGTTCCTGCTGGCTGGCTGAGCCGCACCACCCAGCGCCGGAGTGCGCCCGGCAGCGGGAAGGACTCGACGATCCCCTCCGGTTCGAGGAAAAGGACGGCCAGCTGCCCATGGGTTCCGGAGTCGGCGAAGTCGCCCATCAGGTAATGGTCCGGATAGGCCCTGGTGCGGACAGGTATGCCGAGCGCATCACGCAGCACCGACCTGGCGCCGTCGGCGGCAATGACCAGCGAGGCATCAAAGCGGCTGCCGCCTGCCCTTTCGCCCCCGGAACATTCGACGACGACGGCGCCTGTATCGCCGTCGTCGGTCACTCCCGTGACGCGTACGCCCCTAACGATTGCCCGGCTGTCGAGGGTATGGACGCGTTCCTCCAGGAGTTGTTCCGTGCGGTACTGGGGGAGGGCCAGCACGAACGGAAAGTCCTCCGACACGCCTGCGAAGGACATGGTGCCCACTGTCCTGCCGCCGCTGAGGGCCATGCCCGCATGGATCGGGACGCCCTCCCGGACCATGGCACCGGCCAGGTGCACCCGTTCCAGCGCTTCGAGGGCGGGCGGGTGGATCCCGATGGCGCGGCTGTGGATATTGCGTTCGGTCCGCTGCTCGAGGACGCGCACGGACATGCCGTCCTGGAGCAGCGACGCCGCCAGGTAGAGGCCCACGGGCCCGCCGCCGACGATGACCACGTCCGTTGCCATGTCAGCCCTTCGAAAAGGCGAGGACCTGGTGGAAGGCGCTGCCGGGCCTGACCACCCAGCCGGGGGGAGCGATCGCCGCGAGCTCCGGGCGCGTATAGCTCCGCCTGATGGAGGTGAGCCCGTCCGCGCGGATGAAGGAGTGGCGGAAAGGCAGGGCGGCGGCACTGAATAGGGCATAGGCTACCGGGCTGCGGCGAAGATCGTTGTGGAGCACGGCTTTGCGGGCCAGCACCCGCGAGTGCGCCAGCAGTTCCTGCAGCTGCCCCGCATCGAGGTGGTGCAGGACATGGTTGGAAATCACGAAGTCGTACTGCCTGCCCTCGCTGACAAGGTCGGCGCTGTGTGCCTGCCGGAAACTGAGTCCCGGCACTGCGGCCCGGCGCCCGGCGAAGGCGGCGGCGCGGGGGTCGGGATCGATGCCGGTGATGTGCAGGACCAGGTGGTCGCGGGTGGCCCAGTGCGCCAGCAAGGCGGGGAGATCGCCTCCGCCTGAGCCGATGTCCAGGAGCGTGCCCGGGCCGGAGCTGCCGGCCAGAAATGGACGCAGCTCCCGCACATACAGCCGGCGCCATCCGGACAGCACACGGTTTACGACCGCGAACTGGCGGTAGGTGTTGTCCAGGTCCTGCGGGTCGCAGTCAGGCAGGTCCATGGTTTCGATCGCCCCGACGGCGCGCTGCCGCAGCAGGAGATCCACGGGGATCAGGCCACCGGCGCTTCCGCGGGCAGCCGCTCCGGTGCCTGTTCCGCTGGCGAGGTGCGCGCTGGCCTGGCGGTGCGCGCTTGCCGCAGCTTGGTGAAAACCGCTGTTTCCACGGTGAGCCCGGGGCCGAAGGCCATGGAGCAGATCCGCTCGTCGCCCGGTTCCGGGTCCTGTTCGAGGATGTGCTTGATGACGAAGAGGACGGTTGCGCTGCTCATGTTGCCGTAATTGCGGAGGACTTCACGGGCTGGAACCAGCTGTTCCTGCGTCAGGCCGAGCCTGGACTCGACTTTGTCAAGGATGCTGCGGCCACCCGGGTGTATGGCCCAGTGGCGGATTGAGGAGTAGGGGAGTGCGGCCAATTCCGGTTCCCGTGCCAGGAGGGGGTCCAGCGCCCCGACGATGTGGTCGTCGATGATGTGCGGGACGTAGTTTCCCAGGATCATCTCGAATCCGTGGTCGCCTATGTTCCAGGCCATGGCGTCCTCGCCAACGGGGGTGAGGACAGTTTCGAAGTGGTCCAGCTGCATCAGTGCATGTTCTTCGGTGCCTTGCCGGGCAGTGACGACGGCGGCTGCCGCACCATCGGCGAAAAGGGCTGACCCCATGATGGTGTCCGGGTCGTTGGACGTGCGGACGTGCAGCGAGCATAGTTCTGCACAGACCACCAGGACGACGGCGTTGGGGTCGGCTTCGCAGAACAGCTTTGCTGCGCGCAGGGCGGGAAAGGCCGCATAGCAGCCCATGAATCCGAGGTGGTAGCGCTGGACCGCCGGATCCAGGCCGAGCTCGCGCACGATCTTGTAGTCCGGCCCCGGGTTGAAGAATCCCGTGCAGGAGACTGTCACCAGGTGAGTTATGTCAAGTAGATTGAGCTCCGGGCAGGCGTCGACGGCGGAGCGGGCAGCTTCCACAAAAAGCTTGGTGGCCTCGCGGCCGAAGATCTCGTTGCGGACTTTGGTGCTGGGATTCAGCAGGAGGCCAGTGGCAGGGTCATAGAACTGCGGATCGTCCGCGCGGAACTCGTTGGTGAGTTCCTCGACGGCGGTAAAGCGTGTGTCGATCGCAGCTGAATCGAAGCAGGTGTTCACCAGACGGGAACCAAGCCTGGACAAACCCGGCTGCGCCGCAAAGACATCCCGGGCCTCTGACTGGATCAGCATCGTTTTCGGAACTGCAGTTTCAAGTGAACGCACGTAGACCGTCATTTGTTCATTCTTAGCGAGCCCTTGGATTAAGGCAACGGTAGGCCGGGGCCGTGACCTGCGCAGTTATCCGTCCTGGCGCGGGATTCCCATGGTGTTGCACCCTCGCTTCCGGACATGCAGCAAACGCCGATAATCTACATTATGTAAAGTAGAAGAATTCGATGTCGCCTCTGCTGCGTCCTTCCATGCCGTCCAGCGCCGGCTGTGATCGACATGGAGATCAGTGCGTGCATGATGGTTGGAAGACATGAACAAAGCCCAGCGCGTCCAACCGGGGCATTAACACTGCTTTTCTACGCTTGGAGAACCTTGAATGCTCAAAATGCGCTAAAAGTGGCATTGAACGAGTTCGTTGGTCCCGCAGTCCGGGATGCGGGTTTCAACGGCTCCGGAAAGACGTGGAGACGCATCAACGGACATGGGGACTGGGCAATCGTGAACGTCCAGTCGTCAGCGTGGAGCACTTCCGAGGAACTGCGCTGCGTCATCAACATTTCTCTCGTTCCACAGCCATGGATCGCTTGGACTTCCCATCTCTTGGACCAAGAAGTGCCGAAAACCCCAGACGAGGCATCGGGGCTCTATCGCGACCGGATCCATCCCACAGGATCCCCGGCAAACACGGACGAGTGGTGGACGGTCCGGAACGAAGCGGATGCAGCGACCGTCGCCCGGGATATGGTGCTCAGGCTCACAACGGATGCCCTACCGCTTCTGGCTAATCTTCTTGAACGTCCCAAGCTTCTGGAGTCCTTGCGAAACAAGGACCTGGGAATGGTCCGCGGGGCGGGCTGGGACCTGCACTTCATGCGAGCCGAAGCCGTTCTCCGCGCTGAAGAGGGAATGTCCCCCACGCTTGAGGAGCTCCTGGACGATATCGACCGGCATTCAGGGGAAAAACTTCGTGCCAATGCTGAGAGGTTAATCTCCTGGGTCCAGTCTAGAGCGGCCGCGGCAGACCATGGAGACCGGCGCGTCGCAAGCGACCGTGAATAGTCACAAATCGAACAATGTCCAGCCACGGCGGCGAAAGCATTCCCAGGTGTCCTGGGACTGTGCCCCTCCCCCGCGTCCGGAAACGATCAGCCTTAGAACGTGAGAGCTCTCGGGGTCACGGTGAGGTTGATGCCTGCGTTTCGTCCCAGCAGGTCCCGGGCGGCCTCCGGGACGCTTATCCGTCCGCTCCAGCGGTGAACGGTGGTGTCCGTGTCCTTCAGTTGGTCCCTGTCCCCCGGCTCCCAGTCCCTGAGGGCCGTCGGGATCAGGCTGTTCCACGCGGCCCAGGCCCTCGGCAGCGGCCGGTTTTTCCCGGGAGGTTCAATGTCAACCACCAAGGTATCCTGCCAGTCCTCGGTCTGTTCCAGGTGGTCATCGAAGAAGAAGTGCCCCTCCTTTTCCCTGATGGACATCAGCCGAAGGCGGAGCGCGTGACGGAGCCGGGGTACTACCCTGCCCCCGACACGGGGCCGTGGTGCCTTGGAGGACAGGAAGGTCGTCAGCAGCGGAACCGGAGAATCGATGGGGTCCCCTTCCCGCCAATGCTCAATCTGCACCGGACAGAAGTGGGCCGCGCTTTGCTCGTGGACCATGACCGGCAGTCCCCTGATGGCCAGCGCGACGTCAAGCTGGAATTCGACGTCGGCGGGGGCCTCCCTGCCGACCGTGAAGCCGACCAGCTCCACTTCGACCTTGAGATCACCGAAAAGGAAGCGTTGGAGGTTCTGGTAGCCCTCCTCCGAGTTGACGATTCCGTACCGTCCGCTGTGACTGCGGTGCACAACGGCCAGCGGCGCACCGCGGACTGCCGCGTTGTCGATCTGGACCAGCCCGTCACTGCGGGCTCCCACCGCTTTGGATGACAGACCCATGGCCACGTCGTAGTCTTCAGGGTTGGAGCCGACGAGGCAGAACAGTTCTTCTACCGGGAACCCGTCCCCGGGCATCTCGGTTGCGACGAATTGGTCACGTGTCCGTGTCCGCCTGGAGGCCGGCGGAGTGAGGTATTCGTACATTCGGTCAGGGCCAAAGATGTCCGCCCCCTGGAGGCCGGTGGCGTCGCGAATTTTCTCGAGCAGGCCAAATCCGATGGCGAAACGGATTCCACCGTGCGGCGTCGCGTAGGTGAAAACCCTGGCGACAAACCCGGCCCCCGCGGCGGGGTCTACTGTGCCGTCTTGCCCGGCCAGGCTTTCGGGGATGACGCGTTGCAGCAGCGAGCGGCAGATCAGCCCGCCCATGGAATGGGCCACCAGGAAGACCTTTGGCGCGCCGGTTTTCTCCAACACAAGCTTGATCAACTTGAACAGGTCACGTGCCGCCTGTTCAAAGGAGAAGTCCTCCGCGTCCGCGCCAAAGGTGTCTGCTGATACATCGTAAAAGCGGTGGATCCAGACCGACGCCGGGCTCACCGAGCCGGCGTCCGCGCTGTTGAGGAAGGCCCATTGGTCCCCGTGGACAGGAACCTCGTACTTATGGTCGCTCACCAGCCGCAGCATCGGAGATTCGAACTGGTGGAACTTCGCCCGGCCGTTGCTGTCGGCCCTGACGTGGACAGAGCCCTGGCTGAAGCCGTAGAAGGGGTCATCGACGGCGCTATTGACCGCCGCCCCCGTCCCTGCGAAACCTCTGACGTAGATCACCGGCAGCCGGCCGTCGTCACCAGGGAACCCCATGGTTGTCCCTCCTTGTGCAGTTGTTCACGACTGTGTGGAGCCCGCTGGAGCGTCCAAGTCTTCGCCGATTCGAACACCGCGGGCGTTACTGCAGCGTTACTGCCTCCCGCTCCCTGGTTGGCCTGCCTGCCCGGCGACGGTAACGCAGCGGTAACGGCGCCCCGGGTGTACTGGGCTGGGGTGAGCAATCTTGCGTCAATATTTCGGAAACGCGAGCCAACTCCTGATTTTCCTCCAGCAAGATCAAAGGGACCAAGAGGAAGGCCTCCAATGTCAACGGAGGGCGCCTTGGGCAGCCAAGGGGATTGGCGGCGTAGAAGCCTGAACCTTCCCGCAAGTATCGTGCCAGGACGGGGAGGGGTGACTGCAATGATGCAAGACCATCATTGGGGAGAGGCTGCGGGTGACCAGGAACCAGAGCCGGAGCTCCCCTCCGCCGGCTTTATGGTCATCCGAACCTGGCACGAGCCCGGCCACCCACAGGAATTCCGCGCGCGGATAACCTACGGGCAGACTCCCAGCAGTTCCCAAAGGACCGTGGCCACAGCCGATCCAGCTGAGGTCCTAAGCGTGGTCAAGCGCTGGCTGGCCGCTCAGCCAGGGGTGACGGGGCGGAACTGACCGTTCCGTCCGCAAACCCGGCCGGCGCTCAAGGGCTCCGGCGAGGAGCGCACTGACTGATTCCGAAGGCAGCAGCCCCATGTCATCCCCAAGCTGTTTCCGGTACCGCTCGTAAGCCCTGAGCGCGGCGGCAGGGTTGCCGTCCTGCAGTTCAGCCTGGATAAGGAGCTGGACGGCACTCTCATAGAGCGGCTCGATCTCCACCGCCGCCTCAGCGGCTGCCTCCGCCGTCGCGGTGTCGCCCAAGGCAAGCGAATGTGCGGCAATGGCTACGTAGGCCCGCAACCGGTCCTGCTGCAGCCGGCTCTGTTCAACCATGATCCAGTCCTCGTACCAGCCGGGAAGCAGTTGCGCATCCCGTAACCCGTCCAGCAAAGCCGCACGGTTGGTCTGCAGCGCCGCAGCGCCCAGGGACCTGGCCTGGAGCCGGACCCGCCTTAGGTCGACATCCACGTCGTCGCTGAGGTACAGCATCCGGCCTTCATTGACGATCAGGCCGGGCACTTGGCGTGAAATCAAATGAACACTGACCCGCAGGCTCTCCAACGCCTTGGAATCCGGATACTCGGGCCACAACAAGCCAACGAGGTAGGTACGAAGGAGTGGACCCTTGATGGCCAGCGCCGCGATGAGCCGCTGCTGGCGCGTTGCAACATGCACGACTGCACCGTCCCGCCAGAGACGCCAGGACCCGAGCAGTTCCAGTTTCAATTCTCCATAGCCGTCGTCGCCCATGGGAACCTGATTTCGGTTCAGAAAAACTTGTGGTGGATGGTACGAATGAGGATCCTCAGGACGGTGGGTCCTGTCAATGGTGCTGTTCCCAAACTTTCAAAGGGAGAGTCCCCTATCCGAAGCGGGGCAGCCCGGATGCAATCTAGCGCTTTGATCCGATCCCTGCGCCCACCACTGCACCGACGCCGAGTCCCAGCGCAAAACCGAGGAAGGGACTGTCAAATACCGCGAGCCCAAGGGTGATTCCAAGAGCAGCGCCAACGAGGCAACAGATGGCCAGTGGCTTGTTCACGGCGCCCTCCAGCAGCGGATATTTCGGCAACACAGGTCCCCCAGAGACTACTGGGCGTTTCCCGGCAGCGTCACCCGTGGTACGCCCTCTGGAGTTCGGCGATGTCCAGCTTGCGCATCCCCAACATCGCCTGCATGGCCCGCTGGGACCCGTGGGGGTCGGGACCCGCGATCAAGGACGGGAGGACAGTGGGGACGATCTGCCAGGACAAGCCGAAACGGTCCTTCAGCCAGCCGCACTGGCTCTCCGAGCCGCCGTCGGTCAAAGCCGCCCAATACCGGTCCACGGTGGACTGGTCCTCACAGTCCACCACGAACGAGACCGCCTCAGTGAAGGTGGATCCCCGGGCACCATTCAGGGCGGTGAACCCCCGTCCTTCCAGTTCAAAGTCGACGGCGATTGCCTCGCCCGCAGCGCCTGGTCCTCCCTCACCGAAGCGCGAAACGTTGAGGATCCTGGAATCATCGAAAACCGAAGTGTAGAACTGAGCCGCTTCTTCCGCCTGGTTCTCGAACCAGAGGCAGGTCCCGATCTTTCGAGGCATTGGTGCTCCCTTCCGGCTTGAGCCTAGCGCCGCGGTGTGAGGCATACAACGGCTGGCGTTAAGCTCGATTCCATGACTTCCCGCAATGAGAAGACCGCAAGACCGCAGGCCCTCCGCCTGGCGGTGGCCGCGGCGGGAGCCGACGCCGCCATGATCCTGGTGTTCGCCGCCGTCGGCCGCGACGCCCACCAGCGCGGCGAAGTGGTGACCGGGGTGCTGCTGACTGCCTGGCCGTTCCTGGCCGGAGCTGCGATGGGATGGCTTATCGCAAGGGCCTGGCGGGATCCCCTTTCGGTACGCCGGACGGGCATTGCCGTTTGGCTCGGCAGCGTGGCGGGAGGGATGGCACTGCGCGCCCTGACGAGCCAGACCGTGGTGCTCCCGTTCGTCATTGTGGCCTTGCTTAGCCTGGGCGTCCTGCTGCTTGGCTACCGCCTGCTGGCGGCGGGGCTCAAGCGCCGCCGCGACGCCTGAACAGGCGCAGGATGGTACGGCCGCAAGCAACTGCCGATGTAATAGGCTGGCAGGAGAAGCTTGCCGGGCACTGCTACGGCGCAACAGATCCGGAAGGGTTCAACGTGATCACTGCATTCGTTCTGATCAAGACCGACGCCGCCCGCATACCCGAGACAGCCGAGGAAATCTCCGCTATCGAGGGGATCAGCGAGGTTTACTCCGTCACCGGCGAATGGGACCTTATCGCAGTGGCCCGGGTTCCCCGGCACGAGGACCTGGCCGACGTCATCGCGGACAGGCTTTCCAAGGTCCCTGCGGTGGTCCACACCACGACCCACATCGCTTTCCGCGCGTACTCACAGCACGATCTGGACGCAGCGTTCGCGCTGGGCTTTGAACAGTAGCGGGCAGGCAACTCCGGCGCTCACCGGGCGGTGAGCGCGACCCACTTCCCAAGGACGGCCGCGGCGGCCCCGGAATCAATGGACTCGGCCGCGCGGACAAAAGCCTTGCGCATCCGGTCAAGGAACGGGCCCTCTGCGGATTCATCAAAGGCCACAAGTCCGGCCGCTGCATTAACCAGGACGGCATCCCTGACAGGGCCTTCCTTGCCGGCCAGGACATCGCGGACAACGGCAGCGTTTACCTCTGCGTTTCCGCCCCGCAACTGTTCCACGGTGGCAAGGCGGATCCCCAGGTCCTGCGGAGAGAAAGTCAGTTCGGTGACCCGGCCATCACGGATTTCCCACACTGTCGAGGGCCCTGTGGTGGTGAGTTCGTCGAGGCCGTCGTTGCCGCGGAATACCAGGCCCCTGCTCCCCCGCTGAGCCAGCACGCCGGCTACCAGGGGCGCCATCCTGGCGTTTGCGACGCCGACTGCTGAGGCCTGGACCTTGGCAGGGTTTGTGAGGGGGCCGAGGAAGTTGAAAGCAGTGGGAACGGCCAGCTCCCGCCGCGGAACCGCGGTGTGCCGGAACGAGGGGTGGAACACCTGCGCGAAGCAGAACGTGATGCCGGCTTCTTCGGCGTTGCGTGCCACCTCCTCGACGGACAGGTCCAGCCGCACGCCCAAGGCTTCGAGCACATCGGCAGAGCCTGACGACGACGACGCGGCCCGGTTGCCGTGCTTGACCACCTTGGCGCCGGCTCCCGCGGCGACCAGGGCCGCCATGGTGGAGATATTCACGGTGTTCAACTGGTCGCCGCCGGTGCCCACGATGTCCAGCTTTTCGCCCGAAATGGTCACTGGCCTTGCATGCGCAAGCATGGCTTCCACCAGGCCCGAAAGCTCCTCAACCGTTTCACCCTTGGAGCTTAGTGCCACCAGGAATCCGGCAATCTGTGCAGGTGTGGCCTCCCCCGCCATGATGGTGTCCATCGCCCAGGAGGTATTGTCCGCCGTAAGGTCAGCTCCGCCGATCAGGGCGGAGATCAGGCGGGGCCAAGAATTGCCGGACGGTGCGGGAGCCTGTGAAGTCACCTCCTGATGCTATCGACCGTTGCCCGGGAGTGACCAATATGAACCCCTCCGGGAACTTTTCCAGGCGATTTCGCGTCTTTGTAGAAAAAGTCCTCCGAAAAGGCGGTTTGCGTTGGGCAGCACGGACTTTTACAGACATAATGTCTATGTGACATCTGCGACCCATGCCCCCAGTACCCCGGCGCACCCCACGCTGAACCGCCCCAACATGGTTTCCGTCGGAACCGTTGTGTGGCTGTCCAGCGAGTTGATGTTCTTCGCCGGTCTCTTCGCCATGTACTTCACACTGCGCTCCACGAGTGCGCAGATGTGGGCCGAGGAGACAGCCAAGCTCAACTTCCCCTTTGCGCTCGTTAACACCATCGTCCTCGTGGCCAGTTCCTTTACTTGCCAGATGGGCGTCTTCGCGGCCGAACGGCTGCAGCCGCGCCGGACCGGGGGTGCGTTCCAATTCGCCCGCTGGGGTATGAACGAATGGTTCACCCTGACCTTCCTTATGGGCGCATTCTTCGTTGCCGGACAGACCACCGAGTACGCAATGCTGGTCTCTGAGCACGTCTCGCTGTCCTCCAACGCCTACGGCTCCGCCTTCTACATGACCACCGGCTTCCACGGCCTCCACGTCATCGGCGGGCTCATCGCCTTCCTGCTCATCATGGGCCGGTCCTTCGCCGCGAAGAAGTTCGGGCATTTCGAAGCGACATCAGCGATTGTCACCTCTTACTACTGGCACTTCGTGGACGTCGTGTGGATCGGCCTCTTCCTGGTCATCTACGTACTCAAGTAGCCAGCTTTGATTCTTTTTCTACAAGAGGCAGAATTTCAGGTAGCGGCTCCCGGAGCCGGCGCAGGATCGAATAAAGGAACCACCACGTGAAGGCACTCTCACAAAAGCGGCGTCACCCACTAGCAGCACTAGCGCTGCTCCTGATGGGGCTCCTCATCACGGGTGGGCTGTACGCCGCGGCCACCACCGTCAACGAGGCAAAGGCCTCCACCACTTCCTACAGCGCCAATGACGTGGAAGAGGGCGGCAAGCTGTTCGCCGCCAACTGCGCCACCTGCCACGGCATGGGCGCAAGCGGAAGCCAGGACGGTCCTTCGCTGGTTGGCGTTGGCGCAGCAGCCGTTGACTTCCAAGTGGGCACCGGCCGCATGCCGATGCAGATGAACGGCCCCCAGGCCATGAAGAAGCCCGTCCAGTTCAACGATGAGCAGACCCGGCAGCTTTCAGCCTATGTTGCTTCCCTGGGCGCCGGCCCGGCAGTTCCCGAAGAAAGCCTGCTTGATGAAGGCGGTGACGCCGCTGCCGGCGGCGAACTGTTCCGCACCAACTGCGCCATGTGCCACAACGCGGCTGCTGCCGGTGGTGCCCTGACCCGCGGCAAGTTCGCCCCGGCCCTGGCGGACGTATCCGGCAAGCACATCTACGAAGCCATGGCCACCGGCCCGCAGAACATGCCCGTGTTCAGCGATTCGAACATCACCCCTGAAGGCAAGCGCGACATCATCACCTTCCTGAAGCAGATCGAGACCACCGGTTCGCCCGGCGGAGCAGACCTCGGATCCTTGGGCCCGGTGGCAGAAGGCCTGTTTGTCTGGGTTGCCGGCCTCGGTGTCATCATCGCCTTCACTATCTGGCTGACTTCCCGGACCTCTTGACCCCGGGGAACCACCACACACTTCTGCTGATCCTTCAGCAGCTTGATATTAGAAACTAACCCGGCAACCGCCGGGACGAGAGAAGGATGAGGCGAATTATGGGCAACCATAGTGACGGCAGTCCGAACCACTCGGGCACCGTAGCTACGGCTGGTCAGAATGAGGTGGAGAAATTCCAGGATCCTGGAATCCCTCCGCACCGTTTGCGCCTGGCTGACACGGACCCGAAGGCCGCAAAGCGGGCAGAACGGCAGGTCGCCTTACTATTTGGCATCTCTGTTGTTGGAACCCTGATCTTCCTGGTGGCGTACTTCGCCATCGACCTGGGAGGCGAAGACTCGAGCATCGGCACCATAAGGCTGCAGAACATGCTGCTCGGCCTTGGCACCGCATTTGCCATGCTTGGCATCGGTACCGGCATTGTGCACTGGGCCAAGGCCCTCATGCCGGACCACGAAGTCTCCGAGGAACGCCACGCGATCCGCTACGAGGAGGACCGCCAGGCGGCGGTCCGCATTGTCGATGACATCGTCGAAGAGACGGGCATCAAGCGCCGTCCGCTGATCCGGAACACCCTCCTGGGTGCTGTTGCCCTGGCGCCGCTGCCGGCCATCGCCATGTTCGGTGACCTCGGACCGCGTCCGGACAACAAGCTGGCCCACACCATGTGGGCACCCCAGGAAGGCAAGCTCAAGCGGCTTGCCCGTGATCCTGACGGAACGCCCATCAAGGCTTCCGACGTCACCATCGGCTCCGCTTTCCACGTCATCCCGGAAGGGCTGAACGAACTCCACGAGGGCAAGCTCAACGAAAAGGCCAAGGCAGTTGTGCTGCTTATGCGGCTGGACCCGGCATCGCTGAACCCCTCCGAGGGCCGTGAGGACTGGGGCTACAACGGCATCGTTGCCTACTCCAAGATCTGCACCCATGTCGGCTGCCCTGTTGCTCTGTACGAGCAGCAGACGCACCACCTGCTGTGCCCGTGCCACCAGTCCACCTTCGACCTCACCCAAGAGTGCAAGGTGATCTTCGGCCCCGCCAGCCGGCCTCTCCCCCAGCTGCCCATCGCAGTTGACGACGAGGGCTACTTGGTCGCCACGAGCGACTTCAAAGAACCCGTAGGACCAAGTTACTGGGAGCGTGATATGCATGAGCGCAGCATCAACAGCTGAGCCGGCTTTCGTCGCCAAAACCAAGACGGGGCGGTTTACCGACTTCGTCGATGCACGTGTGGGCGGTTCCGGGATCCTCCGCGAATTCGGCCGCAAGGTCTTCCCGGACCACTGGTCCTTCATGTTCGGCGAAGTGGCCCTCTACTCGTTTGTCATCCTCCTGCTTTCGGGCACGTTCCTGACATTCTTCTTTGATCCGTCCATGGCGGAGACGCACTACGACGGGTCGTACGTTCCGCTGAAGGGCGTCGAGATGTCCGTGGCGTACAGCTCGTCGCTCGACATCTCCTTTGACATCCGCGGCGGCCTGTTTATGCGCCAGGTCCACCACTGGGCAGCACTGCTGTTCGTGGCGTCCATCGCAGTGCACATGCTGAGGGTCTTTTTCACCGGCGCCTTCCGCAAGCCCCGCGAAATGAACTGGGTGGTGGGTGGCGTCCTGCTCATCCTCGCCATGGCCGCCGGCTTCACCGGCTACTCACTCCCTGATGACCTGCTCTCCGGAAACGGCCTGCGCATCATCGACGGCGTGATCAAGTCCATCCCGGTCATCGGCACCTACATCTCGTTCTTCCTCTTTGGAGGAGAATTCCCGGGCACGGCCATCATCGGGCGCCTGTACATGCTCCACATCCTGCTGGTGCCGGCACTGATCCTGCTCATGATCGTCCTGCACCTTTTCATGGTGGTTGTCCACAAGCACACCCAGTACCCCGGCCCCGGCCGCAACGACAACAACGTTGTCGGCTACCCCCTGGGTCCGGTCTATGCAGCCAAGGCCGGCGGATTCTTCTTCATCGTCTTCGGCGTCCTGGCCCTGATGGCAGGCTTCTTCACGATCAACCCGATCTGGAACTACGGGCCCTACGACCCCTCCCCCGTATCCGCCGGTACCCAGCCCGACTGGTACATCGGATTTGTTGACGGCGCACTGCGCCTGATGCCGGGCGTCATTGGCGACTTCCACTTCGAGTACGTGATCTTCGGCTACACGCTCACGCTGAACGTCCTGCTCCCGGCCCTGGTCCCGGCGGGTATCCTGTTCACGATCATGTTCATGTACCCGTGGATCGAACGGTGGGTCACCAAGGACGAGCGCGAGCACCACGTCCTTGACCGTCCCCGGAACGCGCCCACCCGTACGGCCATCGGTATGGCTGGCTTCGTCTGGTACTGCGTCATGTGGGCAGCTGCAGGCTCCGACCTCATTGCAACCCACTTCCATGTCTCCCTGAACGACGTCACGTACTGGCTGCGGGCCCTGTTCTTCGTCGGGCCGATTATTGCCTTCGTCGTTACCAAGCGTGTGGCCTTGGCCCTTCAGCGCAAGGACCGGGAGATCGCCCTGCACGGACGCGAGACGGGCCGTATTGTCCGCCTCCCGCACGGGGAGTTCATCGAGGTCCACGCTCCCCTGGATGAGTACAAGCGCTACAAGCTGGTCGGCTTCGAATCGCCTGAAGTTCTTCCTGCCGTACCGAACGAACACGGCGTGGTGACCCGTAAGGAGAAGCGCCGCGCATTCCTGTCGAAGTGGTTCTTCGAGGACCGCGTTGCGCCGGCAACTCCCGCTGAGCTTGAAGCTGCGCACGGCCACGGCCACGCTGCAGTGGAAGCACCTGAGGAAGCAAAGAGCCTGTCCCACTAGGGTTCATATGGCAAAGCAGGAAGGCCCGGTCCAATGTGGACCGGGCCTTCCTTTTTGTCTTTTACCTGGCTGCTGTTGCAGCCATGGGCTGCACGGCGTGTCTCCGCGGCAACAGTCGTCTCAGTGGTTTCGCGACCGGCGGGCACCGGGCCGCTGCAGCGGAACCCACAGCTTGTATCTGTCCGCGCGGTAGTACGAAACGGAATAGTCAACCATTGCCCGGGCAACGAATGCATGCCGCTGGATCTTCAGAAGCGGCGCACCCACTTCAACGTTCAGCAACCGGGCCGTGGACGGGGACGCCGCGGTAGCCTCGATCATGTCCTCGCCCCACTCCATCACCAGCCCGAATTGCTCGCTGAGGACGTTGTACAGCGAGGTGGGCGGTTCGCCGTCGAGCAGGCCCGGCACCCGGTGCGCTGGAATGAAGTTCTCGTCAACGCTCATGGGTTCCCCGTCGGCCAGCAGCAGGCGCCGGAAACGCACCAACGGGGTTCCTTCGTCCAGCTGCAGTTCGCGGGCAAGGAACGCACTGGCAGCAATCTGCTCAAAGCTCAGGACCTTCGCCGCGGGAACCATCCCCCGCCGCTGCATCTCCTCGCTGTAGGAGGTCAGCTTTACCTGGAGATCGAGCTTCGGCCGGCGGACGAAGGTCCCCAAACCAACCACCCGCTCAATCACTTCTTCGCCAACCAGCGCATCAATGGCCTGGCGCACGGTCATGCGGGCAAGGCCAAACCGTTCGGCGAGATCCCTCTCGGAGGGCAGGGCCGATCCGGGCGGGCAGGAGTCGGCGATGTACGTCCGCAGGATCTCACGCAACTGTACGTAGATTGCCGTGCCACTGCCCCGGTCAATTTCGCCACCGATGGCTGCCGCGCTAGCAGGCATGGGTCATCTCCCCTGCATTGAAGTTCACCCTCCAATTTTAGGTCAGGTCTAGACCAGCTTTGGCCACCCTGCCCAGCGGTTTAGCAGGGCCGGGTGGCAGGCCCTATATTTGACATGAAAACGCGATGTCGACGGCGGGGGGCCGTCATAACGAAGGAGTCCCTTTGCCAACACATAAGGCCGTGGTCAAAGCCCCGGTGGGGCTGCACGCCCGACCTGCCGCAGTCTTCGTCCGGGCTGTTACGGAAACCGGACTGCCAGTAACCATTTCGAAGGCGGGCACCCCTGATGTTGACGCCCGCTCGCTCCTGCAGGTGATGGCGGCGGACTTTCACCAGGGATGCAAAGTGGAACTGGGCATCAGCGACGCCGCGCTCAGCGGCGCGGTGGGCCGCCAGAAGGCCGAGGATGCCCTCCGGGCGCTCGGTGAGCTGCTGGAGTCGCAGGGCAGCGCCTAGGACTTGCCAAGTGCCTTAACTAGGACGTCGGGCCCCACCAAAGGTGGGGCCCGACGTCGTTATGAGCAAGAAGCGCTAGTGTGCGTGGTCTCCGCGGCTGTATTCGTACACCCAGCCAATAAGTGCCACGACAGCCAGTCCGCCTGCAATGAACACAATCCAGAACCCGACTGCAAGGCCAAGGAAGCCCGTGGCGCAGGCAATGCCCAGGACCAGCGGCCACCAGCTCCAGGGGCTGAAGTGCCCCTGCTCGCCGGCGCCCTCGTGGATCTCAGCATCGCTGCGGTCCTCGGGACGCATGCCGACACGCTTGCCGGTGAATCCGAGGTATCCGCCGATCATGCCGGCGAGACCGCCCACCAGCAGGATGCCGAGGATGCCCACCCACTCACCCCAGTTGGTGAGGAAGCCATATACCAGGGACACCGGGACGAAGAAGAAAACTCCGGCACCAAAAATCCAAGATTCAATTTTCATTGTCAGTTGTCCCTCTGGTCGGCGTTTCCGAGTACCTTGGCGGCCGGAGCCGGCGACTCAACGGTATGGACCTGGCGGAGTTCCGGGTGGTGCAGGTCCAGGGCGGGCCGCTCCGAGCGGATCCTGGGCAGCGAGGTGAAGTTGTGCCGCGGCGGCGGGCAGGACGTGGCCCATTCCAGTGACGCGCCGAAGCCCCACGGATCATCCACCTGGACCTTTTCAGCGCTGCGCCACGTGATGTACACGTTCCAGAAGAACGGAATCAGCGAGGCACCCAGGACGAACGAGGCCACCGTGGAGAACTGGTTCATCCAGGTGAAGTTGTCCTCCACCAGGTAATCCGCGTACCGGCGGGGCATGCCCTCGACGCCCAGCCAGTGCTGGATGAGGAACGTGCCGTGGAAGCCCAGGAAGAGGAGCCAGAAGTGGATCTTGCCCAGGCGTTCATTGAGCATCTTCCCGGTGAACTTGGGCCACCAGAAGTAGAACCCGGCGAACATGGCAAACACCACGGTGCCGAACACCACGTAGTGGAAGTGCGCCACCACGAAGTAGGAATCGGAGACGTGGAAGTCCAGCGGCGGGGAGGCCAGGATGATGCCGGTCAGGCCGCCGAACAGGAACGTGATCAGGAAGCCGATGCTCCAGAGCATCGGAGTCTCGAAGGTCAGCGAGCCGCGCCACATGGTGCCGATCCAGTTGAAGAACTTCACGCCGGTGGGGACCGCGATGAGCATGGTCATGAAGGCGAAGAACGGCAGGAGCACGGCGCCGGTGACGTACATGTGGTGGGCCCACACGGTGACGGACAGCGCGGCGATGGCGATCGTTGCGTAAACCAGGCCCTTGTAGCCGAAGATCGGCTTACGGCTGAAGACCGGGAAGATCTCCGAAACAATACCGAAGAACGGCAGCGCGATGATGTACACCTCGGGGTGGCCGAAGAACCAGAACAGGTGCTGCCAAAGGACGGCACCGCCGTTCTCAGGATCGAAGATGTGGGCACCGAAGCGGCGGTCCGCGCCAAGGGCGAACAGTGCTGCCGCCAGCGGCGGGAAGGCCATCAGGACCAGGATTGACGTCACCAGGGCGTTCCACGTGAAGATGGGCATCCGCCACATCGTCATGCCCGGGGCGCGCATGCAGACAATTGTGGTGATGAAGTTGACCGCACCGAGGATGGTGCCGAAGCCCGACAGCGCCAGGCCGAAGACCCACAGGTCCCCGCCAATGCCGGGGCTGAAGGTGGTGTTGGAGAGCGGGGCGTAGGCGAACCAGCCGAACGACGCCGCGCCCTGCGGGGTGATGAAGCCGGACACCGCAATGGTGGAGCCGAAGAGGAAGAACCAGAACGCCAGCGCATTCAGGCGCGGGAACGCGACGTCCGGCGCGCCGATCTGCAGCGGCATGATGACGTTCGTAAACCCGGCGAAGAGTGGCGTTGCGAACATCAGCAGCATCACGGTGCCGTGCATGGTGAACAGCTGGTTGTACTGCTCCTTGGTCTGCAGGATCTGCATCCCGGGCTCGAACAGCTCAGCACGGATGAGCAACGCCATGACGCCGCCGAGGCAGAAGAACACGAAGGATGCGATCAGGTACATGTACCCGATGGTCTTGTGGTCGGTGGAGGTGATCCAGTTGACGACGATGCGTCCCTTGGACTTCGGAACCACGGGAGCTGCGAGGACTCCGGTGGGTGCGGATTGAGTGTACGTGGCCACGTCGCTCCCCTTACTTAATTTCGTTCACGTTCGGGTTGCGGTCGTACTCGACGCCGAGAAGACCCGTGTTGCCCGCTTCGCGCAGATCGTTCATGTGGGCCTGGAATTCGGATTCCGACACCACCTTCACGCGGAACAGCATTTCGGAGTGGTACTCGCCGCAAAGTTCGGCACACTTGCCGTCGTAGGTGCCCTCTTTAGTGGGGGTGAACCTGATGTAGTTGGTCTTGCCCGGGATCATGTCGCGCTTCTGGAGGAAGGCGGGTACCCAGAAGGAGTGGATGACGTCGCGTGCGTTGAGCTCGAGGTCAACGGACTTGTTGACCGGCAGGTACAGCGTGGGCAGCTTTTCCTTGTCGATGGTGTTGCCCGTGAGGTGCGCCTGAACCCCGGCCTCGTGGACGTCCTCCTGGATGACGTCGCCGGCCTTGTAGTTGAAGTCCCATGCCCACTGCTTGCCGCGGACGTCAACAACGACGTCGGCTGGCTGGGAGCGGTTGTCAATCGCCTGCTGGTCACGGTCGGTGAAGTAGAAGAACACCACGACCATGAACAGGGGGATGGTCAGGTAGAAGACTTCAAGGGGCAGGTTGAAGCTGGTCTGCCGCGGGAACCCGACGGTTCCCTTCCGGCGGCGGTATGCAACAAGGCACCACACGATCAGTCCCCAGGTAATGATGCCCACAACCAGGGCGGCAATCCATGAGTTGACCCAGAGGTCCATGATGCGGTCGGTGTTGCTGGTGGTGCCACGTTCAGTGGGCAGCCACCCTTTCTCTACCTCTGGCGAACATCCGGTCAAAACCAACGCGCCGGCAATTGCCAAGCTTGAGATCGTTGTGATCGTTTTGCGTCGGCTGCCGGTTCGGTTCTGCGAACTCACAGACGGCCCTTCCTACTTGTTGCTGTTGTCCGGGCAGCCTTGGCCGCCCCGGGCACACTAAAAGTTTTACTACTCGGTGTAGAGCTTACCGCTCCGCCGGGCGTTTCGCCCACATGTCGGCGCCGTGCCTCCGTACCGATATTTTCGGCAGGAGATCCGGCGCCGGCATCGGGCGAAATAACCGGCTTAGTGGAACGAATCGCCGCACGCGCAGGAGCCGCCGGCGTTCGGGTTGTCGATGGTGAAGCCCTGCTTGGAGATGGTGTCCTCGAAGTCGATGCTGGCGCCGCTGAGGTACGGAACGCTCATCTTGTCGACGACAACTTCGACGCCGTCGTAGTCGCGGACTGCGTCTCCGTCCAGGAGCCGCTCATCGAAGTAGAGCTGGTAGATCAGTCCGGAGCAGCCGCCGGGCTGCACTGCAACCCGGAGGCGCAGATCCGTACGGCCTTCCTGCTCGAGAAGGCTGCGTACCTTGCCTGCGGCGACGTCGGTCAGCTTGACCTCGTGGACGGGCAGTTCGTCACTGGCCGTGCTGGTGGTACCGGTGCTGTTCTCATTGGTTGCGGTGCTCATTTGGCCTACCTTCTTAGGACGGTCTGGCGGCGCCGCGCTGGCGGCGCCTGCCCCTACGGTTTCGGTATGGGCTATAGCTACATGCTACGCGGGGCGGAGGTGTAGCTCTAACTCCTGAACGTAACCATGGAAGGTCCCGGGTTGTTCCCCGGGACGGTCGTGCACAGGGCCCCAACCGGTGCCGCTGCCTCAGAGTCCCTGGTGGTTAATCCGGGCCAGGAGCAGGGCCTCGGCAAGGATGGCCTTGCGGAAGTCGCCAAGGTGCAAGGACTCGTTGGCACTGTGTGCCCGGGAGTCCGGATCCTCCACGCCGGTCACCAGGATCTGCACGTCCGGATACAGTTCCGTGAGGTCGGCAATAAAGGGAATGGATCCGCCGATCCCGGTTTCAACGGCCGTGACCCCCCAGGCCTCGCCCAGCGCCCACATGGCCAATGTTGCCGCCGGCGATGACGTGTCGGTCAGGAACGGGTTGCCGCTCTCCCCCGGCGTGAAGGTCACCTTGGCGCCGAACGGTGCGTTCGCCTCCACATGGCGGCGGACGGCCTCCATTGCTTCCTCCGGGACCTGGCCGGGAGCCAGGCGCAGGCTGAACTTCGCCCGCGCGCGGGGCAGCAGGGTGTTCGAGGCCGCGTCCACCGAGGGAGCGTCGAATCCGATGATGGAGAGGGCCGGATTGGTCCACAACCGGGAGGCGATGCTGCCCGGCCCTGCCAGCCGGACGCCGTCGAGCACTGATGCGTCTGTCCGGTAGTCCTCCTCGGAAAGGTCCACGGTGGCTGTATCCCGCGCCACCAGCCCCTCGATCGCGACATTTCCTTCGTCGTCGTGCAGGGTGGCAATGAGGCGCGACAGGAGCGTGGGCGCATCCAGCACCGGTCCCCCATACATGCCGGAGTGGACGGCGTGGCCAAGGACCTGGACTTCGATGGTTCCGTCCACGAGTCCCCGCAGGCTGGTGGTCAGCGCCGGCACCCCCACCTTCCAGTTGCTGGAATCGGCGACGACGATCACGTCGGCGCGGAGCAGTTCCCGGTTTGCTTCCAGGAACGGGCGGAAAGTCGGTGAGCCGGCTTCTTCCTCGCCCTCGAAGAAGAAGGTGACGCCGAGGCCCAGCGAACTGCCAAGAACTTCCGTGACCGCCGCGTAGGCGGCTATGTGCGCCATGATGCCGGCTTTATCGTCCGCCGCGCCCCGGCCGTACAGCCGTCCGTCCTTCTCGACAGCGGTGAAAGGTTCGGTCTGCCACAGGCTTCGGTCCCCTGTGGGCTGGACGTCGTGGTGGGCGTAGAGGAGGATCGTGGGCTTGCCGTCAGCAGCAGGCCGTTGGGCGACGACGGCGGGGCCTCCGGGAGTGCCGTCAGGCTTGTCGCAGCTGAGGATCCGGACGTTCCCGAGACCCACGCCGCGGAGCAGTTCCGCCACGGCTTCGGCGCTGCGTTCCAGCGGGGCCCGGTCGAAGCTTGGCCAGGCGATGCCGGGGATGGCGACCAGTTCTTTGAGCCTGGCCAGGGTCTGGTCAAAGGAGCGGTCAATGGCGGTACGGAGGTCTTCCGTCCAGCCGTGTCCTGCAAGGCCCGGGGATGGAAGGGCACTGTGGTTGTGCGGCGTTGCCGTCGGCGATGAAGTCATGGCAAAACATTACCCGCGTCACATCACCTGCTTCAGGCAACGCCTGGCTTCGGCATGACGTCCGTTCCCCGCCGCAAGGTATTCTGTTCTGGTGTTCGGACGTAAAAAGGAAGCGCCCTCGGCGCAGCAAACAGTAGACCAACAGGCTGCAGAGCCGGCGCGGCCAGAGGGATTGGCCGGCAAGGGGGCTCCGACTCCCACGCGTAAAGCACAGGAAGCGGCCCGCAGGCGGCCACTGGTCCCGGAGGACCGGAAAGCCTCCAAGGCAGCCGAGCGCCAGGCAGTCCAGGACCAGCGGCTTAAGATGCGCCAGGCGCTGGACACCGGTGACGAAAGGTTCCTGCCGCTGCGCGACAAGGGTCCGCAGAAACGGTTTGCCCGCGACTATGTGGACGCCCGCTTCAGCCTCGGTGAGTACTTGATGTTCGGCGCCCTCGTCTTCGTCCTGGTGTCCTTGGTGGTCCCGGCGTCCAGTGACATGATGATCTACGTCCTCGGCGGCTTCTGGGTGATGTTCCTGGCCGTCTTCGTGGACGTGTTCATCCTGTCCCGCCAGCTCCGTAAGCGGCTCACTGCGAAATTCGGCGAGGTTGAGCGCGGAACTGTTTGGTACGGATCCATGCGTTCCCTGCAGTTCCGCAAGCTCCGCCTCCCCAAGCCCCAGGTCAAGCGCGGCCAGTACCCGGCCTGAGCCCACTGCGGCACGCTCCAACAGACAATAAAAACCCCGGCGGGTTTCCGCCGGGGTTTTTTCACCTTTTGAGGGGCTTAGGAGCGGCGGCCCTTGGCCAGTTCGCGGTTGATCCGGGCAGCCCAGAACGGTCCTTCATAAAGGAAAGCCGTGTAACCCTGGACGAGGGTCGCCCCGGCGTCGAGCCTGTCCTGGACATCCTGCGCTGTTTCGACGCCGCCGACGGCCACCAGGGTGAGGGCGTCACCGGTGACCTGCTTTAGCCGCCGCAGCACCTCAAGGGAACGCTGCTTCAGCGGTGCGCCCGAAAGTCCTCCGGCGCCGCACTTTTCCACCTCTTCCGCCGGTGAGGCCAGGCGGGTCCTGGCGATGGTGGTGTTGGTGGCGATAATGCCGTCCAGCTTGAGGTCCAGCGCCAGCCGTGCGACGTCGTCGATATCTTCATCGCTGAGGTCCGGGGCGATCTTCACAAGCAGGGGTACGTGGCGCCCTGCTGCCCTGTCCGCTTCTGCACCCACAGCCGTAAGCAGCGGCCGCAGCGACTCCACATCCTGCAGCAGCCGGAGGCCTGGGGTGTTGGGGGAACTTACGTTGACCACCAGGTAGTCCGCAGCCGGTGCAAGGCTGCGGGCACTGACGAGGTAATCCTCCACGGCGTCGGCCAGGTCCACCGTTTTAGTCTTGCCGATATTGACGCCGATAACGGGCCGAACGCCCGGGTGCCGCCGCTGGAGGGCTGCACGTGCGGCCTTGAGCCGCGGGGCCACGGCCGTTGCGCCGTCATTGTTGAATCCCATCCGGTTGATGACCGCCCGGTCCTCCACCAGCCGGAAGAGCCGCGGTTTCTCGTTGCCGGGCTGGGGCTGGCCGGTGATGGTACCTACTTCCACGTGGCCGAAGCCAAGCTCCGTCAGCGCCTCGATTCCGTGGCCTTCCTTGTCGAACCCGGCAGCAAGCCCGAACGGTGAAGGAAAGGTTATTCCAAAAGCGGTGGTCTGGAGGGACGGCGCGGGAGCTGTCAGCTTCGCCAGGAATTTCCCCGCCCCGGAGCGATGCGCCAGCCTGATGCCCGTGAATCCGATCTTGTGGGCGCGCTCGGCGTCCATCCATGAAAAGGCCAGCCTGAAGAATGTGGGATAAACGCGCATGCCCCTAGTTTTCCGTCTTGGACGGCCCAGACCAAAATGAGGCGGCGGAAACCGGCGGCGGATTAGCATAAGCCCATGGAATGGCAGCAGGACATCCTGGGCGCTGACTTCGAGTCGCATGCCTTCCGCGCCACGGGGCCGGACGGTGTGGAGCGCACGGCCACCCTGGTCCGGTTCCGCCCCGCACCCAGGAAGTTGCCCCAATCCCCGGGCCGCCGCAGGGCCGTCCTGTTCCTGCATGGCTGGAGCGACTATTTCTTCAACGTGGACCTTGCCCGCTTCTGGTCCACGGCGGGTTATGACTTTTACGCACTGGACATGCACAACCACGGCAGGAGCCTGCGTCCTGACTTCCCGGGCGGGTACGTCGCGGACCTCACGGATTATGACGCTGAAATCGAAGCCGCGTTCCGGCTGATCGGCCAGGACGGCGCCGCCCCCTCACTGACCCTTATGGGCCATTCAACAGGAGGGCTGGTGGCGGCGCTGTGGGCCAGCCGGCACCCTGGCAGGGTATCCCGGCTGGTTCTGAACAGCCCGTGGCTGGAAATGCATGGAAGCTCCCTGGTACGGCGTGCGGCGTCCAGGATGGTGGGGCCTGTTGCGCGGTTCCGGCCTGAAGCCGTGCTTCGGCTTCCGGAGCGTGGGTTCTACTGGCGGACGATCAGCAGTTCGGCGGACGGTGAATGGACGCTGGATGACCGGTACCGTCCCCCTATGGCGTTTCCCGTCCGGGCAGGCTGGCTCAATGCGGTGCTGGCCGGGCACTCCAAGGTGGCCCGGGGACTTAACATTGATGTTCCCATCCTTGTCCTGCTGTCCAGCGGCAGCGCCAACGGCCTCTTCTGGTCTGAAGAGATGCGGCGGACGGATGCCGTACTGGACGTCAACATCATTGCCGCCCGTGCCCTTACACTTGGCCGTACGGTGACCGTTGAACGGATAGGCGGTGCCCTTCATGACGTGTTCCTCTCCCCCGCCGCGGTGCGTGCGGATGCCTACGCCCGGCTGGCACGCTGGCTCAGGGCCTATGGGGACGAGGAGCCCGGGCGGTCCGAAAGTTGGAAGAGCGGATGAACGGCGGGCACACAGGCCCGGAAACAACCACCGCCCTGTGGTTTGCCGATTTCCTGGGGCCGCGTTTTAAGCAGCGTTTGCTGGCGCTGGAGCCCGATGACGAGGGTGAAGTGTGCGCAACGCTTGTCCGTTGCGCACAGCACGCGCCACGGCAGGGGACGGCGGGACAACGGGCGGCCGTCAACGTGGTCCTGTATGTCCACGGCTGGGCGGACTACTTCCTCCAGGCGGAAGCCGCGGAGTACCTGACCGACGCCGGGTTCCCCTTCTACGCCGTGGACCTGCGGAAATTCGGCCGCAGCCTGCGCCCCTGGCAAACGCCGGGCTTTACTGATGACCTGGCCGTTTACGACGAGGACCTGGCCGCGGCGATTAGCGCCATCAGGGAAGACCTCGCGGAAGAATTGGGGCCGGACGTTGAGCCCACGGTTCATCTGCTGGCCCATTCCCTGGGCGGACTGATCGCCGCGCTGTGGGCGGACCGGCACCCTGAAGCGTTGGGCACCCTGATTTTGAACGCCCCCTGGCTGGAGCTGCAGGGCAGCAGCATCATCCGCACAATCGCCATGCACCTGGTGGACCCGCTGTCCAGGGCCGACCCCCGCCGTCCGTTGTGGCTTCCCGAGATGCCCGGCTACTGGCAGAGCGTCAGCAGTGAGGCCCACGGGGAGTGGCACCTCGACCCCCTGTGGCGGCCCAAGGCATCATTTCCCATCCGGGCTGGCTGGGCGAAGGCGGTCCTTGCCGGCCACGCCGCCGTGGAGCGGAGGCTGGACATCAAGGCCCCGGCGCTGGTCATGCTGTCGGACCGGACCCACATACAGGTCGACTGGTCAGCTGAGCTGATGGCGGCGGACGCCGTCATTGATGTGGAGGAAACCGCGAACCGTGCGCTGCGCCTAGGCCGGCGGGTGGCGGTTTTCCGTTACCCCGGTGCGATCCACGACGTCTTCCTGTCCCGCCGCGGTGTGCGGGAGGAAGCATACCGGGACCTGGCAGCGTGGCTTAGGGGCTATCCGGACTAGGGGCCGCCGGCGCGGCAGCATCCACTGCTCCGCCGTACCGGCGGTCCCGCTGGGCATACTCCTCCACTGCCGCCCACAGCGTCCGGCGGTCGACGTCCGGCCACAGGGTGTCCATAAAGACGAACTCCGCGTATGCGGACTGCCACAGCAGGAAGTTGGACAGCCGCTGCTCGCCCGAGCTGCGGAGGAACAGGTCGACGTCCGGCAGGTCCGGCTCGTCAAGGTGCTTCTGGATGGTCTTCTCCGTGATGGCACCCGGCTTCAGCCTGCCGGCGGCGACCTCGGCGGCGATGGCCGAAACGGCGTCGGTAATCTCAGCCCGGCCGCCGTAATTAACACACATGGTCAACGTGCACGTGCTGTTGCCGGCCGTGTACTCCTCGGCCTCTTCAAGCTCCCGAATGACCGAGCCCCACAGCCGGGGCCTGCGGCCGGACCAGCGGACGCGCACGCCCCATTCATCCAGCTGGTTCCTCTGCCGGCGCAGCACATCCTTGTTAAATCCCATCAGGAAGCGCACTTCCTCCGGCGACCGGCGCCAGTTCTCCGTGGAAAAGGCATACACGCTGACATACTCGATACCCAGTTCAATGGCCCCAGCCATGACATCCAGCAGCGCCGGCTCCCCTGCCTTGTGCCCTTCAATCCGGGGCAGTCCGCGCTGGTTGGCCCAGCGCCCGTTGCCGTCCATCACGATCGCCACGTGGCGGGGAATGAACTCTGCGGGGATGGCGGGTGCCACTGCACCGGAGGGATGCGGGTAGGGGGCAACCACCGGGTGGGTGCGCTTACGGGACGCGGGGTTCTTTTTGCCGAGGGCCACTGTCAGCTTCGCTCCACATGTTTGAGGGACTTCAGGACTCGTTCAAGATGCCATTGCAGGTAGGCGGCCACCAGGCCGGCAGCTTCTTTCCGGTGCACGGGAAGGGAACCGTCCGCTGTCGTCCAGTCGCCCGTCAGCAGTGCCGCCAGGAGGACCACGGTTTCCGGCGCCGGAGCCGGCGAGCCAGGGGGCCTGCATCCGCTGCAGACCATTCCTCCCAGCGGGGCGGAGAAGGCGGTGTGGGGGCCGGCAGCCCCGCAGCGGGCGCAGTCCGTGAAGCTCGGGGCCCAGCCGCCGGTGGCCAGGGCCCGCAGAAGGTAGGAATCAAGGATCAGTCCGGCGGCATGTTCGTCCCTGCTGAGGGACGCCAGCGCGCCCACCAGCAGGTTGTACTGCGCTGTCCCCGCCTCGCCGTCCACGTCCGTCAGCTTTTCAGCGGTCTCCGTCATGGCAGCGGCCACCGTGTACCGCCCGTAGTCCGCGGCGATGTTCCCGCCGTAAGCACCCTTGGCCACGGCCTGGGTAACGATGTCCAGAGTCTTCCCGGACACAAGCTGCAGGTCCGCCACCATAAAGGGCTCAAGGCGCGCGCCGAAACGGCTGCTGGTGCGCCGGACCCCCTTGGCAACGGCACGTACCTGTCCGTGGTGCTTGGTCAGGAGTGTGATGATCCGGTCCGCCTCGCCCAGCTTGTGGGTGCGCAGTACGACGGCGTCGTCGCGGTATGCGCGGGAGGCGAAAGAGTGTTGGGCCACGCCTTATCTTCCCATCCTTTGCGGGCACAATTCCGCCGCCACGGGGGCGGGGCGCCCTTGTGCCGCCGGCGGGTCCCGGCGGCACAAGGGTGCGCTGTCTAGGCCCGGGCGTCCCGGATGGCGCGGTTCACGGCTGAAATGACTGCCTTCAGTGAAGACATGCTGGTGTTGGCGTCGATGCCCACACCCCACAGGACACGCTCCCCCACGGCGCATTCGACGTAGGCGGCCGCCATGGCGTTGCCGCCTTCGGAGAGGGCGTGTTCGCTGTAGTCGAGCACCCGGACGTCCACGCCGTCTTCGCGCAGGATGCTCAGCAGTGCGGCGATGGGGCCGTTGCCGGTGCCGGTCCGCTGGACCTGCACGCCGTCCACGGTGAGCGAGGCGTGAAGCGTCATGCCGCCGTCGTCATCCGTTTCCGTCTTCACAGCGCCGAGGGAATAGCGGCCCCACTGCCCGTCGGCCTTCCCGGACGGCAGGTACTCGTCCTGGAAGACCTGCCACAGCTGGGCGCCGCTTACTTCGCCGCCCACCGTGTCCGTCCGCTTCTGGATGACGCCGGAGAATTCGATCTGGGCGCGGCGCGGCAGGTCCAGGCTGTGCTCGTTCTTGAGGAGGTAGGCCACGCCGCCCTTGCCGGACTGCGAGTTGACCCGGATAACGGCCTCGTAGCTGCGGCCCAGGTCCTTGGGGTCCACGGGCAGGTAGGGCACCTGCCAGGTGAAGTCTTCGACGGCCTTGCCGGCAGCCGCTGCGTCCCGCTCCAGCGCCTCGAAGCCCTTCTTGATGGCGTCCTGGTGCGAGCCGGAGAACGCCGTGAAGACGAGGTCGCCGCCGTAGGGTGACCGCTCGGGGACGGGGAGCTGGTTGCAGTACTCCACGGTCCGGCGGACGTCGTCGATGTTGGAGAAGTCGATCATGGGGTCGATGCCCTGGACAAACAGGTTAAGGCCCAGCGTCACCAGGTCAACATTGCCGGTCCGTTCACCGTTGCCGAACAGGCAGCCCTCGATGCGGTCGGCGCCGGCCATGTAGCCCAGTTCCGCGGCCGCCACACCCGTGCCGCGGTCGTTGTGCGGGTGCAGCGAGAGGATGATGCCTTCGCGCGGGTGCAGGTGGCGGCTCATCCACTCAATGGAGTCGGCGTACACGTTGGGGGTGGCCATCTCCACCGTTGCGGGCAGGTTAATGATGACCTGGCGGTCGGCGGAGGCCTCAAAAACATCCGCCACGGCGTTGCAGACGCGCACGGCGTATTCCAGCTCCGTGCCCGTAAACGACTCCGGGGAGTACTCATAGGTCACGTGGGTGTCCGCGAGGGTTTCCTCGTACTTCTTGCACAGCCGCGCACCCTGCAGGGCGATGTCCAGGATGCCGTCCTCGTCCTGGTTGAAGACCACCCGGCGCTGCAGGACGGAGGTGGAGTTGTACAGGTGCACGATGGCCTGCTTGGCGCCCACCAGCGATTCGTAGGTTCGCTCGATCAGGTGCTCGCGGGCCTGGGTGAGGACCTGGATGGTGACGTCGTCCGGGATGTGGTTGCCTTCAATGAGCTGGCGGACAAAGTCGAAGTCCGTCTGGGAGGCCGAGGGGAAGCCTACCTCGATCTCCTTGTAGCCCATCCGCACCAGGAGATCGAACATCTTCATTTTGCGGGCGGGGCTCATGGGATCGATCAGGGCCTGGTTGCCGTCACGCAGGTCCACCGCGCACCAGCGGGGGGCTTTGGTAATGACCTTGTCCGGCCAGGTGCGGTCCGGCAGCTCAACCTTGATCTGGTCCTGGAAAGGCGTGTAGCGGTGGGCAGGCATTCCTGAGGGCTTCTGTGCGTTTCGCATTACTATCGGGGCCTTTTCTGTGGTTCTTCGTTGAAAGGGTGGCCGGGCAACACAAACTCCGCAGCGAGGGTGGGCCTTGCGCTAGATCGCGTCTGAGGCCTCGCCGCGGCAGCTAAGGAGAAGGAGCTCTGCACGCACCTTTTGAGGGTAACACGCGTGCGTAAGATGAAAGGGCACTACCGTCCGTAAAGTCCACCATGCAGACGCCTCCGGGTATTCGACCGGGCGCGGCCCTTCATCAAAGGAGTTTCAGTGCCCATATCCGGGATCGACCTGTCCACCATCGACCACACGGTCCGGCCGCAGGATGACCTGTACCAGCACGTCAACGGTGCCTGGCTGAAGGCCACGGAAATCCCTGACGACCGCCCCCTGGAGGGCACCTTCACGGCCCTCCGGGACGGTTCGGAGATCGCGGTCCGGGACATCATTGAAGAAGCGGCAGCCAAGGGTGGGGCCGCCAGCGGAATCGAGCGGAAGATCGGGGACCTTTACAACAGCTTCATGGATGAGGCCTCTGTGGAGGCCAAGGGCCTTGAACCGATCCGGCAGAGGCTGGCGGCCGTGTTCGCCACGACCTCCGTGGCAGAGCTCGTGTCCCTGGCAGGGCGGCTCTTCCGGGCCGACGTTGGCGGGCTCTTCTACATCTACCCCGCGCCGGACGCCGGCAACCCCGACCGGATTCTTTTGTACACCGGCCAGGGCGGCCTCGGACTTCCCGACGAGTCGTACTACCGGGAAGAGAAGTTCGCACCGATGGTCACTGCGTACCAAGCGCATGTAAAAACCATGCTCGAACTGGCGGGCGTGGCCGACGCCGGTGCCGCCGCAGGGCGGGTTGTGGAGCTGGAGACCAAGCTCGCATCCCACCACTGGGACAATGTCACCCTGCGGGACCCGCAGAAAACCTACAACCTCAAGACGGCGGACGAAGCGTCCGCCCTGTTCCCGCTGCTCACCACCTGGTTCGAAGCCGCCGGGATCGACGAGGCCAAACGGCAGGAAATCGTGGTGAGCACCCCGCCGTTCTTCGAGGGCGCCGCGGCGCTCCTCGAATCCGAGCCCCTGGCCCACTGGCAGGAATGGCTCGCCATGCGGGTGGTGAGCGCCGCGGCCCCCTACCTGTCGTCGTCGTTCGTGGATGCCAACTTCGCGTTCTACGGGACCACCATCAGCGGCACCCCGCGGAACAAGGACCGTTGGAAGCGCGGCGTCGCCGTCGTCGAAGCGGCACTGGGCGAAGCCGTGGGACAGATCTACGTGGCCCGCCACTTCCCCGAGACGCACAAGGCCCGCATGCAGGCGCTTGTTGCCAACCTGATTGAGGCCTACCGGCAGAGCATCACCGCAGTGGGCTGGATGGGAGAGGCCACGAAGGCGGAGGCGCTTCGGAAACTGGAGGGCTTCCGGGCGAAGATCGGCTACCCGGAGGAATGGATTGACTACTCAGCCGTGGAGATCGATCCGGCTGACCTCCTGGGCAACGTGGAGCGTGCACACAATGCCGACGTCGACCGGCACCTTGACGAGGTGGGCAAGCCGGTGGACCGCAACAAGTGGCTCATGACACCGCAGACGGTCAACGCGTACTACCACCCCATGATGAACGAAATCGTGTTCCCGGCAGCGATCCTGCAGCCTCCGTTCTTCACCGCCGACGCGGACGACGCCGTGAACTACGGCGGCATCGGGGCCGTCATCGGGCACGAGATCGGCCATGGTTTTGACGACCAGGGATCCCAGTTCGACGGCGGCGGAACGCTGCGGAACTGGTGGACGGATGAGGACCGGCAAGCTTTCGAAAAGCTCACCGCCAAACTCGTGGCCCAGTACGATGCCCTGTCACCCTCCGCGGCGCCGGGACACAACGTCAACGGCCGGCTCACTCTTGGCGAAAATATCGGCGACCTGGCCGGGCTGGCGATCGCCTACAAGGCGTATCAGATCAGCCTTGACGGTAAGGAGCCGGAGGTCCTGGACGGCCTGACCGGGGAGCAGCGCTTTTTTGCCTCCTGGGCCGCCGGATGGCGGCAGGTCATCAGGCAGGAGGAAGCTATCCGCCGCCTCGCGACGGACCCCCACTCCCCCAACGAGTTCCGCACCAATGCCATTGCCAGGAACCTCGACGCCTTCCACGAAGCATTCGATGTTTCCGAGCAGGACGGCATGTGGATGCCTCCCGGGGAACGCGTCAGCATCTGGTAGCAGCGCGGGATGGGGCCCGCCCTCCGGCGGGCCCCATCGACGTTAAGCCTGCCTGCTAATCCCCGACGACAAGGGCCGGGTTGGCCTGCTGGCAGGAAGCGTCTTTTGCTGTCTGGTTAACGATGTCCTCGGGCAGTACGGCCGCCCCGTACGTAGTGCCGGCGGTGAAGTCGGTACCGAGGTACACCTGGACCCCCGCAATGTTCGGCGCAGGCAGCATCTGTGCGGCCGGGATGCCCAACATCGCCGCAACATCCGCTGCAACATCCGCGAAATCCGCGCCGTAGTAGACCACCGACTGCGCCACCGCCGTCGCCTCGAACTGGCCGGCCTGCGTAAATCCGCCGGAGCTCAGTGCCTGGACAATTTCCTGCGCACGGCCCGGGACGCCGCTGCCGTTGGCCACAGTGACCGGTTGCAGGGCTTTGTCGTAGGGCGGGAGCGCAGGCGCGGTTTCCGTGGGGGCCGTGGTGGGGGGCGCCGATGTTTCGGAAGGCGCCGGCGACGGCGCGGTGGGATCGGTCAGGTCGACGTCCTGGCGCAGGGCGGAGAAGAGCTGGGAACCGGCGGGCTCAGCAATCTGGAGCCTGTTGGGATCCATCACTGCCGGCGCAGTGGGGACAGCCACGAACGCCACTTTGCTGATGTCGATGTCCTTGAGCCGGGTCCCGATGGTGAGCAGGCTTGGCACCGAGGCGAGTCCTTCATCGACGGTCAGGTTTTGGGTGACGACGTCGGCGATCTTCAGCATCTTGCCGGGATCCGAAAGCGTTCCGTCGTCCTTGATCTTGCGGGTCAGGGACGACAGGAAGCCTTGCTGCGCCTTGATGCGGCCGAGGTCGCCGCCGTCGGCAAAAGCGTGCCGGGTGCGCAGGAACGCGAGGGCCATTTCGCCCTGGACCGCGGAGGTTCCGGCGGGCAGCCGGAGGCGGGAGTCAGGATCGTAGACGGCGTCGCTGATGCACACCTCGACTCCCCCGACCGCGTTGGACAGTTCCTTCACCGCGTTGAAGTCGGCCATCATGAAGTGGTCAACCTCCAGGCCGGTGAGCTTGTTGACCGTATCCACGGCGCAGCCAATGCCCGCTTCCGCCATGGCTTCGTTGATCATCACGCCGCTGCGGGCAGGATAGACCTGGTTGGTTTTTGTGTCCTTGCACTGCGGGATGTCAACCAGCAGGTCCCGCGGGAAGCTGATGACGCTGACGCGTTTGTTGTCCTCGGAGATGTCCATCAGCATCATGACATCGGACTTGCCGTATCCGTTAGAGTCATCCGCGGTGCCGTAGCCGGAGTTCTTCCCGTCACGCGTGTCCGAACCGAGAATAAGGATCTGCATCCGTCCGGAGGCGTCACTCACCGAATCGGTGCTGCCGCCGCCTGCATTCAGGGGGGCTTTGGAAATATTGCCCTGCAGGCGCAGGAACCAGAAGCCGGCAAACACGAGGCCGCCGACAATGGCCACTGAGAGGACGGCTGTGACCACCTTGAGCCACACCGGCATGCGGCTGACGGGCCCAAGATGGCGGGCCGCGCCGGCGGCTCCGTCCTCGGCATGTCGGGATACGGGTCCGGGCCCTGCGGGCCCGTCGAATCCGTTGTCGCGTCTATCGCGGCCTAGCCCCACGTGGTGAACCTTCCTCTAAAAACCAAATCCGGCCCATTTTAGTGGCCCAGGCTGGGAAAATGCCGGGCGGTCTGCGCCGGCACGGCTGTCGCGGCTCAGAAGCCCAGCTTTACCAGCTGTTTCGGGTCCCGCTGCCAGTCCTTCGCCACCTTCACGTGAAGGTCAAGATAGATCCGCGTGCCGAGGAGCGCCTCGATGCCCTTGCGGGCATTGGTGCCAACTTCGCGCAGCCGGCTGCCGCCCTTGCCGATGATGATGGCCTTCTGCGAGGGACGTTCAACGTACAGGTTGACCCGCACGTCCAGCAGCGGGCTGTCTTCCGGCCGGTCTTCGCGGGGAACAATTTCCTCCACCACAACAGCGAGCGAGTGGGGCAGTTCATCGCGGACGCCTTCCAGCGCCGCCTCCCGGATCAGTTCGGCGACCATGACAGCCTCGGGCTCGTCCGTCAGCTCACCGTCCGGGTACAGCGGGGGCGACGGCGGCATGTGGCTGATCAGGACGTCCGCCACGGTGCCCACCTGGAAGCCGTCGGTGGCAGAAACGGGAACGATATCCTTCCAGCCGTCCTCCCCCATCACCTCCCGGCCGAGGGCCGCAACAGCCAGGAGCTGTTCGGTCAGGGCCTGGCGGTCCACGAGGTCGGCTTTGGTGACGATGGCAATCACGGGCTTGCTGCCCACTGCTGCAAGCTGCGCGGCAATGAATTTGTCCCCGGGGCCGATCTTTTCGTTGGCCGGCAGGCAGAAGCCAATCGCGTCCACCTCGGCCAGCGTGTCTGCCACGAGGTCGTTGAGGCGCTTCCCGAGAAGGGTGCGGGGGCGGTGGAGCCCTGGCGTATCCACGAGGATGAGCTGGGCATCCTCGCGGTGGACGATGCCTCGGATGGTGTGGCGGGTCGTCTGCGGCTTCGCGGAAGTAATAGCCACTTTCTTGCCCACCAGCGCGTTCGTCAAAGTGGACTTGCCCGCGTTGGGCCGGCCCACCAGGATCGAGAACCCTGCCCGGAAACCGCCAAAATCGTCGTGGCTTTCGGCCTTATTTTTCTTGCTCACGTGAGACTCCCTGCTGGGTTGCTTCCGCCTCGTCGAAGAGGTCTTCAAGGTCAGTGTCTTCTTTTGCCAACGGCGCCGCAATGATGTGGCTGACGCGGTTCCGTCGGCCTTCAAGCCGGTCGGCCCGGAGGGACACGCCGTGTACCTCCACGGAGCTCCCCACGATGGGAACGCGGCCCAGGGCCTTGGCGAGGAGGCCGCCGACGGTGTCCACTTCGTCGTCGTCAAGCTCAATGTCAAAGAGCTCCCCGAGGTCGTCGATGCCCATGCGTGCGCTGACCCGGTACGAGCCGTCACCCAACGCAACCGCCTCGGCGCTTTCGGTGTCGTACTCGTCCACGATTTCGCCCACGATTTCCTCGATCAGGTCCTCCAGGGTGACCAGACCGGCCGTTCCGCCGTATTCATCGATCACGATGGCCACGTGCGTGGACTCTTTCTGCAGCTCGCGGAGCAGGTCGCTGACGGGTTTGGACTCCGGTACGTACCGGACGTCGCGGGCGAGCGACTCCACCAGCGGCGGTTCCTCATTGGGCGCCAGCTCATGGATGACGGCGGCAACATCCTTCAGGTAGATGATGCCGAGGATATGGTCGGTGCTGTCGCCGATGACCGGAATCCGGGAATAGCCGGAGCGGAGGAACAGGGACATGGCCTGGCGCAGGCTCGACCCCGCCTCGATGGTGAGGATGTCTGTCCGGGGCACCATGACGGCCCGGACAAGGGTGTCCCCGAAGTCGAAGACGGACTGGATCATCTCAGCCTCAGTGTCCTCGATCATGTCCGACTCGCTGGCGCGCTCCACGAGTTCACGGAATTCCTGCTCGCTGAAGAACGCCTCGTCACCGCCGGGCGCTCCCGGGGCCGCGGTACTTCCAAGCCTCACCAGCCAGCCGGGGATGGGCCCCAGGACCCAGGTGAGGAAACGGATCATGGGCGCGGTGAAGCGGACAACAGCAGCTGCGTGGAGCCGGCCGAGCTGCCGCGGTGAGACGCCAACAATGACAAAGCCCAGCAGGGCCATGATCCCGGTTGCCGCCAGGCCCGCAAGCCAGACATTGCTGAGCAGGCTGTAGAGCAGGACGGACACGGCGACGGCGGACGCCATTTCGAACCAGATGCGCCAGAACCGCAGGGCCCTGATGTGGGCCACCGGCTGGCCGAGGATGCGCCGCAGGGCGCCACCGCGGCTTTTGACCAGGGCTTCTTCGGCGTCATGGCGCGGAATGAAGTTGAATGCGGCCTCCGCCGCGGTCAGCACGGCCGCAACGGCCAGGAAAACCAGGGCCATTGCCACGAGGAGCAGGGGCGTCACTGGGTGGTCTCGGCAGGCGCTTCTTTGCCGGTGAAGCCGGACAGCAGTTCACGCTGGAGCCCGAACATTTCGGCCTTTTCCTCGGGTTCGGCGTGGTCGTAGCCCAGCAGGTGCAGGATCCCGTGGGTGGTCAGCAGCAACATCTCGTCCTGGAGGGGGTGGCCGGCGTTTTTGGCCTGGACCTTGGCCACCTGCGGGCAGATGGCAATGTCGCCCAGCATTCCCTGCGGGGTGGGCCGGTCCGGCGTACCCGGGGTCAGCTCGTCCATGGGCACGGACAGCACATCTGTGGAGCCCGGCTCATCCATCAGCTCAATGTGGAGCTTCTCCATGGCAGGTTCGTCCACCAGCAGGATGGACAGTTCAGCTTGCGGATGGATGTAGAGCTGTTCGAATATGTACCGGGACAACGCCACGAGTTCAGCTTCATCCACCTGGACGCCGGACTCATTGTTCACCTCGATGCTCATGCGTGTTCCCCCCGCTTGCCGGCGCCCGCCGAATGCTTCACCCGGCTGCGCTGTGCGTCATCCCAGATGCTGTAGGCATTGACAATATCCCCCACCAGCCGGTGCCGGACAACATCAGCTGCGTCCAGCACGGAAAAACTGACGCCTTCGATGCCCTGCAGGATCTCCTCGACAATGCGGAGCCCGGAACGGGTGCCGAAAGGCAGGTCCACCTGGGTGACGTCACCGGTGACCACCATCTTGGAGCCAAAGCCAAGCCGAGTCAGGAACATCTTCATCTGCTCGGGCGTGGTGTTCTGCGCCTCGTCAAGGATGATGAAGGCGTCATTGAGCGTCCGTCCGCGCATGTAGGCCAGGGGAGCCACTTCTATGGTGCCGGCCGCCATCAGCCTGGGAATGGACTCCGGGTCCATCATGTCGTGCAGCGCGTCGTAAAGCGGGCGGAGGTAGGGATCGATCTTGTCGCTCAGGGTTCCCGGCAGGAATCCCAGCCGCTCCCCCGCCTCAACTGCCGGACGCGTCAGGATGATCCGGCTGACCTCCTTCTGCTGAAGCGCCTGCACTGCCTTGGCCATGGCCAGGTAGGTCTTGCCGGTTCCGGCCGGGCCGATGCCGAAAATCACGGTGTTGTCGTCGATGGCGTCAACGTAGGTCTTCTGGTTCAGCGTCTTAGGCCGGATCGTCTTCCCGCGGCTGGACAGGATGTCGTGCGTCAGCACGTCCACGGGGTTTTGCAGTGACTGGGTACGCAGGAGGGCCACGAGCTGCTGCAGGACGGCCGGACTGATGACGGTTCCACGGGCCACCAGGCCGCGGACCTCGTGGAGGAGCCGCATGATGCGGGGCACGTCGCTGGCAGGACCGGTGATGGAGAGCTCGTTGCCGCGGACATGGAAATTGACGTGCGGGAACTGTTCCTCGATGAAGCGCAGCGCCTCATCGTGGCTGCCCAGTGACTGGACCATCTGGTCGGAGTTGTCGAAAACAACAACTTCGGTACGGCTGCCGGGGAGAGAGTGGGGAAATTCCCCTGCGGCGCCTTCGCCCGTGTTGAGCCGGCGCTTTCCATTCGCTGATTCAGTCATGGTGATGGCCCGCAGGCCCGTGATCCCCTCAAAGTCCGAAAATAAATGTCCACCGCCGGGCCGGTCACCGCATCCGGTGCGCCTTGCCCAAGCGGTCCCTCCATCTTACGCCAGTACGGCGTCGACACCGGATTGTCCCACTACAAGGACAAGCGTGAACACGCCGTCCGGTACAGGAGGTTGCGTCATTAGGTATCAACTTCATATCGGCCTCATATCGTTCCTGTTGCAGTTGGCTCCAGTGGCGCCGGCACGGCCATTCTGTTCGATGCCCTGTGCCATGCTGGAAATCCAGATTCATTGCTGGAGTACCGCCGCCCGGGGAAGCGGCCCATTCGTGAAAGGACGGGCAAACAAACGTGCCGGAATCTGCTGCGCCCCTGAGGGCAGGACGACGACAGGGCCGTGTCCGCCCTGCGGTCCTCGCGGCTGTTCTGGCAGTGACACCGCTCCTGGCGGGGTGCCTCGCCGAGCCGAATCCTTCACCGAGCGGGCTCCTGAATTCCGGCCCTGCTGCCACCGGCACTGCGCCGTCCACCAGCGCACCGCTCGAAACCACGCAGTCCTCCAACAAGGCGCCGGTGTACTGGATTGGCCGCACCGGCAGCAGCGTGTTCCTCTACCGTGAGTTCAGGGACGTGCCGGAGCAGGAGAACCCCGTGACCCGTGCCCTGCGGGCGATGATGCAGGATAAGCCGCTTGACCCCGACTTCTTCACCCCGTGGCAGAACCCCAGCGAGCTGGCCACCTCGATTTCCGGCAAGGACGTCATCACGGTGGACGTGTCCGAGGACGCGTTCAACAGCAACCTCGACGCCGACATGGCGGCCCGTGCCGTCCAGCAGCTGGTCTACACGGCCACGGCCGCTGCGGCCAGCTCCGGGCTCATCGATTCCGGGCAGCAGATCCGCGTGCGGATCCTGGTGGACGGGCACACAGACTACGTTGCTTTCGGCCACGTCCAGCTGGGCGACCCGATGACGAGGGCCGCGGGCATGGTGGCGCCCGTCTGGGTCATCGATCCGCAGGAAAATGTGGAAATCGCCGGCGGAAGCGTGAAGATCACCGGCCGCAGCACGCTTGCCGGCAGCAAGTTGCGCTGGCAGATCCAGCGGATGGAGGCGGGCGGCACCAAGGCGCCCTTCCTCACCGGAGAAACAACGGCCTCTGCCGAACCGGGACAGGGAGGGCTCTTTACGCTGGCCCTCACGCTCCCTGCGGGCGACTACGAGCTGCGCGTTGCCCAGGCCGGCGCCAGCGGGCAGCCGGATCAGAACGAGGACTCGCGGGCCTTCAAGGTCCGCTAGCCCGCACCCTGCAGCTCCGCTGCCTGCTCAACCGGCAGGTGCGGCGCCAGGGGCCGCCCATCGTCCCAGGACGTCGCTGGCGAGCACGACGGCGGCGGGCCCGGCAGTGGATGAGCGCAGCACATGGGGGCCCAGCAGCGCCGTGACGGCACCTTTGCCGCAGAGGCGGGTGACTTCCCGGGGACTGATGCCGCCTTCCGGTCCAACAAGCAGGAGCACTTCCCGCGGTTCCGTCCCGTTTCCGCCGCCCTGCCATGCTTCCAGCACGGTCCGCAGGGGCCTGACCGCGTCCTCATGCAGGATTATGGCAAGCTGAGCCGTCTCCACGAGGCCGGCCAGCGCGGCCGTGTCGACGGCGGGCCGTACCTCGGGAATCCATGCGCGGCGGGCCTGCTTGGCTGCCGCCGTGACCACGGACTGCCATTTGGCGTGGGCTTTCGCCGCCCGGTCGCCTTTCCACCTGACGATGGACCGCTCGGACTGCCAGGGTATAACGGCGTCGATCCCCAGCTCTGTTGCCGTCTCAATGGCAAGTTCGTCCCTGTCGCCTTTGGCCAGTGCCTGCACCAGCACCAGCCTGGTGCCTGGCTGCGGCTCGACGGACAGGGAGGCGCACTCAACATCCAGCCCGGACGGGGATGCCGCCAGCACCTTTCCGCTCATGCGGGTCCCGGCGCCGTCCACGATGTCAACGGGCTCGCCGGGGGCGATCCGCTTCACCGTGACGGCGTGCCGCGCCTCGGGCCCTTCAAGGACAAAGACCTCCCCCGCCACCATCTGGTCAAGGGAACCGGGAGGGGTGAAAAAGACCGGGTTGCTCACCGCTACAGGTTACCGAGCCGGTCCCGGAGCTTGGCGAACATGCCTCCGCTGGCCGCAAGCTTTCCTTCGGTGATCTGCTCACCGCGGAGTTTGGCAAGCTGCCGCAGGAGGTCCTCCTGTGCAGGGTCGAGTTTCGCGGGGGTTTCGACCTGGAGGTGCACTTTCAGGTCGCCGCGCCCGTAACCGCGGAGGTGGGTCACGCCAAGTCCGCGAAGGGTGATGATCTCGCCGGACTGGGTGCCGGGCTTGACGTCGATTTCCTGCGGCCCGTCGAACGTTTCCAGGCTCACTTCGGTACCCAGGGCTGCCGCCGTCATGGGAATGTGCAGGGTTGCGTGGAGGTCGTCGTTGTCCCGGACATACGTGGCGTCGTTGTTTACGCGGATCTCGACGTAGAGGTCGCCGGCAGGGCCGCCGGCAGGACCTGCTTCGCCCTGGCCCGAGAGCTGGATGCGGGTTCCGGTGGCCACGCCGGCTGGAACCTTGATGGTCAGTGAACGACGGCTGCGGATGCGTCCTTGGCCGCTGCACTCGTTGCAGGGGTCCTTGATGACGGTGCCGAAGCCTTCGCAGGTTCCGCACGGGGCGGCGGTCATGACCTGTCCCAGGATGGACCGGACTGCGCGCTGGACCTGGCCGCTGCCGCCGCAGATGTCGCAGCGTTCCGGGTGGGTTCCCGGCTGGCAGCACGAACCGTCGCAGGTGGGGCACATAACGGCTGTGTCCACTTCCAGTTTCTTATTGACGCCGAAAACAGCGTCACGCAGTTCAATGCGGACACTGATGAGGGCGTCCTGGCCGCGCCTGACGCGGGAAGCCGGGCCGGTGCTTCCGCCGGCACCGAAGAAGGTGTCGAAAATGTCCTGGAACGCGAAGCCCTGGCCGGCGTATCCGCCTCCGCCGAAGCCGTTGTCCGTGCCGTTTTCGTTGCCGGTGGTGTCATAGACGCGGCGCTTCTGCGGGTCAGAGAGAACCTCGTAGGCGTGGGTCACGGCCTTGAAGCGGTCCGACGCGTCCTCACCCGGGTTGACGTCCGGGTGGAGGGTGCGCGCCAGTTTGCGGTAGGCCTTCTTGATCTCTTCTCCCGTGGCCTCCGGTGAGACTCCAAGGACGTCGTAGTGGCTGCTCAAAGTTCGTATCTCTTCCTTGTTGTACTGCCTGCAGTTGGACTGCGGAAAATGCTCTGCCTGCCCGGGGAACCGGAAAACGTCAGGGGCCCAGGATCCGCGAAAGGTACCGGGCGACGGCCCTGACGGCGGCCATGGTGGTGGGATAGTCCATCCTGGTTGGCCCCAGGACGCCGATTTTGGCAACGTGGTCCGGACCGTACCCTGTTGCAACCACGGATGCCTCGGCCAGGCCGTCGTAGGGATTCTCGCGGCCGATGCTGACAGCCACTCCGCGGTGGTCCTGCGCCATTTCGCTCAGCAGGCGGAGCATGACCACCTGCTCCTCAAGCGCTTCGAGGACCGGACCGATGCTGAGCGGAAAGTCCACGTTGGACCGCGCAAGGTTGGCTGTGCCCGCCATGACCATGCGGTCCTCCCTGCTGCTCTGGGCCAGTCCCTCGAGGCCGACGGCGAGGGCATGGGCGGCCTGCCTTTGGCTCGGGGCCGCTGTGGCCACCACCGCCGGCAGGGACTGGGCGAGCTGGCTCAGCGGCGTGCCGGCAAGGGATCCGAGGAACCGTGCCCGCAGGCTGGCGAGGGCGTCATCCGCCAGGTCCTGGCCGACGTCGATAACGCGCTGCTCCACCTTGCCGCTGTTGGCGATCAGCACCACCAGCACCTTCCGCGGTGCAAGGAGGACGAACTCGATATGGCGGACCAGTGCCCGGCTCAGGTGCGGGTACTGGACCACCGCGACCTGGTTGGTCAGCTGCGACAGCAGCCGGACGGTGCGGTCAAGGACGTCGTCAAGGTCGTCCGATCCTTCCAGCAGTGACTGGATGGCCCTCCGTTCCGCCTGGGACAGCGGTTTGACTGCAGAGATCTGGTCCACGAACAGCCGGTAACCCTTGTCTGTGGGGATACGCCCGGCGCTGGTGTGCGGAGCGGTGATCAGGCCCTCTTCCTCCAGGGCGGCCATATCGTTCCTGATCGTCGCGCTGGACACACCGAGATGGTGCCGCTCCACCAGGGCCTTGGACCCGACGGGTTCCCGGGAGTGGACGTAGTCCTCCACGATTGCACGCAGCACTTCGAGTTTGCGTGGCTCGCTCACACTCCACCTCCATCCAGGGTTCGGGGCGGCAGCACCGCCCGCGCTGTGCCACCTCAAGGGTTAGCACTCGACATGCCTAAGTGCTAACAGTCTATTATGCCTCCCCCCGTTGCTAGCATTGGTACCGCTCCGGGCGAAATTCCGGACCTGTACCGAACGCTAGGCGGAGTGAAACCATGCAGTACCAGAACTGGGGCCCGCGGGACTTGTCCGCTCCCGCAAAGACTGAACTGCCCGAGGTGCCCGTTGAACGGGGAATGGTGCTCGAGGACGTCCAGTCCGGCTGGGTGGGTGCCGTGACCCGCGTCGAAAAATCCGGCGGAATGCATGTGGTTGCCCTGGAGGACAGGCGCGGAAAGTCCAGGTCTTTCCGCTTGGGCTTCGGATTCCTTCTCGAAGGGCGGGCCATCAAGCTCCTGCCCCCGGCCCCGCGGCAGGCAGCCGGTGCCGTTGCCGGGCCCGGCCGGACGGCTTCCGGGTCAGTCCGGGTTGCCGGCCAGCGGGCGCAGGTGGCCAAAGCCAGCCGCATCTGGGTGGAGGGAAAGCACGACGCGGAACTGGTGGAAAAGGTCTGGGGAGATGACCTGCGCGTGGAGGGCATCGTCGTCGAACCCCTCCACGGCATTGATGACCTCGCGGCGGCAGTCGCAGGGTTCAGGCCCGGACCCGGCAGGCGGCTGGGTGTCCTGGTGGACCACCTCGTGCCGGACTCCAAGGAATCACGCATAGCCGACGCCGTTATGGCCTCGCCGGGTGCCGCGGGGAACGTCCTGATTGTGGGGCACCCCTATGTGGACGTGTGGCAGGCCATCCGGCCCGCTGTCCTGGGCATTGAGCAGTGGCCAGTGGTGCCGCGCGGGCAGGACTGGAAGACCGGCATCCTCGCAGCGTTCGGCTGGCCCCATGCCACCAAAGAGGACATCGGACTCGGCTGGCAGAAACTCCTCGGCGCCGTCCGCACCTACGCAGACCTTGAAGCCTCGCTGTTGGGGAGGGTTGAGGAAGTCATCGACTTCCTCACCGTTCCCTGAGGGCGCTCCACCCCGGCGCGCGCATTCCGGCGCCGATACCGGGCAGTACCAAGTATTCTTGGTACTGCGGATCCTGCAACAATGCAGGCCTGCGCACCAAGTAAGCATTCTTGGCCGGCACCATTGCACTTCAGAAGGAACAGACTGTGGCAGAAAACGCACGCGATCACAGGGACACCCAGGGCGGCCAGGGCCGTTCGGAGTACCACGGCGTTCCCGCGAATGCGCTGCCCCTCACAGCCAGCGAAGACCGCCAATGGGCCACGATGGCCCACTTTGGGGGCATCCTGGGCTGTGTTCCGTCGCTGCTGATCTACCTGATCTTCCGGGACCGGGGGCCTTTCACCGCCCAGGAATCCAAGGAAGCCCTGAACTTCAGCCTGCCGCCCACCATCGCTGCCCTGGTTGCGAACATCCTGGTGGTCTTCGTTCCCGTGATCGGCAACGTCTTTGCCGTCATAGCCACCCTCATCTGGATTGCCCTGACCTGCTTCTCGGTGGCGGCCGGCATCCATGTCAACCGTGGACAGCCGCACCGGTACCAGTACAACCTGCGCTGGATCAAGTAACTCCACCCCGGCCCCGCAAGGCCGCACCGGCTCCACGGCCAGGGAACGCTGCGGGCGCGGGCCCGCGTTGCTTTGTGCCGATCAGTCCGGGAGGACCCGGCGCACCACCGCGTCTGCCAGCAGCCTCCCTTTGAGCGTGAGGACCAGCCTTCCCTTGAAAGCGGCGGCAGGATCCACGAGGCCGTCCGCGATCAGTCCGGCCACCTCGTGCCGTCCCGCCTGGCCCAGTGACCACACGTCGAGGCCGGACTGGAGACGGGCCTCGAGCATGACACGCTCGACATTCCGGGTCTCCTGGTCCAGGGTTTCCCTGCCGGCTGCCGGTGACACTCCCTGCGCAAGGCGTCCGGCGTAGGCCGTGGGGTGCTTGACATTCCACCAGCGGACGCCGCCCACGTGGGAGTGCGCCCCCGGTCCAATCCCCCACCAGTCGTCGCCCCGCCAGTAGGCGAGGTTGTGCCGGCAGGCCTGCTCCGGCGTGCGGGCCCAGTTGCTGACCTCGTACCAGCCGAGGCCGGCCTGGGTGATGAGGTGGTCGGCGAGTTCGTACTTGTCGGCGTGGTCGTCGTCGTCGATTCCGGGAACTTCGCCACGGCGGATCTGGGCGGCGAGCTTGGTGCCGTCCTCCACAATGAGGGCGTAGGCGCTGATGTGGTCCGGCTGGTAGGACAGCGCCGTCTCAAGGGAGTAGCGCCAGTCGTCCAGCGACTCCCCTGGTGTCCCGTAAATGAGGTCCAGGCTCACGGCGAGTCCGGCATCACGCGCCCACTGAACGACCTGCGGCACGCGGCTGGGCGTGTGGGTCCTGTCCAGGACCTTCAGGACATGGGGAACAGCGGACTGCATGCCGAAGGAGACCCTGGTGAACCCGGCGTCCTTGAGAATGGCCAGGGATTCAGGGGTGACCGAGTCCGGGTTCGCCTCGGTGGTCACCTCGGCGCCATCCTCGATTCCCCACTCGTCGATGGCGCGGCGGAGGATCAGGGCAAGGTCGTCCGCGGGCAGCAGGGTGGGGGTGCCGCCGCCGAAGAACACGGTACTGAGTTTGCGCGCCGGAAGCCCGGATCCGGCCAGGACCTTCCCCGCCAGCGCCACTTCGGATGCGGCCGTGCCGGCATACGCATCCTGGGATGCGCCGCCGCCCAGTTCCGTGGCGGTGTAGGTGTTGAAATCGCAGTACCCGCACCGGACGGCACAGAAAGGAATGTGCACGTACAGCCCGAACGCCCGGTCCGCCGCACCGTCCGCTGCCTGGGCAGGCAACAGACCGTCCGACGGCGCCGGGTCGCCGAGAGGAAGAATGCTAGGCATTGCTGGGGCCTCCGGTGTTGCCGGACGCTGTGTTCACTACTTCTTTGCCTTGTCCTTGGACTCGTCGGTGGTGAGGGCGGCGATGAAGGCTTCCTGGGGGACCTCGACCCGGCCCACCATCTTCATGCGCTTCTTGCCTTCCTTCTGCTTTTCCAGCAGTTTGCGCTTACGGGAAATGTCACCGCCGTAGCACTTGGCCAGCACGTCCTTGCGGATGGCGCGGATGCTTTCACGGGCAATGATCCTGGACCCGATGGCCGCCTGGATGGGCACCTCGAACTGCTGCCTCGGGATCAGCTCGCGCAGTTTGGTGGTCATCATTACGCCGTAGGCGTAGGCCTTGTCGCGGTGGGTGATGGCCGAGAAGGCATCCACCTGTTCACCCTGGAGCATGATGTCAACCTTCACCAGGTCAGCCACCTGGTCGCCGTCGGCCTTCCAGTCCAGGGACCCGTAGCCTCGGGTTTTGGACTTGAGGATGTCGAAGAAGTCGAACACAATCTCCGCCAGCGGCAGGCGGTACCGGATTTCCACCCGGTCCTCGGAGAGGTAGTCCATTCCGCCCATAACGCCGCGGCGGCTCTGGCACAGTTCCATGATGGCGCCGACGAACTCGTTCGGAGCGAGGATGGTGGCGGACACCATCGGTTCGCGAACCTCGTGGATCTTGCCGGAGGGGTATTCGCTGGGGTTGGTCACATGGACCACCTTCTTGTCCTCCAGCGTCACTTCGTATTCCACGTTGGGTGCGGTGGAAATCAGGTCCAGGTTGTACTCGCGCTCGAGCCGTTCGCGGGTGATTTCGAGGTGGAGCAGGCCGAGGAAGCCCACACGGAATCCGAAACCCAGCGCGGCCGACGTTTCGGGTTCGTAGACCAGCGCGGCGTCATTAAGCATCAGCTTTTCAAGCGCGTCCCGGAGCACCGGGTAGTCGGTGCCGTCCAGCGGATACAGGCCGGAGAAGACCATCGGCTTGGCGTCGGCGTAGCCCGGCAGTGATTCAGCGGCCGGCTTCGCGAGGTTGGTGACGGTGTCGCCGACCTTGGAAAGACGGACGTCCTTCACGCCGGTGATGAGGTATCCCACTTCGCCGACGCCGAGGCCCTTCGAGGGCGTGGGTTCCGGGGAGCTCACGCCGATCTCCAGGAGTTCGTGCGTGGCCCGCGTGGACATCATCTGGATGCGCTCGCGCGGGTGCAGCATGCCGTCCACCACGCGGACATAGGTGACCACGCCGCGGTAGGTGTCGTAGACGGAGTCGAAGATCATGGCGCGGGCCGGGGCGTTTGCGTCGCCCTCGGGAGCCGGCAGGTCGCGCACGATCTTGTCCAGCAGCGCTTCAACGCCCATGCCGGTCTTTCCCGATACGCGGAGCACGTCCTCCGGGTCGCCTCCGATGAGGCTGGCAAGTTCCGCAGCGTACTTCTCCGGCTGCGCTGCCGGAAGATCGATCTTGTTCAGGACCGGAATGATGGTGAGGTTGTTCTCCATCGCGAGGTACAGGTTGGCCAGCGTCTGGGCCTCGATGCCCTGCGCCGCGTCCACCAGGAGGATCGCCCCTTCGCAGGCTGCGAGGGAGCGGGAGACCTCGTACGTGAAGTCAACGTGGCCCGGGGTATCGATCATGTTGAGCGCGTAGCTCTTGCCGTCAAGTTCCCACGGCATCCGGACCGCCTGTGACTTGATGGTGATGCCGCGTTCGCGTTCGATGTCCATCCGGTCCAGGTACTGGGCCTTCATGTCGCGGGGCTGGACCACTCCGGTCAACTGAAGCATCCGGTCGGCCAGCGTGGACTTGCCGTGGTCAATGTGCGCGATGATGCAGAAATTCCGAATAATGGCCGGATCTGTCGCGGCGGGCACCGGGGCGGTGCGGGCCATGGGAGACACGCAGGGTCCTTACTGTTGGCATTCACTGATGGCATTGGGCAACCAGGCAGGACGCGCCGATGGCACGCTGCGGCCCGACCGCACATTTTCAACTTCCAGTGTCCCACGTCAGCGCCTGCGCCACCGCATCCTGGCTGGACCAGCTGTCTTCGTTCCCCCGTACCGGGCCCGGCTATAGGGTTGCTGGATGGTTCTCAATCTCCGATCACTGCAGGATGCCGTCCAGGCAGGCCTCCGGGCACTCACAAAAGCAGCCAGGACTTCCGCCGCACCGGACAGGGTTTCCTCCCCCGGCCCGACGGCACCGGCATCCGGCAACAGCCGCCGCCCTGCCTCCGTCCGCGACGGCGACGGGTACCCAGGTGACTTCCAGGGCCAGTTCAGCGCCCACTACGCGCCCAGGCCGGACGGTGAACCGGATCCGGGCGAGGTGGTGTGGGCGTGGGTGCCCTACGAAGAGGACCACAGCCGGGGCAAGGACCGCCCCGTACTTTTGGTGGGCCGCAGCGGCCGATACCTGCTCGGGGTAATGCTGACCAGCAAGGACCGTGTTCCCGAAGCGGCAACGTCGCAGGACTATGTTGACCTGGGCGCCGGCGCCTGGGACAGGCAGGGCCGGGCCAGCGAGGCCCGGCTGGACCGGATCGTACAGCTTCGGCCGGAGGGCATCCGGCGGGAAGGTGCAGTCCTGGACCGTGCGCGGTTCGAAAACGTGGCGGACGGGCTGCGCAGGCGACACGGCTGGACGTAAGGACGGAAAATGGCCAGCCCTGCCGCTGACCTGCTATTCTTTATAGCTGTGTGTCCGTGCAGGTCGACGGCCACTGATGGTTGGCCGCCATAGGTATCCCCACGCCGCTCAGTCAATGGCCAACCTGAAAGCCCTCTAGACCATTTCCGCATTAAAAAGAGAGTTCACACGTGGCGAATATCAAGTCCCAGAAGAAGCGCATCCTCACCAACGAGAAGGCACGCCTGCGCAACAACGCAGTCAAGTCAGAGCTGAAGACGGCCATCCGCGCCGTCAACACCGCCGTTGAGTCCACGGACAAGGATGCAGCTGCTGCTGCCCTGGTTACTGCCAGCCGCAAGCTGGACAAGGCTGTTAGCAAGGGTGTCCTGCACAAGAACAACGCAGCAAACCGCAAGTCGGCGATCTCCAAGAAGGTCAACGCACTGTAAGGTTTCCAGTTCCACCGAACTGATGGTCGTGGCCGGTCCCCTCGGGGGCCGGCCACACATCTTTAAGCTGCGGATTCAAGCGGAAGGGTTCCTGCCGGTCCAAGGCTTGTGCGCGGATCCGAGCCATGCAGGTTCTGAGGCGCCTACAAGTTTTAGGTCCTGCGCGGCCCGGAGTCTGTGGAAGGTCCCGTAGGACTGGGGGACAACACTCAGCGGCCCCGGACGGACATGGCGATCACCGTGACGGCATGCTCCACCGCATACACGGGGTCCCGGGAAAGCCCTTTGACCTGTGCGTCCGCCTCGGCCGTTGCCTGGATGGACCGGACCAGGCCATCCGGGGTCCACCGGCGGACGTCCCGCTGCGCCTGCTCCACGAGCCAGGGCTGCATGCCGAGCTCCGCCGCGATCTGGGCAGAGGAGCCGGATGCACCGGCAACGCGGGCCACGGTACGGAGCTTCGCGGCCAGCGCGGCAACAAGGGGAACGGGGTCTGCTCCCGTGGCCAGGGCATGGCGGAGCGTGGACAGGGCCAAGGGAGCGTTGCCTGCCATTGCCGCGTCCGCCACCTTGAACGCCGTCGCTTCAATACGGCCCCCGTAGTAGCGGTCTACAATCTCCGCAGTCACGGTGGTCCCTGCATCGGCGATGAGCTGGCTGCACGCCGCCGCAAGCTCCGAAAGATTCGCGCCGACGGCGTTCACCAGTGCCTGCACGGCGTCCTGCTCGATACGGCGGCCGCCGGCCTTGAACTCGGCCGCTACGAACGCAGTCTTGTCTGAGTCTTTTTTGAGGGGCTGGCAGTCCACCACGGGCCAGCCGCCCTTCTTGACCGCGTCCAGGAGTTTTTTCCCCCGGACTCCGCCGCCGTGCCGGAGGACCAGGACGACATCCGCTTCCGGATGGTCCAGGTATGCGAGGCAGTCCGCCAGGAAGGCGTCGTTCATGGCCTCGACGGATTCCACTTCAATGAGCTTGCTTTCGCCGAAGAGGGACGGGCTGACCTGCATCAGCAGGGTGCCCGGCTCGTAGGCCGCAGCATTGATCCGGCTTACCTCGACGTCCGGGGCCGAGGCCCGGACCTGGGCACGGACGTGGTCCATGGCCCTGATGCCCAGGTACTCCTCCGGGCCGCTGACCAGCACCACCGCTGCCGGCGCTACATCCCGCCAGGAGGCTGAATTCGCTGCCGGGGAACGGTTTGCTCGCTTCTGCGCAGCGGCCATCGTGGGTTCCTTCCGGAAAGTCTTGTGGAGTATTCCAGCCTGCCACGTCCGGCCGTCCGCTCCAAGCTGGCCTCGGACAGTGGCACCCGGGGCCGTCCCGGCTGAGGTACGGACCTGCAGCCAATGCGGCGCAGGGTCCCGGCTTGTCGCGTTTCCAGGACTTCGATCAGGGCAACAGTTTGCCGATGCAAAGCAAGGATGAAGTGGCCGAGCCGGCGGGGACGGCAGGCCACCCACACCGTCCCGAAGGTCAGGACAGACAGCAGGAGCATGGTGGACAGCCCTGCAATGCCTTCCGGCCACGGCAGCGATGCACCCGGAAGTTGTGCAGTGAACCTTGCCGTAGCTGCAACGCCGGCGCTGAAGGTGCCTGCCACGGCGATCAGGGCTGTGGCGGCCCAGGGCGCCGGAATCACCAGGGGCACGGCTGCCGTCCCCAGGAGTGTCACCGGGGCCACCAGGGGTGACGCAACAACATTTGCCAGCAGCGAGTACGTTGAGAACTGGGGCTGCAGCATGACCAGGACGGGCCCGCACATCAACTGCGCGGACAACGGGACGGCCGCCGCGGCGGCCACCCAGCGCGGAATGACTGCCGGCGTCCAGTCGATGACGCGGCGTCCAAGGACAATGATCCCCAAGGTGGCCAGGACGGACAGGAGGAACCCGAAACTCGACCCCAGCCCAGGGTCGATCAGCAGCAGCCCGATCACGGCAAGGCACAGGAAACTCAGCCCGCGCCCGGATCGCCCGCCAGCCAGCGAGATCACGCCAACAGCCCCCATCAGCGCCGCCCGCAGGACGCTTGCATCGGGACCCACGAGCACCACGAACAGGCCCAGCCCAGCGCCGGCGAGCACAGCAGCGGGCACGCGCGGAAGGCGCAGGCTCCGGCAGGCCAACAGCAAGGCGCCGAGGACAAGGCTGCAGTTGGCCCCGCTGACGGCTGTCAGGTGCGTCATGCCGACGCTTCTCATGGCGTTGTCCAGGCCCTCATCCAGCCTGCTGGTGTCTCCCGTGACCATGCCGGGAAGCAGGCCCGCCGGATCGGGGGCCAGGAAGGAGGCTGCCGCCACAAACCGTTCCCGCAGTATCTTGGCCGATCCCTGCAGCAGGGGAGGTGCGTTGGGCCGCCCGGGGGCGGAGGAAGCAGTGAGGATCCCGGCTTCGTTCCGGCCTGGATCAGGCGGGCGAAACTTTCCGGCAGTGCGGACCAGCTGGCCCGGTACAAGGTTCGCCCACGCCTGGCCGCCCATGACCACCACCTGGGCACGGGTCCGGAGGATGGCTCCCCCGGTGCTGATCTCCTGCGTCCAGACGGGTACGGACCACCGTTCCGGCGGTCCTGCCTGGCCGGGTGCCGACAGCGCGCGAGGCGTCCCCGCCACTTCGACCACGGCCACCACCGACTTTCCGGCCGCGATCGCTTCCGCCAGTGGACCCTCGGACCTCTGGGTGGCTGCCACAGCCGAATGCGAGGCCGCGGCGGCAGCGAGGAAGAGCGCTGCCGCACTGGTGGCCAGGAAGCTCCGCTGAACAGGAGTACCTCCGGCTCCCGCCGCCCGTCTTCCCCATACCCCTGCTCCCGCCGCCCGTCGTCCTGCAGGGCGGGCCTCCCCTGCCACAGTTTCCCCTGGCCTGCGCCGGCGGAAGCCCGCCAAGGAGGCCCTGGCTGCCCTGGATAACAGGAGCAGTCCAAGGACCACCGCTGCGCAGCACAGGATTCCCAGAGGCAGCGGCGTCAGCCAGAGTCCAGCGATTGACGCGGCCCACACTGCTGCCGCCGGCAGGGTGAGGCGAATGTCGGTGCGGCGGCGCGGGGCCTCACCGGAAGTGCCGGTGGTTGTCCCTTGACCGTCCTTCACCGCCCGCTGCCAGGCCGCCTCCCGGATCAGGCTCCAGCGCCCCAGGACACGGTGCCCGGACGGCGACGCAAGGGCCAGCGTCCGCCGCCGGCCAGGAACATTTTCGGAGCGGACTGCCGGAATGTCAGGGGCCTCCTGAAACCCCGCGCCTGCTTCAGGGCTGCCCCCCGGACCGGATGGTGTGGACGGGCCACGGACCGCGGACTCCACATAGCGGCTCCAAGGACTCGTCACGGACGACTTCCTTCCACTACCCATCGGGAGCGCTGGCCATCAGCAGCACCTGAGGACCGCAGCTCACACGTGCGTCCAGATCGTAGGGGCCTTCCCGCACCGGCGGGCCTTCTCACACGGTCACCAGCGGCAGGAGCGCTTCAAGCATCTTGGGTCCCACGCCGTCCACGGCATCCAGCTCTTCGACGTTCTTGAAAGCCCCATGCTCTTTGCGCCAGTCCACGATGCGCTGGGCAAGCACGGGGCCCACTTTCGGCAAGGCATCCAGCTCCTCCACGCCCGCGGTGTTGAGGTTGATTTTTCCGTCCGCCGATGTTCCGGTTCCGCCACCCACGCCGCCACCGCCGTCCTGGCCCGCGCCCTCCTGTTCGGAGGCAGGGCCCTCTTCGCCTTCCCGCGGAACGTGGATTTTCTGGCCGTCCTCCACCGCGAGGGCCAGGTTGAGGCGGTTCAGGTCGGCCCCGGGTATCCCTCCTCCGGCAGCTGCGATGGCCTCGTGGACCCGGCTGCCTGTGGGCAGCTGCACCACGCCCGGCCTTGCCACCGCACCGGCCACATGGACCACCACCGATCCGGTGGAATCCCTTCCGTTGGCGTGCCTGGCAGGTTCAGTGGCACCTCCTGCCGCCTGGTCCCCTGCGGGGGCGCTTTCGTCCACCAGGCTGCCGGTGCTGATGCCGCTGAGCGGCAGGATCTCCGGACGGCCTGATGCGGCCTGCCACCAAAACCATGCACCGGCTGCAACGGAAAGGACGCCCAGCAGCACGGCGAGGCGCTGCCCCACCCGCCAGCGGAGCACGGGCCCCACCGCTGAGGGGGCAGGATCCCTGTCCGGCGCGGAGCCAGCGGATGGGGAATGCGGGGAGGCGCCCGGCGGGTCCCCTGCCGGTCCCCGGTACTCGAAGGGTGCCTCCCCGCTGCCGTCCAGGAGCAGGCCGGCGGGAGCGTCCCCGAGGGCGGCCTGCAGGCGTTTCCTGGCATGGCGCGCCGAACCACCTGCTTCTCCAGCGTCCCGGCGTGCCATAGCTTCACGCTAGGGATACGTCCGGGCGCGGCAACAGTGCTGGTACCCGTTATGTGGAAAGGCCCGCGGAAGGGGTTCCCGTTTCCGCCAGCTCCTCCCCAACGATCACGGCCAGGACTCCCAGCCCGGCATGGGCTGCGAGGACGGCGGGAAGGGAGCTGGTCTGGGCCCGCGGGCACCCGGGCAAGGCCAAGGCCAGCCGTGCGGCCAGGTTTTTCGCTTCTTCGGGGTTGCCAAAGTGGTGGACGGCGAGGTGGACGGCCGACGCCGGCCGGCCAGCAGCATCGGCGGCAACGATCTCCTCCAGGCGCGCAACGGCCCTGGCAGCAGAGCGCACCTTCTCAAGCGGCACAATCCTGCCGCCATCCACGGCGAGGATCGGCTTGATGGCCAGCATCGTCCCCAGCAGCGAGGCGGCGGCACCGATCCGGCCCCCGCGGCGCAGCTGCTCCAGGCTGGGAACATAGAAATAGACCTTCGTCCGTCCTGCCTGTTCGGCCGCGGCAGCGGCAACGGCTGCAGCGCCACCGCCGTCGGCCGCTGCCCTCACGGCCGCCTGGACGGCCATGCCCAAAGCCATGCCAACGGTCCGGGAGTCCACAACTTCCACCGGAATGTCCACCCTGTCCGCGGCCAGCCGGGCCGCGTCCACCGTGCCGGACAGGTCCCCGGAGATATGGACGGAGACCACCGCTTCGAAGCCCTTCTGCCGTGCAGCGCGGTAAGCCTGCTCGAATTGGCCCGGCGAGGGCCGGGATGTCTTCACGGAGGTTCCGCTGGCCAGGGCAAGGGCGATTGTTTCGGAGATGTCGTCTTCGCCCTCGCCGTAGATCTCCTCCCCCACCATTACGGGCATGGGGATGACGGTCAGGACGCCGTCGCCCGTGAGCGCGGCCACCCATTCCGGCGGCAAGGCAGCGGCGGAATCAGTGACCACGGCAGTGCGCACGACGGCGGCCTGCCGGGTTCCAGCACCATCCCGCCGGACAGCGTCCTGCCTGGCGCGCATCGCCGCGAGGCGTCCGCGGATCCACGGCCAGGCGGCGGCGTCACGGTCGGGCAAGGGGGCCTCCTGGGGTCACGGCAGGCCGCCGGAGCTGTTCCGGCGGCCTGGTCCGGCTAGGCCGGGACGATGTTGACCAGTTTAGGGGCGCGGACAATCACCGTGCGGATGCCGCGGCCATCCAGTGCACGCTGGACGTTTTCCGATGCAAGCGCCAGCTCGCGCAGCTGGTCCTCGGAGACGTCCGGGGAGACCTCGAGCCTGTCCCGGACCTTGCCCTGGACCTGCACAACGGCGGTGACGGTGTCCTGGACCAGCAGGGAGGCATCATGGGCCGGCCAGCCCGCATTCGCGACGGAGGCCGGGTGTCCCAGGACGTTCCACATGTCCTCCGCGGTGTAAGGCGCGAAGAGGCTGAGGATCACCGCGACGGCCTCCGCAGCCTCACGGACGGCAGGATCCGCGCCGCCGGCGCCGGAGTCGATGGCCTTGCGCGTGGCGTTCACCAGCTCCATCAGCTTGGCCACCACCACGTTGAACTTGTTGGCGTCCAGCAGTTGGGCAGCGTCGGCGATGGTCCGGTGCGTGACGGAGCGCAGGGTGCGGTCGCCCGTGGTGACGTCGGCGCCGGGTTCGCTCGCCACGTCCTGGGCCAAGCGCCAGGCGCGGGCCAGGAACTTGGCGGAACCGGACGGCGAGACGTCGGCCCAGTCCACGTCGTCCTCAGGCGGGGAGGCAAAAATCATTGTGAGGCGGACCGCGTCCACCCCATACTTGTCCAGCTGCTCGCCCAGGTCCACGCCATTGCCCAGGGACTTGCTCATGGCCTTGCCGCCGTTGAGCACCTGGCCCTGGTTCAGCAGTGCGGTGAAGGGCTCGTTGGCTTCAATCAGGCCCAGGTCATTGATGACCTTGGTGAAGAACCGGGCGTACAGCAGGTGCAGGATGGCGTGCTCCACGCCGCCCACGTACTGGCCCACAGGCATCCAGTCGTTGACCTTCTCCGGGTCGAACGGGCCCTCGGTGTAGTGCGGGGAGACAAAGCGGAGGAAGTACCAGGACGAGTCCACGAAGGTGTCCATGGTGTCGGTATCGCGCTTGGCCGGGCCATGGCAGGACGGGCACTCGACGTTGACCCAGGCCTCGGCCGCGGCCAGGGGCGAGGTGCCCTTCGGCGACAGGTCCTCGCCGCGCAGGTCGGAGGGAAGCGTGACGGGCAGCTGCTCGTCGGGAACCGGGACCTCGCCGCAGGACGGGCAGTGGATGATGGGGATGGGCGTGCCCCAGAACCGCTGGCGGCTCAGCAGCCAGTCCCGCAGCCGGAAGTTCACGAACTTTTCGCCCGTGCCCTGCTTCTCCAGCATGGCGATCGCGGCAGGGATGGCTTCGGACTTGGGCAGGCCGTCGAGGTTGCCCGAGTTGATCAGGGTGCCCTCTCCCGCCGTTGCGGTGCCGGACACGGCCGGGTCTTCCTCACCGGTGTCCAGCACTGCCCGAACGGGCAACTCGAACTTCCTGGCGAAATCCAGGTCCCGCTGGTCGTGCGCGGGCACGGCCATGATGGCACCGGTGCCGTAGTCGGCCAGGACGTAGTCAGCGGCCCAGACCGGCAGCTTCTCCCCGTTCAGGGGATTGATGGCGTACCGACCGGTGAAGACACCGGTCTTTTCCCGTTCCGTGGACTGGCGCTCGATTTCGGACAGCGCCTTGACCTGTTCACGGTACTCGTCCAGCGCAGCGGCGTGCTCGTCCGTGACGAGTTCGACGGCGAGCGGCGCGTCTGCTGCCACCACAAAGAACGTTGCGCCGTACAGGGTGTCCGGGCGGGTGGTGAAGACCGTCACCTCCTTGGCGGGCCTGCCGCCGTCGGCCTCGATCACGAAGTTGACGTGGGCACCCTCCGAGCGGCCGATCCAGTTCTTCTGCATGGCCAGCACGCGCTCGGGCCAGTGCCCGCGGAGCTGCTCCATGTCATCGAGCAGGCGGTCGGCGTACTCGGTGATCTTGAAGTACCACTGGTTGAGGGACTTCTTGGTGACCGTGGTGCCGCAGCGCTCGCAGGCGCCGTTGACTACCTGCTCGTTGGCCAGCACGGTCTGGTCCTTGGGGCACCAGTTGACCGGCGAGTCCTTGCGGTAGGCCAGCCCGCGCTCGTAGAAGCGCTTGAACAGCCACTGGGTCCAGCGGTAGTACTCGGGGTCCGAGGTATGGAGCCGTCGGGACCAGTCGGCCGAGATGGCGTAGCGCTTAAAGGATGCAGCCTGGGTGTCGATGTTGGCGTAGGTCCACTCGCTGGGGTGGGCATTGCGCTTGATGGCAGCGTTCTCCGCCGGCAGGCCAAACGAGTCCCAGCCGATCGGGTGGAGGACGTCGAAGCCCTTCTGGCGGAAGTAGCGGGCCACCACGTCACCCATGGCGAATGCTTCCGCGTGGCCCATGTGGAGGTCCCCCGAAGGGTACGGGAACATGTCCAGTACGTAGCGCCGTTCCCGGGACCCGTCGTCGACAGGGGTGAAGACCTTAAGGTCTTCCCATACCTGCGGCCACTTGGCCTCCATCGCCGTGAAGCTGTAGGTGCCCTCCTCGGGCACTTCCGCTGACACTGCTGCTGTTGTTCCGGTCTCTGTCTCCGGCTGAACGCCCACTGCTGCCCTCTTCTGTTCTGTTACGGCATCTGTGCTGCCATAACGGCCTGATCCTCCTGCTGCCACCGGAATGCTCCCGGACACACAAAAGCCCCTCACCATGGAGGGGCTGCCGCACGCTATCCGTTGTTCCGGATACCGGGCGGCTGGCTAAGCAGGAGGATCGCACGCATGAGACCACTTTAGCGCACCCGGGAAGGAACACCGCCGGACCTTTGCCGGGAAGGACGGCCTCCGCGGGAACCCGGTCGGCAACGGGTTCCCCCTACTGCAACGGGTGCCGGGATTACCTGTCCCCCTACTGGCCCCATCGGTAAAACTACGTGCCCTCCCCTACCCCCTACCGCCGCGAAATTGAGTGCCTTTCCCCTCTTGCCAATAACGTCAGGGCAGGTGCATTGTAATGTTCAAGTCTGTGGGGAAACTGACTGGTCTCCGGCGTAGGAGCCTGAAATGTATTCTTGCCATTTACACCCGCAGCAACGTAGCCGCGGGCTGCACCCCTCGTTCTACCCCAGCCGAGAAACCAACGGGTGACGAACCATGTTTGGCTGGGTTACCCGGTTCAGCATGCAGTTTCGGATCCTGGTTCTCGCGATCGCAGCGGGCCTCATCACTTTTGGCGTAGTGAATGTTCCACACATGGCTGTGGACACCATGCCGGAGTTCGCCCCCGCACAGGTCGAGATCCAGACCGAAGCCCTTGGGCTTTCCGCCGCTGAGGTCGAACAGCTCATCACCGCCCCTATGGAGGCGGACCTCCTCAACGGCGTGGCCTGGCTGGACGAGATACGCTCCAAGTCCGTTCCCGGGCTCTCGTCCATCGAACTCGTCTTCGAGCCCGGAACGGACGTCCTGCGCGCCCGCCAGCTGGTGGCGGAAAGGATGACGCAGGCGCATGCGCTGCCCAACGTCTCCTCGCCGCCCCTGATCATGCAGCCGATGTCCTCCACCAGCCGCGTGATGATGATCAAGATGAACTCCACCGAGCTCTCCGGCATTGACATGTCGGTCCTGGCCCGGTGGAAGATCAAGCCGCGCCTGATCGGCATTCCGGGCGTCGCGAACGTATCCATCTGGGGCCAGCGCGAACAGCAGCTCCAGGTTGAAGTTACTCCCACGCAGCTCCGCGACAAGGGCATAACCCTTGAACAGCTGGTCAAGACCACCGGTAACGCCGTATGGGTATCGCCGTTGAGCTTCCTGGAGGCATCCACACCGGGGACCGGCGGTTTCGTGGAGTCGCCCAACCAGCGCCTTGGCATCCAGCACGTTCTCCCCATCCGCACCCCGGCCGACCTGGCCAAGGTGAGCGTAGAGGAAGCGGACCCACCGGTACTCCTGGGTGACATCGCCCAGGTCAAGGAGGACCACCAGCCACTGATCGGCGACGCCGTGACCGGCACCGGTGCAGGCCTGATGCTGGTGGTGGAGAAGTTCCCCGGCACCAGCGCCGTGGAGGTCACGCGCAACGTTGAAGCCGCCCTGAAGGACATGGAGCCGGGCCTCACCGGGATCCAGATCGACACGTCCGTCTTCCGGCCCGCAACAGGCGTCCAGGAGTCCGTAGAGAGCCTTGGCCTCGCACTGCTGATCAGCCTGCTGATCGCCGTAGCCCTGTTCTGGCTGTTCTTCCGCTCCTGGCGTGCGGCCCTGATTGCGCTCGTGGCCATCGCCACGACGGTCACGACGGCGGCAGTTGTGCTGTTTGCCCAGAATGCAACACTCAATATCGCCATCCTGCTCGGGGTGCTGCTCGGCACAACGGTGATCGTGGGCGACATCGTGGAGGACATCCAGGCCCACCGGCGGCGTGCCGTGGGCGAGGACGCGACGCAACCTGGGACTTCCCCAAGATCGAGGATCAGCGTCATCGCCAAGGGAGTCCGCACCCCGCTGTTCCACGCATCGCTCATCATGCTGGTCGTCCTCGTTCCCACGCTCTTTGTGACCGGGGTCGGCGGCGCGTTCTTCACCCCGCTGTTCTGGTCGCTGGCGCTGGCGTTGGCCGCTGCACTGCTCGTCGGCCTGTCCGTGACGCCCGTGCTGGCGCACTTCCTGCTTCCATCCACGACGACAACCCACAAAGAGTTTGCTGCTGTCAACCGCGGGAAGGCGTACTACGAGCGCGCGGTAGGCGGAATCAACCCTCGTAAGGGCGTGGCCCTGGTGTCTGTTGCGGTGGTGGGCGTCCTTGGCATCGCTGCCGGCTCCCAGCTGACGCAAAACAGGCAACTCGTGCCTACGATGCCCGACCGCACCCTCTTGGTTCAGTGGGACACCATGGCCGGGACCTCCAACGATGAAGTCCAGCGGATTGCCGCGAAGGCCGCCGACGAGCTTCGGGCCCTTCCGGGGGTCTCCGGGGTCGGTGGACATGTGGGGCGTGCCATCTCCGCAGACCAGGTGGTGGGCAACAGCTCTGCTGAGCTGTGGGTGTCCATCGACCGGGGGGCCAACTTCGGCGAGACCGAGCGGGCCGTGCGGGACGTAGTCCAGGGCTACCCTGGCATCGCACACAATGTGATGAATTACTCGCAGCAAACCATCGGTGAGGTTCGCTCCAGCATGGAACCGGGCTTCGCGGTCCGGGTGTTTGGAACCGAAATGCCGGTGCTGCGCGAAAAAGCAGCGGAAATTCGCCAGGCCCTCCAGAAGATCGATGGGGTGAACAATCCGACCATTAACACCCCGGACATGGTCCCGATGGTGGAGGTCCAGGTCAACCTCGAAGCCGCCCAAAAGGCAGGCATCAAGCCCGGCGACGCAAGGCGCGCCGCTGCGACGCTGATGCAGGGCATCGTGGTTGGGAACCTCTTTGAACAGCAGAAGGTTTTCGAGGTGGTTCTGCGGGGAGCCGTTGGCGTCCGGGACGACCTGACGAGCATCCGTGAACTGCTTCTCGACACCCCCAACGGCGGCCACGTCCAACTGGGGCAGATCGCCGACGTGCGCATGGTCCCGAATGAAGTCGTCATCCAGCATGATGCCACGTCGCGGCGCATCGACATTGTCGCCGACATCAGCGGACGCCCGCTGGAAGACATCCAGCGGGACATCCGGGCAGCCATCCAGCAGATCGAGTTCCCGCTCGAGTACCACGCCGAGATCCCCACGAAATATGGCGAACTCCAGGCCGCGGATACCCTGGTGCACGGGCTCGGAGCTGCTGCGGCCCTGGCTGTGCTGCTCCTGCTCCAGACAGCGGTCAGGAGCTGGAAACTGGCGTTCGCCACCTTCCTGGCACTGCCTGCCGCAATGTCCGGAGCAGCGGTGGCGGCATGGTTGGGATCGGCGTCGCTGTCCTGGCTTTCGCTGACAGCGTTTGCTGCCGTCCTGGCCATCGCCGCACGCAACGCAGCCCTGTTGTCCGCACGCGTCGACGAAATCTGGCGCGAAACTGCCGGAGCGTCGCGCACGGACGTGGTCATGCAGGCAGCCCGGGACCGGGTATCACCAGTCCTGAAATCGGCCATCATCACGGTCCTCATCCTGATACCGCCAGCCTTCCTTGGCGGCACGGTGGGCCAGGCCCTGATAGTGCCGATGCTGCTGATCATTGCCGGCGGCCTCGTGACCACCACGCTCGTGGGGCTCTTCATCCTCCCGCTGCTCACCCTCTGGTTCGGTCCCCGCACTGAGCCCGAAGAGTGGTCGGAAGTCTACGAATCAGAACAGCCAGTCATGTCAATGCCGGAAAAGGTGAAAGTATCATGACGAGTAAAAGCCTCCTTCGGCGCCTGCCAGTCGCAGCTGCTGTCTGCGCCGCCCTGTTGTCCTCACTGCCCGCCTGTGCCCAAACCACGGCTCAGGCGGAGTCGGCAGCCGAGGCGCCGGCCAAGGTGGAGAAGAATGCCACCACGGGCATCGCACGCATAACGCTCAGCGAACGGGCCATTGACCGGCTCGAACTGCTCACGGACACCGTCAAGCCTGCCCCTGAGGGGGGAGGCATTGTCCTCCCTTATGCTGCCCTGCTTTACGACGCCCAGGGGAAGACGTGGGTCTATACGAACCCCGAGCCACGGGTGTTCGAGCGGCAGGCCGTGACCGTGGCCAAAGTGGAGGCCGGTGTGGTCACGGCCAGCGCGGGCCCCGCGGTCGGGACCACAGTGGTGACCGTGGCCGCCGCTGAGTTGTTCGGCGCAGAGTTCGTTACGGGCAAGTGATATGCGCAGGATAGTCGCCGCCAGCCTACGCTTTAGATCCATCGTCATTGCGTTGGCGGCGGCCCTGATGATGGTTGGCGGCGCCCAGCTCAGCAGCGCTTCAGTGGATGTCTTCCCTGAGTTCGCGCCGCCTAAAGTCGAGGTCCAGACAGCATGCCTTGGCCTGACGGCAGCCGAGGTCGAGGAGCTGGTATCGGTCCCCATGGAGGAGGCCTTCAACGGCATTGACGGTCTCGACCACATGCGGTCCAAATCAGTTCCGCAGCTGTCCTCGATCGTCATGGAGTTCGAGAACGGCACTGACCTGCTGACGGCACGCCAGCTGGTCTCCGAGCGGATGGCGACAGTTATTCCCACGCTGCCCACATGGGCGGCCCCGCCAGTGATGCTGCAGCCGCTCTCCTCCACCAGCCGGGTGATGAAGATCGGCCTGTCCTCCGACACCCGGTCCCTGATCGAGATGTCCATGATCTCCTACTGGAACATCAGGGCCCACCTGCTCCGCGTTCCGGGCGTGGCGAACGTGGCAATCTGGGGCGAACGCCTCCAGATGCTCCAGGTCCAGGCTGATCCGGCCAGGCTGGCTGCCCACAACGTCAGCCTGGAATCAGTGATGAGTTCAACGGCCAATGCGCTGGACGCCGGACTGCTCCAGTACTCCTCCGGTGCGGTGATCGGCACTGGCGGATCCCTGGACACGCCCAGCCAGTCCATCGGGATCCGGCACGTACAGCCCATCACCACCCCGGAGGACCTGGCCCAGGTGTCGCTGGAGGACCGGGAGGGGAAACCCCCACTGAAACTGGGCGACGTGGCAAACGTGGTGGAGGACCACCAGCAGCTTATTGGTGACGCCGTCATTAACGGCGGTCCCGGACTGATGCTGATCGTGGAGAAGCTGCCTTGGGGCAACACCCTTGAAGTCACGCGCGGCGTGGAAGAGGCAATGAAGCAGCTCGAACCCGGCTTGACCGGAATCGCCGTGGACACCACCATTTTCCGGCCGGCAACGTTCATTGAGGAATCCCTCAATAACCTCGGGGTTGCCCTCCTCCTTGGCTGCCTGCTCGTCATTATGGTGTTGAGCGTCTTCCTCTTCCAGTGGCGGACGGCGCTGGTCAGCGTGCTGGCCATCCCCTTGTCGCTGGTGGCGGCGGCCCTCGTCCTTTATTGGACGGGCGGCACAGTCAACACGATGGTGCTCGCGGGGCTGGTGATTGCGGTCGGGGTGGTGGTGGACGACGCCATTATCGACGTCGAAAATATCGTCAGGCGCCTGCGGCACCACCGGGCAACCGGCGGCTCCGAAAGCACCGCGAGAGTCGTGGTCAATGCGTCGCTGGAGGTCCGGGGCCCCATCGTTTACGCCACGCTGATCATCGTGGCCGCCACGGTTCCGATCTTCTTCCTTGACGGGCTCACGGGCGCGTTCTTCCGGCCGCTGGCCACCGCCTACACACTGGCGGTCTTCGCGTCCATGCTCGTGGCGCTGACCGTCACCCCCGCCTTGGCCTACATCTTCCTCCGGAATGCAAAGCTGGAGGACAGGGATCCGCCCGTGGTCAGGGTCCTGAAACGCTGGTACAGCAAGGCGCTCAGGCCAATCGTGCGCCGGCCTGTTCCCGGTTACCTCTCCTTGGCCGCGTTGGGCGTGGTGGGCATAGTGGCGGCGCCGCTGCTGGGCCAGTCGCTGCTCCCGTCGTTCAAGGAGCGCGATTTCCTGATGCACTGGCTCACGCAGCCCGGCACGTCCAACGCCGAAGAGGTCCGCGTCAGCCAGCTGGCCTGCAAGGAACTCATGACCATCCAGGGCGTGAACAACTGCGGGTCCCACACGGGGCAGGCGTTCAACGCCGATGAGGTGGTGGGCGTCTACTTCGGTGAGAACTGGATCAGCGTAGACCCAGGCGTGGACTACGACGCCACGCTGAAATCCGTGGAGTCGGTGGTTGCAGGCTACCCAGGCATCCAGCGCGACGTGCAGACCTACCTCAAGGAACGCATCCGTGAGGTACTCACCGGAACCGGCTATGCCGTCGTCGTCCGTGTCTATGGCGACGACCTTTCAATACTTCGCCAGGAAGCCGACAAGATCAAAGAGATCCTCGGCGGCATTGACGGAGCCATCGGTGCCAAGGTTGCGCTTCAGGCCAACATTCCGCAGATCGACGTGGAAGTGAACCTGGAGGCAGCCAACCGCTACGGCCTGAAGCCGGGCGACGTCCGTCGCGCAGCGGCCACCATGGTGGCCGGCGAAGAAGTGGGCGACATCTACCGGGACGGTAAGGCCTACGACGTCCAGGTGTGGAGCCCGCCGGAGGTCCGGACGAGTGTCACCAGCATAGAGAACCTCGTGCTGGACACGCCGTCGGGGCAGAAGATCCGGCTGGCCGATGTGGCGGCGGTTTCGGTCAAGCCCACGCCCAACGTGATTGAGCGTTCCGAGGGATCGAGGCGCATAGATGTCAGCGCCAACGTCAAGGAAGGCGACCTGGCCAAGGTAGTGGAGAAGCTGCAGAACGGCATGGAATCAATCCAGTTCCCGGTCGGCTACAGCGCAGTTGTCCTGGGTGAATATGCCGAACGGCAGGCCGCATCCCAGCGCCTGCTGCTGTACTCCATCGTCGCGGTCATTGTGGTCTACCTTCTGCTGCAGGCTGCTTTCCGGAGTTGGCGGCTGGCCACCCTGGCCATCCTGACCCTGCCGGTGGCGCTCGTGGGCGGGATTATCGCGGCACACCTCAGCGGTGGAGTCCTGTCCTTGGGTTCCCTGGTCGGCTTCCTCACCCTCATGGGGATCGCGGCCCGCAACGGCATCCTGCTCATCAACCATTGCCAGCACCTTGAACAGTTCGAGGGCGTCCCCTTCGGACCGGAGCTGGTGCTCCGCGGGGCTGCAGAGCGGTTGTCGCCGATCCTGATGACCACGCTGGCCACCGCGCTGGCCCTGGTGCCGCTCGTGGTGATGGGAAACATCCCCGGCCACGAGATCGAGCATCCCATGGCAGTGGTGATCCTGGGCGGCCTGGTCACGTCAACGCTGGTCAACCTGTTCATCGTCCCCTCGCTGTACCTGCGTTTCGCCAAGAATGGCCGCGGACGGCGCAGGACCACCGAACTACAACCGGCCCCTGCGGTGTAATCCGTTTCCAACCAGCATGAAAGGCACTGAGATGACGCATCTGGCACGCCGGCTCACAGCATACGGGTCCGCGCTGCTGCTGGCCTTCGGGACGCTGACAGTGATGTCAGCACCATCAACGGCGGCAGCGCCGGCCGAAGAGCTCTGTGGTCCGGGGTCTGCGATCAATTTCGACCGGTCCGCTTTCCCGGAATCTCCGCGGATCGACAACAAGTGGTTCCCGCTCAAGCCGGGCATGCAGTACACCACACTGGGCACCGTGACCTCCGCTGACGGCGTCCACGAGCACAAGGTGGTCCACACGGTCACCGGACTGACGAAGGTGATCGACGGCGTCACCACCCGCGTGATGTGGGACCGTGACTATGCGGACGGCGAACTGGTCGAATCCGAACTGGCCTTCTTCGCGCAGACCCGCGGTGGGACTGTCTGGCTGTTCGGCGAATACCCGGAGGAATACGAAAACGGCGAGTTCGTGGGTGCCCCGAGCACCTTCATCAGCGGACTGGCCAAGGCGCAGGCGGGCATCGCCATGCCCGCGAGGCCCAAGACCGACACGCCGTCCTACGTCCAGGCATACGCACCCAAGGTCGATTTCCTCGACTGCGGGACGGTGTTCCAGAAAAACCAGGAAGTCTGCGTCCCCACCGGATGCTACGACGACGTCCTGGTGATCGACGAATACAACCCCCTGGAACCGCCTGAGGCCGGACACCAGCAGAAGTTCTATTCAGCCGGAACAGGGCTGATAAAAGTGACTGCCGTGGGAGGTGCGGACCAGGAGTTCATGGATCTGGTCAAAGTGCGGAAACTGAATGCCGAGCAGTTCGCGGCCGTCAACGAGCAGGCACTGGAACTGGACGAACGGGGCTATGAGGTCAGCCGGAGCGTCTACGCCAAGACGCCACGGGCCGAACTCGACGACTGAGGTAAAGCACACGTCCCTCGCCGGTACATGAAGCCGGGATACAAAGAAGGAGGGCGGCACCCCTGCCGCCCTCCTTCTTTACTGTCCGGTCTCCGGCAACGGCGTCTTAGCGCACGTCCTCGTCAACCCAGTCCATGGACTTGGTGACGGCCTTCTTCCAGAGCCTCATCTGGCGGTCCTGCTCCGCCTGGTCCAGCTGCGGTTCCCAGCGCTTGTCCTCTGACCAGTTGGCCGAGCACTCCCCCAGGTCCTTCCAGAAACCTACCGCAAGCCCGGCCGCATAGGCCGCACCCAGGGCGGTGGTTTCCACGACCTTTGGCCGGATGACGGGGACGCCCAGGATGTCCGCCTGGAACTGCATCAGCGCGTCGTTGGCCACCATGCCGCCGTCGACCTTCAGCTCGGTCAGCGGAACGCCGGAGTCCGCATTGACGGCGTCCAGCACTTCCCGCGTCTGGAAGGCGGTGGCCTCCAGCGCGGCCCGGGCGATGTGGTTCCGGTTCACGAACCTGGTCAGCCCCACGATGGCGCCGCGGGCATCCGACCGCCAGTAGGGCGCGAAGAGGCCGGAGAAGGCCGGAACGATATACACGCCGCCGTTGTCCTTCACGGACGCCGCCAGCGTTTCCACCTCGGGTGCGCTGCTGATCATGCCCAGGTTGTCACGCAGCCACTGGATGAGCGAGCCGGTGACGGCGATGGAACCTTCCAGGGCGTAGTGCGGCGCCGCGTCGCCGAGCTTGTAGCCCACGGTGGTGAGCAGCCCGTTCTTGGAGTGGACGATCTCCTCACCGGTGTTGAAGATCAGGAAGCAGCCGGTGCCATACGTGTTCTTGGCCTCCCCAGCCTCGAAGGCCGCCTGGCCGAACGTGGCGGCCTGCTGGTCACCGAGGATGCCGGCTACGGGCACCTCGCGCAGGAGCTGGGAGGTGTGCACGGTGCCGTACACCTCCGAGGAGGACTTGATCTCTGGCATCATGGTCCGGGGAACACCAAAGATGCCAAGGATCTCGTCGTCCCACTGAAGAGTTTCCAGGTCCATGAACAGCGTGCGGGATGCGTTGGTGACATCCGTGACATGGGCTCCGCCGTCCACGCCGCCGGTCAGGTTCCACAGGACCCAGGAATCGGTGTTGCCGAACACCAGGTCACCGGCTTCGGCCCTGGCGCGGGCGCCGTCCACGTTATCGAGGATCCATTTGATCTTGGTCCCGGAGAAGTACGTGGCCAGCGGAAGGCCCACTTTTTGCTTGAAGCGGTCCGGCCCGCCGTCCCTGGCAAACTCGTCCACGATGTCCTGCGTGCGGGTGTCCTGCCAGACAATGGCGTTGTAGACGGCCTCACCGGTGGTCTTGTCCCACACGACGGCCGTCTCGCGCTGGTTGGTGATTCCGACGGCGGCAATGTCGTGCCTCGTCAGGTTCGCCTTCGAGAGGGCGGAAGCAATGACCTCACGGGTGTTGTTCCAGATTTCGGCAGGGTTGTGCTCCACCCAGCCGGCCTTCGGGAAGATCTGTTCGTGTTCCATCTGCCCGGAGGACACGATGCTCCCGCTGTGATCGAAGATGATGGCACGGGTGCTGGTGGTTCCCTGGTCGATGGCGATTACATACTGGTTCATGGTTGACGTCCTTGTCTGTAGTGGATTGTGAGCCGTGTTGGGGTGGTGGGGTCAGGAGGCTGCGGTAACGATGATGGGGGCAACCCGGGCGACGAGGCCGCCCAGGGCGCCGCCGACCAGCGGGCCTACCACCGGAATCCAGGAGTAGCCCCAGTCGCTCGAGCCCTTGCCCTTGATGGGCAGCAGGGCATGGGCAATGCGGGGACCGAGGTCGCGCGCGGGGTTGATGGCGTAACCGGTGGGGCCGCCCAGGGAGACGCCGATGCCGACGACGAGCAGCGCGACGGCCAGCGGGCCCAGCCCCGAGGGGGTCCCGCCCAAGGTGAGGATGACGAACACCAGGACAAAGGTGCCGATGATCTCAGTGGCCAGGTTCCAGGGGGTGGAGCGGATAGCCGGCCCGGTGGAGAAGACGCCGAGCTTGCTGGCAACTTCCTCTTCCGCGTCAAAGTGCTGCTTGTAGGCGAGCCAGCAGACCACCGCTCCAAGGAAGGCGCCGAGCATTTCGCCGCCGAAGTAGGTCAGGGTGGAGGCGACGTCGATCGGAACGTCAGGTGCATAGGGACGCTTGCCTTCGATCAGCAGACCCAGGGTCACGGCCGGATTCAGGTGCGCCCCGGACTTTGCGGCCACGAAGACGCCCGCGAAGACAGCGATGCCCCATCCCCAGGTGACCATCAGGAATCCGCCGCTGTTGCCCTTTGTCCCCCTCAGCGCAACGTTGGCGACGACGCCGCAACCCAGCAGGGTCAGCATCGCCGTTCCGAATACTTCGGAAAGGAAAACTATTCCAAGAGACATCTTTGACTCCTTTTATTTTTGATGGAGGTCCTTCGCGGGTTGAAGGACCGTGGGCCGGGGCGCGGTCCGCCCCGGCCGGCAGCCGGGCCTCAGGCGACCAGGCTGTGGGTTTCTACGCGGTGGAACCGCTGCAGGACATCCTGCGCATGCCTGATTTCTGCGGCCCGGGCTGCGGCGTTCCAGCCGAGTGGAGCCGACAAAACGTCTGCCACCTCATTGAGCAGCTCCCCCGTCACCAGGCCACGGAAGGCCAGGGAAGTCCGGCGGATGAGGACGTCCACCAGGTGTCCCACCTGCTCCTGTGCCGCCATGAACTCAAGTTCGCGGACGCTCAGTTCCCGGGTGGAATGCAGCATCCGGTCAGCGCCGGCGTCCAGGTACTCCATGACGGCTTCAGCCCGGGTGCCGTACCTGGTCAGCAGGCCCGCCGTACGGTCTGCATCACGGCCGGCGCCCATGTGGGCTTTGATCCATTTCTGGACTCCGGCCTCGTCGGCAGGGAACCCGGCGCCGCCGCCGATGGGCAGCTGCGCGGTGGAGACTTTGCGGTCCATTCCGATTTCGGCCAGGACATCGTTCGTCAGGTGTTCGGCCAACGCCCGGAATGTGGTCCATTTGCCGCCCACCAGGCTCAGTACTACAGCGCCCGTGCCGCTGTCTTTTCCGGGGCCGCGGCGCTCGATGCGGTAGTCGCGGGAAACAAAGCCGGGCTGGGTGGCATCGTGGCGGGGCAGGGGCCGCACTCCCGAGAACGTGTAAACGATCTGCTCGCGCGTGACCTCGATGTCGGGGAAAACGTGGCCGATCAGCTCAAAGAAGTACCCGATTTCCTCATCGGTGCAGACGGCATCCTCCGCCATGTCGGCGTCAACATCCGTGGTACCCACCAGGACCCGGTCCCCCATGGGATAGATCAGGACGATCCGGCCGTCGGTGTGCTCGAAGAAGATTTCCCGGCCCCGGCACGCTTCAAGCAGCCCAGGGTGGTCCAGGACGATGTGGGAACCCTTGGTGCCGCCCATGAAGGTGGAGGCCGCTCCCATTGCTTCGTTCGTGAGGTCCACCCAGGCGCCGGTGGTGTTGACGATGACGTCCGCGGTGAAGTCGAACTCCTCCCCCGTCAGTTCGTCCCGCAGCCGCACAGTGCTGCCCCGGCCGGTACCGGGATTGGGCTGTGCGGTCACGGACTGCAGCGAGACGTAGTTGCTGGCGCGTGCTGTGCTGCCCTGCCCGTTGCCTTCGCCTGTTGCGGCCAGGCCGGCCTTCTCCCCGTCCTGGAGGACGTCGAGCGTGAGCCGCTCCGGGTTGTGCACGGAAGCGTCGAAATAGGTTGCGGTGTATTTCACGTCGGGGCGGAGGCTGGGCAGTTCGGCAAGGGCACGCTTGCCAGTGAGGAACTGGTGGCGTGGGACGCTGCCGCCGTCGCGGGAGAAGGAGTCGTACAGGCTGAGGCCGAGCTTGATGAGGAAGGCTCCACGTTCCTTGGGCCTGCCGTGCTGCTTGTGCGTCAGGAAGCGAAGGGGTGCCGAGAGGACCCCGGAGAAGGTGCTGAAAATCGGAATGGTGGTCTGCAGGGGCTTCACGTAATGCGGGGCGATACGGAGCAGCCGGTTGCGTTCCACCACTGATTCCTGGACCAGGCGGAATTCGCCGTTCTCCAGGTAGCGGATGCCGCCATGGATCATGTGCGAGGAGGCGCCGCTGGCCCCCTGGCAGTAGTCACCGCGCTCCACCAGGGCAACGTCCACGCCCTGCAGCGCGAGGTCCCGGAACGTGCCTACCCCGTTGATCCCGCCTCCCACCACCAGGACTTTCGCGTGCGGACGGCGCCGCAGGTGGTGCACGGAACTGCGCTCTACTCCTGGTTGCCCTGCTCCTGGCTTCGCCGCTGAAGCAAAAGGCTGGACGTTCAAATCCTTGGGTCCCAAAACAACTCCCTTGGGGCTTTGTGTGGCGCGGCCACACATGGGTTGGCCGCCGTTTCATAACTATTCTTTGGAGTAATGGAAAATGGAGTCAAGCACTATGCACAAACGTGCAGAAGGGAGCGGCAATGGACCCCTCACGTCACTCTGACGCACTGCGGGCTGCACAAATGTATTACCTCCAGGACCTCACCATGGACGCCATAGCACGGGAACTGAGGACGTCCCGGTCCACCGTTTCGCGGCTGTTGTCCTCCGCCCGTGAATCCGGCCTGGTCCAGATCCAGATCCGCAATCCCCTGGACACGGGCCCTGAGCTGGAAGGCAGGATCCGCCGCCGGTACGGCGTGGATGTCCACGTTGTCCCGGTCATGGAGATACTCAACGAGGCGGAGACGCTGGACCGCGTGGCCATGCAGGCGGCACGTACCATCGGACCGCTGGTGGACTCCAACGCGATCATCGGAGTGGCCTGGGGATCCACCCTGAGCGCGGTCAGCCGCCACCTCACCCGCAAGATCACCCATGACAGCGTCATCGTGCAGTTGAACGGCGCGGGCAACATGCACACCACCGGCATCACGTATGCCAGCGACATTATGCGGCGGTTCGGAAGTGCCTACGGAGCCAGGGTGGAACAGTTTCCGGTGCCGGCCTTCTTTGACCACGCAGCCACCAAGATTGCCATGTGGAATGAGCGCAGCGTGCAACGGATCCTCGAACTCCAGGCGAAGATGAGCATCGCAATTTTCGGCGTGGGCTCCGTGGACGCCGACTATCCCAGCCACGTCTACGCCGGCGGCTACCTCGACGAGGCTGACCTTAACACTTTGGCAACATCGGATGTGGTGGGCGACGTAGCCACCGTCTTCTTCCGCAGTGACGGGTCCTCCGACGGGATAGTCCTCAATGAACGGTCCACCGGACCGGCCCTCGCCGAGCTGCGGCAGGTCAGGCGAAGGATCTGCGTGGTGTCCGGCGTTTCCAAGATCAACGGGCTGCGCGGCGCCCTGGCGGCGGGCCTGGCCACGGACCTGATCCTCGACGAGGCCACCGCGCGCCGCCTGGTGGATTTTGAGGGCCTCGCCACCGCCGGTGGGTAGAGTCGTGGCTATGAGAACTTCACCGCGGCTCAGCCTGAACAACGGCGTGCTGATCCACCAGCTCGGATATGGGCTGTACAAGGTCCCGGCCCCCGACGCAGAAGGCCTCGTCGCCACTGCCCTCGCGGCCGGATACCGCCACTTCGACACGGCGGCGATGTACGGCAACGAAACGGGCGTGGCGCGGGGCATCAGTTCGCAACTGGGCGGGGACCCGGGCAGCGGCGGCTCGGGCGAGCTGTTCCCATGGCTGTCCCGGGAAGATATCTTCCTCACCACCAAGGTGTGGAACAGCGACCACGGCTACGACGCCACGCTGCGTGCCTTTGACGAGTCCATGGTCAACCTCGGCCTGGACTACGTGGACATGTACCTCATCCACTGGCCCTGTGCCGCCCGCGGCCTTTTTCCAGAGACGTACCGTGCACTGGAAACCCTGTACCGGGAAGGGAAAGTCCGTGCCATCGGCGTCAGCAATTTCCAGCCCGCCCACCTCGACCGGCTGCTGCAGACAGCCGAGGTGGTCCCCGCCGTCAACCAGATTGAACTGCACCCGTGGCTGCAGCAGGCCGAACTCCGGGCAATGCACGACGGACTGGGCATCAGGACCGAAGCGTGGAGCCCCCTGGGCCGCGGCCAGGTCCTCGCCGACCCCGTCGTCCACGCCTGCGCCTCGGAACACGGCAAGACCCCGGCCCAGGTGATCCTCCGCTGGCACATCCAGCTGGGGAACATTGCCATCCCCAAGGCAAGCTCCGCGGCCCGGATCCGGGAGAACATGGACATCTTCGACTTCGAGCTCTCCGCCAGGGACATGGCGGCGCTCGCAGGGCTGGACCGCGGGTACCGCACGGGGTCCCACCCGGACAACGTCAACTAGGCAGGACACATGACTACAGCACAGCCCGGATCCGCCGCGCCTGCCTACTTCAGCGCCGACCTGGCGGCCCGCACCTCCGCCTCGACGATTGAGCTCGACGGCGGCAAGGTTGCCTACTGGACCTACGAGCCGCTGCCGGCTGGACCGGAAACGCGCACCATCCTGGTCATCCACGGCTTCCGCGGAGACCACCATGGGCTGCTGCGGGTGGCAGACCATCTTCCCGAGATGCGGATCATCATGCCGGACCTGCCCGCATTCGGGGATTCTGCAGCGTTCACGTCAGGGGCGCATTCCGTGGAGCGCTACGGCCGGTTCATCACGGCATTCATGGCCGCCCTGGGCCTCGGCCCGGACACGGTCCTCCTGGGCCACTCGTTCGGCTCCATCATTGCCGCACACTTTGTGGCCGACCACCCCGGAGCCGTGAACCCGCTCATTCTCATCAATCCCATCGCGGCACCGGCGCTGGAAGGGCCAAAGGGCGTCATGACCCGGCTGGCGATCCTGTACTACCGCCTTTCAGCCCGTCTCCCCCGCCCGGTGGGCCTTGCCCTGCTGCGGAATCCCCTGATTGTCCGGGTGATGAGTGAGACCATGGCCAAGACAGGCGACAGGGACCTCCGCCGGTTCATCCACGGTCAGCACCACGCCTACTTCAGCGCCTTCGCCAGCCGGGAGAGCCTCCTCGAGTCGTTTACCGCATCGGTCAGCAGCCATGTGGCAGAAGTGGCGGGCCGGCTGACGCTGCCAGTGTTGCTGATTGCGGGGGAAAAGGACGAGATCGCCGTCCTTGCCGACCAACACCGCCTGGCTGCCCTGCTGCCGGACGGGGAGCTGAAGGTGATTCCAGGCGTCGGCCATTTGATCCACTACGAAACGCCTGAACCGGCAGCAACTTTCATCCGCAGCTTCCTTAAGGACCATCCCGCGTGAAGATTGTCATCGACGCACGTTTTACCCGGACAGACCACCACGACGGCATCAGCCGCTACGGAGCCAGCCTGATCGCCGCCACGGCCAAAATCGCCGACGTCTCCATGCTGGTTTCCGACGTCCGGCAACTCGCCCTGCTCCCGGACGTTCCCTACACCCTCATTGGCAGCCCGCTCTCGCCGTCGGAAGTGTTTGTGGCTCGGACCATCAACAAACTGGGCGCCGACGTGGTGGTGTGCCCCATGCAGACGATGGGATCGTGGGGCCGCAAGTACGGACTGGTCCTGACCCTCCACGACCTGATCTACTATGAACACCCCGCCCCGCCCGGCTTCCTTCCGGCCCCGGTACGGGTGCTGTGGCGGCTGTACCACAAGGCGTTCTGGCCGCAGCGGCTCCTCCTCAACCGGGCAGATACCGTGGCCACCATCAGCAGGACCACCGAGGCGCTGATCGCGAAGTACCGCCTGACTCGCCGCCCTGTGCGGATCATCAGCAATGCCCCACAGCCGGAGCAGGAACCGCGGGAAGCCGGTGGGGGCGCTGAGCGGTCGCTGGTCTACATGGGGTCGTTCATGCCGTACAAGAACGTTGAAACCATGGTGGCCGGCATGGCTTCCCTGCCGGGCTACACGCTTCACCTGCTCAGCAGGATTACCCCGGAGCGCCGCGCCGAACTGGAAAAGCTCGTCCCGCCCGGTGCCCGTGTGGTGTTCCACAATGGCGTCACGGACGAGGAATATCACGCCCTCCTGCGCATCGCGACGGCACTGGTGAGCCTTTCCAGGGCTGAAGGCTACGGGCTTCCCTTGGTGGAGGCCATGTCCGTGGGCACGCCCGTCATTGCCAGCGACATCCCCATTTTCCGGGAAGTCGGCGGAGATGCTGCACTTTTTGTTGATCCTGGGTCCCCGGAGCAGTTTGCCGGCGCGGTCCACACCCTCCAGGACAACGGCCGCTGGGAGGACTTCTCACGGCGTTCCGTTGTCCGCGCCCGGGAGTTCAGCTGGGATGAGTCCGCCCGTCAGCTGGTGGACGTTGCCCACGACATCATGGTACGGCGGGGGCGCTAGCGGCCCCGCTAGAGGACGTCAACGCCGTCCAGCCGCAGCTGGAAGGGCTCAGCGGACCGCTTTGCCGCTGCCGCCGCCCTGGCGACCCGCAGTACGCGGGTCACAGCGGCCGCCTGGCCATACGGGAAAAAGAGCAGTGTACGCACATCTTCCGCTGAACGGCGGGGCGACGGCGGCCCGTGGAGCACCAGGGGTGCCGGCCCGGCAGTCCGCAGTGTGATGCCTGCGGAGCCGAGCTCCGCGGCCACGGCAGCGGTGTATTGCTCGACGGCGGCCCTGGGCCCGGTCGCCGACGCGATGCGGACCGCAGGCGGAAGTTGCAGCTCGGTCCGCAGGGAGAGCTCCCGCTGCGCATACCCGGCAGGATCCCAGCGAAGCAGGGCGCCCACTGCGGCGGTGTCCGCAGCCGTCACCACCACCAGGCCGCCTTCCTGCGCAGGGCGCACCAGCGCAGCGGCGTTGAACCAGCGCCGGACGGTGTCCTCACCGGCCCGCAGGGTTTCGCGCCGCAGCAGCGAATCACCGTCCAACAGCAGGGCGGCCGCGTATCCGCCGGGTGCCACCGGCTCGGCACCCACGGTCGCGACCACCAGTGCATTGCCTGGACCCACTGCCGCTTTGACATGGTCGCCGGAAGACGTAATGACGGTTTTGCCCGGGAACGCGCGGCCAAGCTCCTCGGCAGTCCTGATGGCGCCGGTGGCGCCCTTGCGCAGCCGCCTGCCGCCGCAGTGCCCGCAGCGCCAGTCTGGTGCGGGGGTGGAGCACCACCGGCACTGGGGCATGGCTGAGGTGCCGGTGGGGCCCGCTACTGCCAAGGGTCCCTGGCAGTTGCCGCAGCGCGCCGGCTCACGGCACGTTTCACATGCCAGCGACGGCGCATAGCCGGCCCGGGCAACCTGCACCAGGACCGGCCCGCGTTCCAGCCCTTCCTTCGCGGCACGCCAGGCAGCGCCGGGAAGGCGGGCGATCCTGGCCAGCGGGTCCCGTTCCTGTTCGAAGCTGTCTGCCGTGTTGACCACCCGCGGAACCGTCCGCCGTACCTCGGGGCGGCCTGCCTCCACCGTCAGCGCCCAGCCTGCTTCCACCAGCCGTTGCGTTTCGGTGCTGCGGGCATGCCCCGCAAGGAGGCAGGCCGTGCCTTCCTGCTCGGCCCGCAAGAGCAGGACCTCGCGCGCATGCGCATAGGGGGCACGTTGCTCAATGTGGAGGTCGTCGCCGTCGTCCCAGCAGGCCACCAGGCCCAGGTCCTTGACGGGCGCAAAGGCGGCTGACCTGGTACCGATGGCCACCCGCGCGGTGCCCGCCAGAAGGTTCAGGAAGTTCCGGTACCTGGGGGTGGGGCCGTCGTCGGCGGTCAGCCGTGCTACCGCCCCCTCAGGCAGCAGGGGCAGCAGGGCATCCTCGAGGCGGTCCAGGTCGCGGTAGTCAGGCACCACCACCACCGCGCCCCGGCCGGCCGCGTAGGCAGCGGCAACCGCCTCCGCCAGCAGTTGCGGCCATCCCCCGGCACCAAATCCCTGGAGGGGATTCAGCACGGCCCTGGGCGAACCGCCGTCGGCAAGGTGCCGCAGGAAGGGCAGGCCGTTCCGGTAAGAGGCCCAGGCACTTGCCGCAGACCCGTCCGCCGCGGAACCGGAGGGCGGAACCGTACCTGCGGCCGGCCCCGCCGTGCCAACCGGCTCCGCAGCAGCGAACTCCTTTTCCAGCCGGGCCACGCGCGGTGGAACAGCGACCCGCAGGACATCGCTGGCCGTCCCCGCGTAGCGGGCCGCCACGGACATCACGAGTTCCCTGACAGCCGGGGTGAGGACAGGCACCGTGGAGACGATTTTCGCCAGCGGCACCAGGGTGTGTCCGGCGTCGGAGCCGGCCACGCGCTCCATGATGAACCCGCTGAGGTCCTGGCCGTTGAACTTGACCTTGACCCGGACGCCCGGCTTGGCGGATTCGTCCAGGGCCTCCGGAACGCCATAGTCGAAAAGCCTGTCCAGGTGCGGAAGGGAGGATTCCACCAGCACCTTGGCCACGGGCCTGTCCTTGGACAGCTGCGGACCCGACGGCCGGGGCACGGAAGGAAAGCCCTGCAGGAGGGTAGGCTGCACAGCGCCCGGACGCACCGGGGAAGGCTGGAGGGCGCGTTCAGTAGCGATGGCGGTTACCTCCGTTCAGCTCCCTGGTGGACGTGCCCAGCCAACCACAGGGCAGCGACATTCCACGGAAGTCCATGATTCCGACGGCGAAGGAAGCAGGCTGGCCCGCCGGAGCCTAGGCGTTGAAGAACGCCTTCAGGTCATCAACGCGGTCCAGCCGCTCCCAGGTGAAGTCCGGCTCGTCGCGGCCGAAGTGGCCGTGCGCTGCGGTCTTGGCATAGATGGGACGCTTCAGGTCGAGTGCGTCGATGATGGCGCGGGGGCGCAGGTCGAAAATCTCGGCGATGGCCGCGCTGATCCTCGCGGGATCAACCGTTTCGGTGCCGAACGTTTCCACGTAGGTGCCCACGGGTCGGGCCTGGCCAATGGCGTAGGCAATCTGGATCTCGGCGCGTTTGGCCAGTCCGGCAGCCACCACGTTTTTGGCAACCCAGCGCATGGCGTAGGCAGCAGAGCGGTCCACCTTGGACGGGTCCTTGCCGGAGAAGGCGCCGCCGCCGTGCCGGGCCATGCCGCCGTAGGTGTCCACGATGATCTTGCGGCCGGTTAGGCCGGCGTCTCCCACGGGTCCGCCAATGACGAACTCACCGGCAGGGTTCAGGATATTGCGTACCCGGGACAGGTCCAGGTTGGCGCCTGCGAGCACCGGTTCGATGACGATCGATGCGAGATCGGCGCGGAGCTGGTCCAGGCTGGCGCCCTCGGCGTGCTGGCTTGAGATCACCACGGTTTCCACCGAGACCGGCACGTCCTTGTCGTATCCGACCGTCACCTGGGTCTTGCCGTCCGGACGGAGGTACGCCAGCTCCCCCGATTTGCGTACTTCGGTGAGGCGCTCGGACAACCGGTGCGCCAGCCAGATGGGCACGGGCATGTAGGAGGGGGTTTCATCGCTGGCATAGCCGAACATGAGGCCCTGGTCGCCTGCGCCCTGAAGGTCGTAATCGTCCTCCTGGCGCCCCTCGCGGGCCTCCAGGGAGTTGAACACGCCCCCGGCAATGTCGTTGGACTGCTGGCCGATGGACACGGACACTCCGCAGCGGGCGCCGTCGAATCCGTTGGCTGAGGAGTCGTAGCCGATGCCCAGGATGGTTTCGCGCACGATCTGCGGAATCTCCACGTAGGCGTCCGTGGTGACTTCGCCCGCTACGTGGACCAGGCCGGTGGTGGCCATCGTCTCCACCGCCACCCGGGATTCGGGGTCGGCAGCCAGCAGCGCGTCCAGGATGGCGTCACTGATCTGGTCGCAGATCTTGTCCGGGTGGCCCTCGGTAACCGACTCGGAGGTGAAGAGCCTGAGCGCGGTAGGCGTGGCCCCGGAAGTCTGGGGAAGGTGCAGCGGTAAAGTCACTCAACTACCTTACTGGTTGGAATGCGCGGGCCCCGCAGGAGACGCCGGGAGATGTCTCCGTACTAAGCAAACGTGGGCTGAAACACTCAAGCGCGGGGCGAAACGGCATTCAGTTCAAAGGCGATCCGGCTGATGATGGCCGCCGAAACCTCGGTCTTGGTTCCGGACGCCTCCTGCGGTTCGGAGCCGGACCGGGCAAGGATGACAACCGAATTCGTGTCCTGGCCAAAGACTTTGTCCGTACCCACATGGTTGACCACCAGCAGGTCGCAGCCCTTGCGCTGCAGCTTCGCTTCGGCGTAGGCCAGCACATCGCCATCGCTGTCGCCTGTCTCCGCCGCGAACCCGACAATCAGCTGGCGCTCCAGTGCCGCGCCCGTCCCATGGCTGCGGAGCTCCACGAGCTCATGCAGGATGTCCGGGTTGCGGACCAGCGTGATCACCGGATCGTCATGGTCGTCGCGCTTTTTGATTTTGGTGTTTGAGACCTCAGCCGGGCGGAAGTCCGCCACCGCCGCGGACATGATGACGACGTCGGAATCAGCGGACGCGGCCAGCGCCGCCTCACGCAGTTGCAGGGCCGTCTCCACCTGGACAACCTCGACGCCGGCCGGCGGCGGGACTTCCATGTGGGCTGCGAGCAACCGGACGGTTGCGCCCGCATTCCGCGCAGCTACGGCCAGGGCGACGCCCTGCTTGCCGGAGGACCTGTTGCCGAGGAACCGCACGGGATCCAGCGGCTCGCGGGTGCCGCCGGCGCTGATGGTGACGGTGCGGCCGGCCAGCGGGAGCTGGAAGTCCTGCTGCCCCTCCACCAGGGCCATGGCAGCGGCAAAAATGGCTTCCGGCTCGGGAAGCCTGCCGGGGCCCGAATCTGCGCCGGTAAGCCTTCCGGTGGCCGGCTCCAGGACAGCGGCTCCGCGCCCACGGAGGGTTTCCACGTTCGCGCGGGTGGCCGCGTGCTGCCACATTTCGGTGTGCATGGCGGGGGCGAACAGCACCGGGCCGTGGGCCATCAGCAGCGTGTTCGTAAGGAGGTCGCCGGCCTGTCCGGTGGCAGCCTTCGCGAGGAGGTCTGCCGTGGCCGGCGCGACCACCACAAGGTCAGCCTCGTGGCCAAGGCGGACGTGGTTGACCTGGTGAACGTCGTCGAAGACGCTGTTGCTGACCGGATTGCCCGACAGCGCCTCCCAGGTGGCGGTGCCCACGAACCGCGTGGACGCCTCCGTGGGGATCACGGTCACGTTGTGCCCGGCTTCAGTAAAAAGCCGGAGGAGCGACGCCACCTTGTAGGCGGCAATCCCTCCCCCGACTCCGAGGACTATGCGCACGTGACCTCCGTCAGCAGCACGTCAGGCGGCAGATTACTCTGCCGGCTGGATCGGCGTGGAAACCAGCTTGCCTTCGTTGATCTCGCGAAGCGCGATCGAGAGGGACTTCTCGTTCAGCTTGGTGTCAACCAGCGGGCCGACGTATTCGAAAAGGCCCTCGTGCAGCTGGGCGTAGTAAGCGTTGATCTGACGAGCACGCTTGGCACCGAAGATCACCAGGCCGTACTTGGAATCAGCCGCTTCGAGCAGCGAGTCGATCGGCGGGTTGATGATGCCTTCAAGGTTCGTGGACACGAATTCTCCAAAGTCTAGCGGGTTGACGGTTCCGGCAAACCGTGCGGATGCGGGGTCAGCCCCATGAGTGAAACAAGCTCGTCCGCTGCCCGGCGAACGTCGTCATTGATGACGGTATGGTCGAACTCCGGTTCAGCAGCAAGTTCCAGTTTAGCGGTTTCCAGGCGTCGCTGCTGTTCCTCGGGGGTTTCCGTGCCGCGGCCCACCAGCCGGCGGACCATTTCGTCCCAGCTGGGCGGGGCGAGGAACACGAACTGCGCGTCCGGGACAGCGGCCTTCACCTGGCGTGCACCCTGCAGGTCGATTTCCAGGAGCACGGACCGGCCCTCGGCAATGGCCTGGTTCACCGTGCTCTTCAGGGTCCCGTAGGTGTTCTGTCCGTGGACCACTGCCCACTCCAGGAGTTCGCCGTCGGCGATGAGTTTTTCGAACTCTTCCTTGGATTTGAAAAAGTAGTGGACCCCGTCCTGCTCTCCGGGGCGGGGTGCCCGGGTGGTGGCCGATACGGACAGCCAGACCTCGGGATAGTTGTCCCGGATGTAAGTGGACACGGTGCCTTTGCCAACAGCCGTCGGACCAGCGAGGACTGTCAGTCCAGGTTTCTTGCTCACGTATTCCTTTGCCGGGGTTTGGGGTAAGGCAGGTTTTTGGCCCGCCCTAGTTCTCGTCTATAAAATCTACCAGCGCCCGGCGCTGGTGGACGCCCAGGCCACGGACCCTGCGGGAAGTGGCAATCCCCAACTGGCCCATGATGGCCGCGGCCCGGACCTTGCCGATGCCCGGAAGGGCCTCAAGCAGTTCGGAAACCCTCATCCGGGCCAGCGCATCGTCCTGCTGAGCGGAGTCGATGATGTCCGCCGCGGATCTCTCGCCGTTCTTCAGGCTTTCCTTGGCCGCCGCGCGGGTGGCCCTGGCTGCTGCTGCCTTGTTCAGGGCGTCAGCCCGTTCCGATGCGGATAACGGTCGCAGGACCATGTGGACACCCCCGGATTCGGCGGACTTGGTCCAAGGGCGGCCGCCCTTGGACCTGTCCTGAAACTACCCTTTGGTGCTGTCCGAATCAATGCATCCGGTGAAACACGCCGCTATTCGCCGCGGAGGCCGTCCAGGGTCCGCTGCGCGGCGTCCCGCAGGCTGCGCAGGTCCGGCCCGGCGGACAGGATGTCCCGGCTCGACGTTCCGAGGACCTGCGGGTAGGCGGTACCGAAGGTGGCACGGAGGTCGGCGGGCGTGGCGCCCTGCGCCCCGAGTCCTGGCGCCAGGAGTGGACCCCGGACCGCGGCCAGGTCCAGGTCCAGTTCGGCGAGGGCCGAGCCCACGGTCGCGCCCACTACCAGGCCAACGGACCCCAGGTGTCCCCCGTAGCGCCGGTTTTCGGCAGCGGCGGCTTCCGTAATCCGGCGTGCCACCGAATCGGCTCCACCGACGTGCTGGACCGACGGGCCTTCGGGGTTGGACGTCAGTGCAAGGACAAAGACGCCGCGGCCGGTTTCGGCAGCGAGGTCCAGGGCGGGCCGCAGCGACTCAAAGCCGAGGTACGGGCTGAGCGTCACGGAATCGGCCGCCAACGGGGATCCGTCCCGGAGCCAGGCGTCGGCATAGGCCGCCATGGTGGATCCGATATCCCCGCGCTTGGCGTCGGCGATGGTCAGCACCGACTCGTCCCGGGCCTCGGCGAGGAGCTCCTCCAGGACGGCCATGCCCGCGGAACCGTGCCGCTCGTACAGTGCCACCTGCGGCTTGATGGCGGCAGCGAGCGAAGCCACCGCCTCCAATACCGTCAGGGAAAAGCGCCTCAGCCCGTCGGCGTCGTCGTCCAGTCCCCACGCCTTCAGCAGGGCAGGGTGCGGGTCGATGCCAACGCAAAGCGGGCCGCGGGCGGCCATGGCGGCGCCGAGCCGGGAGCCGAACGGCTCCCGGCCCTGCACTTCAGCGGATGCGGGTATCTGCTCAGGCATGCTGCAGGGCAGCCTTCTGGGACTCTGCCAGTGCGGCGGCATGTTCCTGCAGGCTGGTCACGGACCATTCGTAGGTCCGCATGGCCTCGATAGCCTGGACCGCGGCGTTGAACTCGGCCACCGTGGTGATGCAGGGGATGCCGATGGACGTGGCCGCGGCACGCAGTTCGTAGCCGTCGCTGCGGGCTTCGCCGCCCGAGGGCGTGTTGAAGACCATGTCGATCTCCCCGGCAATCACGAGGTCGGCGATGGTGCCTTCGCCTTCGGCGCTGCTGCCTTCAGCCACCTTGCGGACCGGGGTGGCCTGGATGCCATTGCGGCGCAGGACATCGGCGGTGCCGCCGGTGGAGACGATCTCGAAGCCGAGGTCGGAGAGCCGCTTGACGCCCATGATCACCGAGCGCTTGTCCCGGTTGGCCACCGAGACAAAGATCTTGCCCTCGGTGGGCAGTGCGTTGTTGGCGGCCGCCTGGCTCTTGGCGAACGCGGTGTCGAAGTGCTTGTCGATGCCCATGACCTCGCCGGTGGAGCGCATTTCCGGCCCGAGCAGGGAATCCACCACCTTGCCTTCGAGGGTACGGAACCGGCTGAACGGCAGGACAGCTTCCTTGACGGACACCGGGGCGTCCAGGGGAAGCGTGGAGCCGTCGCCCACCTCGGGCAGCATCTTGTAGGCGCTGCGGAGCTGGTTGATGGTCACGCCGGTGCCGATCAGCGCTGCCGCCTTGGCCATTTGCACACCGGTGGCCTTGGAGACGAACGGTACGGTGCGGGACGCACGCGGGTTGGCTTCCAGGACGTAGAGCACGTCCGAAGCGAGGGCGAACTGGATGTTGATCAGGCCGCGGACGCCCACGCCTTCGGCGATGGCGCGGGTTGCGGTGCGGACGCGTTCCAGGACGTTGGTGCCCAGCGTGATGGGCGGCAGGACGCAGGCGGAGTCGCCGGAGTGGATGCCGGCTTCCTCGATGTGCTCCATGATGCCGCCGAGGTACATGTCCGTGCCGTCGAAGAGCGCATCAACGTCGATTTCGACGGCGTCCTCCAGGAAGCGGTCGATCAGCACCGGGTGGTCCGGGGTGATTTCCGTGGCGTTGGCGATGTAGCGGGACAGGTTGGGTTCGTCGTAGACGATCTCCATGCCGCGGCCGCCCAACACGTAGGAAGGGCGGACCAGGACGGGGTAGCCGATCTCGTCGGCGATCTTCTTGGCGTCCTCGAAGGAGACAGCCGTGCCGTTCTTCGGGGAGATGAGTCCTGCCTTGTCCAGCACGCGGGAGAACATGCCGCGGTGCTCGGCGAGGTCGATCGCTTCCGGGGAGGTGCCGAGGATGGGGACACCGGCGTCGGCCAGCTGCTGGGCCAGCTTGAGGGGTGTCTGGCCGCCGAGCTGCACGAAGACGCCCATCACGCCGCCGGTGCGTTCCTCGGCCGCGATGACCTCCAGCACGTCCTCGAGCGTCAGCGGCTCGAAGTACAGCCGGGTGGAGATGTCATAGTCCGTGGAGACGGTCTCCGGGTTGCAGTTGACCATGACGGTCTCGTAGCCGGCCTTGCGCAGCGCCATGGAGGCGTGGACGCAGGAGTAGTCGAACTCGATGCCCTGGCCGATGCGGTTGGGGCCGGAGCCGAGGATCAGGATGGACGGCTTGGAGTGCAGCGCAACCTCGTCCTCCTCGTCATAGGCCGAGTAGTGGTACGGCGTGTACGCGGCGAACTCGGCGGCGCAGGTGTCCACGGTCTTATAGACGGGGCGGATGCCCAGGGCCTGGCGGACGCCGCGGACCACGGCCTCGGAGTTGTGGGTGAGGGCGCCGATCTGCTCATCGGAGAAGCCGTGGCGCTTGGCGCGCTTCAGCATGTCAACCGTGAGCGCTCCTGCCTGGCGGATTTCCCGGGAGATTTCGTTGAGGAGCTGGAGCTGGTCCAGAAACCAGGGGTCGATCTTGGTGGCTTCGAAGAGCTGTTCGACGGTGGCGCCGCCCAGGAGGGCGCGCTGCACCTGGTGCAGCCGGTCCGTCGTCGGGCGCTTTGCCTTTTCGATGAGCTCAGCCACTTCCCAATCCGGGACGGAACTGAAGTCCAGCTGCGAACCCTTCTGCTCCAGGGAGCGCAGCGCCTTCTGCAGGGCCTCGGTGAAGTTGCGACCCATGGCCATGGCCTCGCCCACGGACTTCATGGTGGTGGTGAGGGTATTGTCCGCCGCCGGGAACTTCTCGAACGCGAAGCGCGGCACCTTGACCACAACGTAGTCGAGGGTGGGCTCAAAGGACGCGGGCGTCTTCTGCGTGATGTCGTTGGGGATCTCGTCCAGCGTGTAGCCGAGGGAGAGCTTGGTGGCGATCTTGGCGATCGCAAACCCCGTGGCCTTGGATGCCAGCGCCGAGGAGCGGGACACCCGGGGGTTCATCTCGATGACCACAACGCGGCCGGTGGCGGGGTCGATGGCGAACTGGATGTTGCAGCCGCCGGTGTCCACGCCAACCTCACGGATGACCGCGATGGAGATGTCGCGCAGCCGCTGGTATTCGCGGTCGGTGAGGGTGAGGGCGGGGGCCACGGTAATGGAGTCACCGGTGTGGACGCCTACGGGGTCGAAGTTCTCGATGGAGCACACCACCACGACGTTGTCGTTCTTGTCGCGCATCATCTCGAGCTCGTATTCCTTCCAGCCAAGGATGCTCTCTTCGAGCAGCACCTCGCTGGTGGGGCTGTACTGCAGGCCCTGGCCCACGATGCGGCGGAGGTCGTCCTCGTTGTAGGCGAGGCCCGAGCCCAGGCCGCCCATGGTGAAGGACGGCCGGACCACCATCGGGTAGCCAAGGTCATCCGCCGCCTTCAGTGCCTCGTCCATGCTGTGGATGATGTGGCTGCGGGCGGATTCGGCGCCGCAGCGCTCCACCACGCCCTTGAACTTTTCACGGTCCTCGCCGAGCTCGATGGCGGCGATGTTGGCGCCGATCAGCTCCACGTTGTACTTCTCCAGCACGCCGTTCTTGTCCAAGGCGATGGCCGTGTTCAGCGCGGTCTGGCCGCCCAGGGTGGGCAGTACGGCGTCGGGACGTTCCTTGGCGATGATCTTCTCCACCACCTCGGGGGTGATGGGCTCGACGTAGGTGGCATCGGCGAACTCGGGGTCCGTCATGATGGTGGCCGGGTTGGAGTTGACCAGGATGACCCGCAGGCCCTCCTCCTTCAGGACGCGCAGCGCCTGTGTGCCGGAGTAGTCGAACTCGGCGGCCTGGCCGATGACGATCGGGCCGGAACCAATGACGAGGACGCTTTTGAGGTCTGTACGTTTCGGCATTACTTCTTGTCCTCAGTCTTGTTGTCGTTTTTGTGTTCAGCGCCGGCGGAGTGTGCGGAGTCCACCGGGTCCTTGGACAGGTTGGCGGTGCGGCCGTCCCGGGTGCCTTCCATCAGGTCGATGAAGCGGTCGAAGAGGTAGGCGGCGTCGTGCGGTCCGGCCGCTGCTTCCGGGTGGTACTGCACGGAGAAAGCCGGGATATCCAGGCAGGCGAGGCCTTCCACGACGTCGTCGTTGAGGCTGACGTGGCTGACCTCCACCCGGCCGTACCGCGCCTCAGGGGCCTGGGTGGCGCCGTCGAGCGGTGCATCCACGGCAAAGCCGTGGTTCTGGGAGGTGATTTCCACCTTGCCGGTGCGGCGGTCCATCACGGGCTGGTTGATGCCGCGGTGGCCGTAGCGGAGCTTGTAGGTGCCGAAGCCCAAGGCGCGGCCCAGGATCTGGTTGCCGAAGCAGATGCCGAAGTAGGGCAGCTTTTCATCCAGGACGGAGCGGAGCAGCTTGACCTGGGCATCGGCGGTGGCGGGGTCGCCGGGGCCGTTGGACATAAAGAAGCCGTCCGGGTTGACGGCCTTGACGTCCGCCAGGGTGGCGGTGGCGGGCAGCACGTGGACGCGGACGCCGCGCTCGGCGAACCGGACGGGGGTCATGGCTTTGATGCCGAGGTCGACGGCGGCGATGCTGAAGCGGGGTTCGCCGTCCCAGCCGTGGTCCTTGGGTTCCACCACATAGGCTTCGTCCACACTGACTTCCTCGGCCAGCCGGGCACCTTCCATGGGGGCGCTCGCCAGCACGGCGTCGAGCAGTTCCTTGTCCGTGGCCTGCGCGGCGTCACCGGAGAAGATGCCGGCGCGCATGGTTTTGTGCTCGCGCAGGTGGCGGGTGATGGCGCGGGTGTCCACGCCCTGGATGCCAACGATGCCCTGGGCCACCAGCTCCTCGTCCAGCGAACGCTCGGAGCGCCAGTTGGAGGGGCGGCGGGCGGCGTCGCGGACGATGTAGCCGGCCACCCAGATGCGGCGGGACTCGGCGTCGTCATTGTTCACGCCGGTGTTGCCGATGTGCGGTGCGGTCTGCACCACCAGCTGGCGGGCGTAGGAGGGGTCCGTGATGGTTTCCTGGTAGCCGGTCATGCCGGTGGCGAAGACTGCTTCGCCCAGGGCCGTTCCGGTCGCGCCGTAGCTGCTTCCGCGGAAGATGCGGCCGTCTTCAAGCACCAGCGCAGCGGGAGCTGACACAGGAGCGGAAACTGGGGCGGATACTGCGGTGTTTGTTGTCACTGTCTTACTTTCCACTATTGGCATCAGCCGCGGGGGCCGAAGAAATCAATTCCTGAAGTGCCGGGATGAGCACGTTCCTGTCCTCTGCGCGCCTGGTCCGGAAGCCGGTGTCCAGCCTGTGGCTGCCGTGCGCCCACGCCAGCACCAGGAGGCCGTCCTTCTCAACGAACTTTCCGGCCATGCCGCTGTCCAGGCGGATGCCGGTCAGGGAGGCCGCCGGGATGTAGAGGGCCGGAGCCCCGGAACGGTCAAAGAGGACGCCGTGCTTGTAGACCTCGAGCGTGGCATTGGTGCGGATGCCCAGCGCATGCACGGCGATCCTGTCCAGCCAGTCACCGGCGGTGGTGGACGCGACATACTGGCCCTCGGCGGCGGCGAGCGGCTCCCCCGGCGCCTCCGGCACCACAGGCAACTGTTCGACGTCGGACTGGCGTCGAAGGCGGTTCCGCCAGCCCATCCAGATAAGGCCAAAGGCGATGGCGATGAGGCCCAGCGTGAGGACCAGAGAGAGCAGCCTGGTGTCCATCAGGCTGCGCCTGCCGCAGTGGCGGCCGCGTACGGGAACGGCGTGTTGAGCTTGCCGTTGAGGACGGTGGGGTGTCCCTTGAAGAACGTGGCCACCACCTTGCCGGGCAGCTCCATGCCCTTGAAGGGGGAGTTCCGTCCCATGGTGGCCATTTTGGCGGGCTCAACCGTCCAGCGCGCGGCCGGGTCCACCAGGGTGATGTTGGCGGGCTCCCCTGCCTCCAGCGGCCGGCCCTGGTCCTCGAGGCGGCCGATCGTGGCAGCCGCAGTGGAGGTGACCCGGGCGAAATCGGCCCAGGTGATGAGGCCGGTCTCGATCATGGTGTGCTGGACCACGGACAGGGCAGTTTCCAGCCCGGTCATTCCCATGGCCGCCTGCGCCCACTCGCACTCCTTGTGCTCGCTGGGGTGCGGGGCGTGGTCGGTGCCCACGACGTCGATGGTGCCGTCCGCGAGGCCGGCGCGCAGGGCCTGGACATCGGCGTCGGTGCGCAGCGGCGGGTTCACCTTGTAGACGGGGTCGTAGCTGCGGACCAGGTCGTCGGTCAGGAGCAAGTGGTGCGGGGTGACCTCCGCCGTGACGTTGATGCCGCGTTCCTTGGCCCAGCGGATGATTTCCACGGAGCCCGCAGTGGAGACGTGGCAGACGTGGAGCCGGGACCCAACGTGCCGGGCCAGCAGGACGTCGCGGGCAATGATGCTTTCCTCGGCCACCGCGGGCCAGCCGGCCAGCCCCAGCACGGCGGACACTTCGCCCTCGTTCATCTGGGCGCCGGCCGTCAGGCGGGGTTCCTGCGCGTGCTGGGCCACCACGCCGTCGAACGCCTTGACGTACTCCAGCGCACGGCGCATGAGGACGGGATCGTGGACGCAGATGCCGTCGTCCGAGAACATGCGGACCCGGGCACGGGAATCGGCCATGGCGCCCAGCTCGGCGAGCTGTTCCCCCGCCAGGCCCACGGTGACGGCGCCGACGGGCCGGACATCGACCCAGCCGGCAACCTGGCCGAGGGTGTAGACCTGCTCCACCACGCCGGCAGTGTCTGCCACGGGAGTGCTGTTGGCCATGGCATGGACAGCGGTGTAGCCGCCCAGCGCCGCGGCCCGTGTCCCGGTTTCGACGGTTTCGGCGTCCTCGCGGCCCGGTTCACGGAGGTGGGTGTGGACGTCCACCATGCCGGGCAGGGCCACCAGGCCTGCAGCGTCAATGACGGTGGCACCGTCAGCGGACAGCTCCTTGCCCGTTTCGGCGATAAGCCCGCCGCGGATCAGCAGGTCCGCCGGTTCGCCGCCCAGGATCGAGGCGCCGCGGATCAGGTAGGTTCCGGTGTTGGCTGCCATCAGTTGCTCTCCTTGGTGGAATGGGTGCCGGCGTACGCCAGCGCGGGGGTGGCGGCTGGTCCGCGGGTGTCCCCGGAGAGCAGCAGGTAGAGTGCGGCCATCCGCACCGAGACGCCGTTGCGGACCTGGGCCAACACGGTGGACCGCGGCGAGTCCGCGGCTGCCGCGGAAATTTCCAGGCCCCGGTTCATGGGGCCGGGGTGCATGATGATGGTGTCCTTCATGCCCAGTGTGTCCAGCGCCCGCAGGCGGTTGTCGTCAAACCCCCAGCGCCGGGAGTACTCACGGGTGCTGGGGAAGAAGGACGCGTTCATGCGTTCACCCTGGACGCGGAGCATCATGACGGCATCAACGCCCTGCGCAAGGGTCTCATCCATGTTGTAGCTGACCTTGCAGGGCCACTTTTCGACGCCGATGGGCAGCAGGGTGGGCGGCGCCACGAGGGTGACGTCGGCGCCAAGGGTACGCAGGAGCCAGACGTTGGAGCGCGCCACCCGGGAGTGGAGGACGTCCCCGGCGATGGCCACCCGCATGCCCTTGAGGTCGGCCCCCTCGGAGCCGGTGCCGGCCAGGCGGGTCCAGTGGCGGCGCATGGTGAAGGCGTCCAGCAGTGCCTGCGTGGGGTGTTCGTGGGTGCCGTCCCCGGCGTTGATGACGGCGGCGTCGATCCAGTCCGTCGCGGCCAGGCGGTGCGGCGCACCGGAGGCCCAGTGGCGGATGACGACGGCGTCCGCACCCATGGCGGATAGCGTCTGGGCGGTGTCCTTCAGGGACTCCCCCTTGGACACCGAGGATCCCTTGGCGGCGAAGTTGATAACGTCCGCAGAGAGCCGTTTGGCGGCGGCCTCGAAGGAGATCCGGGTGCGGGTGGAGTCCTCGAAGAACAGGTTCACCACGGTGCGGCCGCGGAGCGCCGGTAGCTTCTTGACCTCGCGGTCGCCCACCGCGGCCATTTCCTCGGCGGTATCGAGGATACGGATGGCGTTGGCAAGGCTGAGGTCCTCGGTGGAGAGCAGGTGCTTCATGAGCGGCCCTCGATGACTACTTCGTTCACAGGTGCGCCGCCGGGGGCGGTGTCCGTTTCCTCGAGCCGGACCCGTACCTTTTCCGCGGAAGACGTGGGCAGGTTCTTGCCGACGTGGTCCGCCCGGATGGGAAGCTCCCGGTGGCCCCGGTCGATCAGCACGGCAAGCCGGACAATGCGGGGACGGCCCAGGTCCACGAGGGCGTCCAGGGCGGCGCGGATGGTGCGGCCGGAGTAGAGGACGTCGTCGATCAGGACCACCACCTTGTTGTCGATGCCCGTGCGGGGCAGCTTGGTGGGATACGGGGGGCGGGTCCCCTGGTGGGAGAGGTCGTCACGGAACATGGTGACATCCAGTTGGCCGACGATGGCTGCGGCGTCCACAGTGGGATCCGCGGCGGCGATTTTGCCGGCGAGCCGTACAGCCAGCGGAAACCCGCGGCGCGGGATGCCCAACAGGACGAGGTCCTGGGATCCCTTGTTGGCCTCAAGGATCTCATGGGCGATACGAGTGAGGGCCCGGTCAATGTCCGCCTGGCTGAGGACAACCCTGGCTGGAACCGGTGCGCTGGTGACAGAAGTCAACGCTCGTCTCCCCTTTCCCCGCCTCACGGGACGGAATTAAAAAAGGATTATGTGCGCCTCAAAATTACCACAGCGGCTTCCGGAGGGTCGTGCCGGGAGGACGCGGTGATGGTCACACTCCGGCTGCCCATTCCGGCAGGCCCGCCGCGGTCCTAGGTGTCCGGGCCACTCGCACCTAGGCTTTCCGTTATGTCGATGCATCCGAGCCACCCTGCGTCCGGCCCGCCCGAAGATCCCTGGGAGCGGGGAACGGCGCCGCTGCCCAGCGAGGCCAATCCCAGCTGGATGGGGCACGTGCAGCCCGGGAACTACCGCCCGGCCCCCGGGCATCAGGGGGCACCCGTTGGGACTGTGGTGCCGCCGCAGGTCCAGCGAACCATGGTGAAGGCGGGCAGGTCCCGCAGCGGCCTGCTGGGTTTGACTGTCGGCGTCAGTGCCCTGGCCGCCCTGAGCCTTTTCCTGGTAGTGCCCTTCCTGCTGTCCAGCACAGGAGCGGCCGGGTTCGTTGTGGGGTTCCTGGCATCATTGATACCCCTGTCCGTGGTGCTGCTGGCCGTGCACATCATCGACAAGTGGGAGCCCGAGCCGAAGCGGCTCCTGTACTTCGCCTTCACCTGGGGTGCCGCAGTGTCCATTGCGGTCACCCTGCTCATCCAGCCGTTTTTTGTCCTGGCGTTCCAGTTTTCGGACGAGGCGGACCTTCAGGCCTACATGGCTACCGTCCAGGCTCCCATTGTGGAGGAGTTCGCCAAATCCCTGGGGCTGCTGGTGCTGCTCCTGCTGGCGAGGAAGCACTTTGACGGGCCGGTGGACGGCGTGGTCTTCGCGTTCACCATCGCCGGTGGCTTCGCCTTCACGGAGAACATCCTGTACTTCGGCCGGGCCATCGCGGAGTCGGCAGATCCCGCCGGGGACTTCGCCCAGGTCTTCTTCCTCCGCGGCGTCATGTCGCCCTTTGCCCACGCCATCTTCACGGGCACCACCGGACTGATCATGGGGTTCGCCGCACGGCGCTGGCATACCGGAGCCTCGGTGGCCGCTTTCGTGGTGGGGCTCCTGCCTGCGATGTTCCTGCACAACCGCTGGAACAGCATGGGCCAGGGCTTCCTGGTGGACTACATCCTGGTCCAGGTGCCCATCTTCTTCGTCGCGGTGGGCGGCATCGTCCTGCTGCGCGTCGCGGAGAAACGCCTGACCCGGCAGCGGCTGCTGGAGTACTCAGCGGCGGGCTGGTTTACTCCAGCGGAGGTGGAGCTCCTGGCCACGGTGGGCGGGCGGCGGACAGCATTGGACTGGGCCGGCCGCTATGGCAGGAAAAGGCAGATGAAGGAGTTCCTGAAAGCGGCAACCCATTTGGCGAACACCCGGCAGCGCATCCTGAGCGGCCGCGATGTCCAGCTGCACCAGGCAGAGGAGCGGCAGCAGCTGCAGCGCATCCTGGCCCTGCGGGCCGCCGTCGCAGGCTGACGCCCCCCGCCGCTCAGGAGGCCGCGCGCGCGGTGTCCTCCGCTGCCAGCGCCAGCGCCTCGTCCAGTACCTTCCCGAAGTTCGCCGCGTCGTGGGCAAAGCGGCCAAGGAAGAGCCCCGACGCCCCGTGGAGCCGGGGCAGGAGCCCGGGCTTCGCCGACCCGCCGTAAATGATTGGCAAGTCACCCGGCGGCCCGCCCGGTTCGGCGGCTTCCGCATCCAGCAGTGTGCGCAGGGACCGGAGGACGGCGGAAATGTATTCCGCCGCGGCCGGTTCTGCTGCCCCGATGGCCCAGACAGGTTCGTAGGCCACGATGAGCCGGGATGCCAGGCTCCAGTCACCGCCCACGGCGCCATGGATCTGGCGATGGACAAAGGCGGCCGCAGCCATTGGTTCTTTTGACCCGTCCGGGGCTTCCTCCCCCACGCACAGCAGGGGCGTGATGCCCGCGTTGTCCGCGGCGCGGACCTTGCGGGCGATAACGGCGTTGTCCTCGCCGAAATGGCGCCGCCGCTCGGCGTGCCCGATCTCCACGAGGCCCACGCCCAGCTCTCCCAGGAGCGATGGCGACACCTCCCCTGTCCACGGTCCGTCCGCCCAGCCGCAGTTCTGGGCGCCGAGAAGGACGGCAGTCCCGTCGAGGATCCGGCTTGCGGCGGGCAATACCGGGAAGCTGGGGACCACAAACGGGACCACCCGTCCGGCCGCAAGGGCCGGACGGGTGTCTACTTCGTGCCGAATGCGGGCCAGCCACTCAAGGGAGTCGGCGTACCCCAGGTACATTTTGGTGCTGACGCCGACGTATACGGGCTCCGAGCCCTGCCGGCCGGCTGTGCTGCATTCAGGCATGGGATGCGATCACTTGTGGTCGAGCAGGTCGTCCGCCTTGTTGCGGAACCGCTTGGTGGCGTACATCATGATGGCGGCCAGGAATGGCAGGACGCCCAGCGCGTAGACCCCCATGGTGCCGGTGTCCGATGCCGTGACCTGGTTGACCGTGGTGCGCAGGATCGGTGCCACGAAGCCGCCCAGGTTTCCGAGTGAGTTGATCAGGCCGATGCCCGCGGCGGCTGCCGTTCCGGTGAGGAAGGCCGTGGGGTAAGACCAGGCGATGGGGCCGATGGACAGGAAGCTGCACACTGCTAGGGTGATGAAGAGGATGCCCAGGGCCGGAAGGTGGTTGGCGCCGGCCCAGGCGGAGCCGAAGATGCACAGGCCGGTGGAGAGGAACAAGCCGGTGCCCCAGACGCGGCGGCGGACGATGGTGTTGGCTGCCCTGCCGATGAAGTAGCAGGCGAAGATGCCGAAGAACCACGGGATCGCTGCCAGCAGGCCCACCATCAGGCCAACCTTCTGGCCCGTCAGCTGGGACACCTGCTGCGGCAGGTAGAACGTCACGCCGTACACAGCCACCTGGAGGCAGAAGTAGATGACCGTGAAGTACCAGACCTTGCGGTTCTTCATGGCCGCGAGGACGCCGCGGGGGCCGGTTTCTTCCTTGACGGTGTCCTCCAGCGCCATCACATCCAGCAGGGCCTGCTTTTCGCCGGGGTTCAGGAACTTGGCGTCCTGCGGGCTGTTGATCAGGAAGAAGTAGGCGGCGATGCCGGCAACAACGGCCAGCATGCCTTCAACGAAGAACATGACCTGCCAGCCGGCCACGCCGGGGACCTGGTCGCCGATGTTGATCAGCCAGCCGGACAATGGAGCACCCATCATCTGGGAGAACGGCTGCGCCAGGTAGAAGATGGCGAACATCTTCACGCGCACCTTGTTGGGGAACCAGGCAGCAAGGAACATGATGACGCCCGGGAACAGGCCTGCTTCGGTCACACCCAGCAGGAAGCGCAGGATGATGAAGGAAGTCTCGCCCTGGACGAAGGCGAAGCAGGCGGACACGATGCCCCAGGTGATGGCGATGCGGGCCAGCCACACCTTGGCACCGAACTTGGTCAGGAGCAGGTTGCTGGGGATCTCGAACAGTGCGTAGCCGATGAAGAAGATACCGGCGCCAAGGGCGTAGGCCCCTGCGGTGACCCCGCGGTCCACCCCGAGCGCTGCCTCGGCGAAGCCCACGTTGGTCCGGTCCAGGAACGCGACGATGTACAGGATGACGAGCATCGGCATGAGCCGGAAGGAGGCCTTGGAGATCGCCGATTTAAGGACCGGCGAGTCCAGGAGCTCCTTGGTGGATGCAGCTGTTAGGGACATCAAAACTCCTCTTTGAGTATGTAAGCGTGGAAAATCCGTGCGCGGTGGCGCGCCCGGTTACAGCGGGAAGGCGATGAGAACCACGCCCACCAGGCAGGCAAGCACGCCGATTGCCAGGTAGATCCGTCGTTCCTTGGTCCAGGCGCCCATGGGGGTCCTTTCCTAGTGCATGTAGAGGCCGCCGTCCACATTCAGCGTCTGGCCGGAGATGTAGCCGGCGTCCTCGCTGATGAGGAAGGCGATGGCGGCTGCGACGTCGCGGGTGGATCCCACCCGGTTGACCACGAGGTCCCGGGTGAGTTCTTCCTTGCGTTCCTCGCTGAGGGTGCCGCCCATGATGTCGGTATCGATCGGGCCCGGGGAGATGGCGTTGACGGTGATGTCGTACTCCCCCAGTTCGCGGGCGGTGGAGCGGGTCAGTCCGATCACGCCTGCCTTCGCCACCGAGTAGGGCGTTTTGGAGAACGTTCCGCCGCCGCGCTGGGCGGACACCGAGGAGATGTTGACGATCCGCCCGATCCGGTTCCTGGCCATGGACTCGGCGACGCGGCGCGTGGCGTAGTGGACGCCGTTCAGGTTGATGGCCAGCACGCGGTCCCACTCGGCAGCGTCCAGGTCCAGGTAGGGGACAGGGGAGCTGACGCCGGCAATATTGGCCAGGGCCACCACCTGCGGCAGTTCGGCTTCGATGGAGTCGATGGCGGCACGGACGGACGCTTCGTCAGCGACGTTTGCACCGGCACCGTGGGCCTGCACGCCGTACTGGGCTGCGAGCTCCTTGGCGGTGGCCTTGCACAGGGCGTCGTCAAGGTCGATGATGCCGATGTTCCAGCCCTGGGCCGCAAGGTAGTTGGCGGTAGCCCGGCCGATTCCGCGCTCGGAGACGGCCCCGGTGACGATGGCCGTGCGTTGTTCGGGGAAAGCACTCATGGTTGCTCCTGTGGGTGGGAGGAATGGTCAGCTGATGGGTGCCGGGCCGAGGTCTTCGAGGAGCTTCTGCATGGCCACGTAGGCCTTGTTGCGGTAGGCGATAAGCTCGGGCGTGCGCTCGGCCGGGACGTTGAGGAAGCCGGCGCCGGTCTTGGTGCCGAGCTTTCCGGCCTCCACCAGGTCGCTGAGGATCTTCGGCGTGGCAAACCTCTCCGGGAAGTCCGTCTGCAGGGACTTGTAGCAGAAGTTGTACACGTCCAGCCCTGCCATGTCCGCGATGGCGAAGGGCCCAAAGAACGGCAGCCGGAAACCGAAAGTGGTGCGGACCAGGGTGTCCACGTCGTCCGCCGTGGCAATCCCCTGCTCCACCAGCTGCGCGGCTTCGTGGAACAGCGCATACTGCAGGCGGTTGAGCACGAAGCCGGTGACGTCCTTGACCACGGCCGTCTGTTTGCCGGCGGCGTGGACCAGTTCCTGGACCGCGCCAACGGTGGACGCGGCGGTGCCTGCATGGGGGATGATTTCCACCCCGGGGATGAACGGTGACGGGTTGGAGAAGTGCACGCCCAGGAACCGCTCCGGGTTGATGACCGGCCCGGAGAGTTCGGCGATGGAAATAGTGGAGGTGTTGGAGCCGATGACGGCGTCCGGCCTTGCCGCTGCGCTGATGCGCGCCAGCGTCTGGTGCTTGATGGCGATGACCTCCGGGACGGCTTCTTCAATGAAGTCGGCGTCCGCCACAGCTTCCTCGATGTCCTTGGCGGCCCAGAGGTTCTGCTTCAGGATTTCGGTGGAGCCGGCGGGGAAAAGGCCGTCGGCAACGAACTGGTCCGATTCGGCCAGCAGGCGGTCGTAGTTGCTCTGAGCCACTTCGGCGGACACGTCCGCAAGTGCCACGCGCGCTCCGCCGAGCGCCAGGACCTGGGCGATGCCGCCGCCCATGTAGCCGGAGCCGACGACGGCGATCTTCCGTGCGCTGTTGGCGTCCGTTGGAGCCGGGGTGCTTGCTGTTTCGGTCATGGTCAGACTGCCTTCGTGTAGTCGGGCTCGTAGGAGCAGATGGCATCCACCTTGGCGGCGGAGGCTGAAGTTTCATCGAAGCGGTAGTCGAGCCATTCGCCCACCAGCTTCTTGGCCAGTTCGAGGCCGATGACGCGCTGGCCCATGGTGAGGACCTGGGCGTTGTTGCTCAGGACCGAACGTTCCACGGAGTAGCCGTCGTGGGCCGTGACTGCGCGGATGCCGGGGACCTTGTTGGCCGCGATTGCCACACCCAGGCCCGTGCCGCAGATCAGCAGGGCGCGGTCGGCCTCCCCCTCGGCCACTTTGCGGGCGGCGTCAACGGCCACGTGCGGGTACGCGGTCGAGTCGTTCGCGCCTACCCCAATATCGACGACGGACGCCACGCGGCTGTCTGCCTCGAGCAGGGCCTTCAAGGCGTTCTTGTACTCGACGCCGGCTTCATCGTTGCCGATGACAATGCGCCATCCTGCCGCCGCGCCTTGCCCCGGGTCCTGAGTGGTGGTCTGTCCTGCGCTCATTCTTGTGCTCCATTTCCGGCCGCGGAAGCGGCCAGCCGGGAATCGGTCAGTGGGTTGTCTGCTGCGCCGGAGTCGGCATAGCGTGAGATCCGGGCGGCGATGAGGCCGAAGGAAACGGCACCCGGATCCGGATGCCCCAGGCTCTTCTCGGCGAGGGGCCGGGCACGGCCCTTGAGCGGCCGGAGGGAAGCAGTGGCGTCGGCCGCCTCCTGGGCAGCCACCGCAGCCGCCGCAAGCGCGCCCCTTACTTCCGTGCCGCCGTCGAACGCTGTCCGGAAAGCTTCCTTGAAGGGAAGCAGCGCGTCCACCATGGTCTTGTCCCCCGGCTCAGCCCGGCCCAGTTCGGTGATGGCGTCGACGAATGCGCTAACGGCGGCGGCCGCGTCGGCGCCGCGGTAGGAGTCCTTGTTGCCGAGCGCGAGCCCCGCCGCAATCACGGCCGATCCCCACAAGGCCCCGGAGGTACCGCCGGCGCGTTCGCTCCAGGCCTCCCCCGCCGCCGTCAAGACGCGCTCCACGGAAGCTCCGGCAGCTGCGGCTTCAGCTGCGGCCGCCGCTGCGGCGTCCACGCCGCGGCGCATGCCGATGCCGTGGTCGCCGTCGCCGGCAATCGCGTCCAGCCTGCCAAGTTCCTCTTCATGGTCGACGACGGCGGCCTGCACCTGTGCGAGCACGTCGGTTGCCAGCCGGCCCATGGCAGCCGCTGCCGCCGTCGCGTCTTCCACGTCGCGGGCAGCCTCATCCTCGGCTGCGGCGAGGTGCCTGCGGGCACGCGGCGCCAGGTTTCCCTTCCGGAAGGCGGGGGTGTCGGCCGGCGCGGCCCAGTACCGCTCCAGCTCGTCGTCCAGCCAGAGCAGTGTGAGGGAGAGCCCGGACATGTCCAGGCTGGTGACCAGTTCGCCGCACTCGGGCTCCACCACGGCCAGGCCGGCGGCTCCGAGGAGTTTCTCGATCTTGCCGTAGAGCAGGAACAGTTCCTCGTATTTCACGGTGCCCAGGCCGTTGACGATGGCAACCACCCGGTTTCCGGCGTCGTCAGGTTTGTCCGTCAGCAGCCTGGAGACGAGGAGTTCGGCGAGCTCCGACGCCGTGGGCATGGGGTGCTCGGAGATGCCCGGTTCGCCGTGGATCCCCAGGCCCAGCGACATCTGGCCCTCGGGAACGTGGAACAGCGGCTCCTCTGCGCCGGGCAGCGTGCAGCCGTCAAAGGCCACGCCCAGCGAACGGGTGCGGTAGTTGGTCCGGATGGCAAGCCGTTCGACCGCGTCAAGGTCCAGTCCCGCTTCGGCGGCGGCGCCGGCGATCTTGAAGACCGTGAGGTCGCCGGCGATGCCGCGGCGCTTCTCGATCTGGTCCAGCGGCGCACTTGCGATGTCGTCCGTGACAAGGACGGTGCGGGTCTCGATGCCCTCGGCGTTAAGGCGGAGCTGGGCCTGCCCGAAGTGGAGCACGTCCCCGGCGTAGTTGCCGTAGCTCAGCAGGACGCCGCCGCCGGCGTTCGCGGCCTTGGCCACCCGGTAAACCTGTCCGGCGGCCGGAGAAGCGAACATGTTGCCGCAGGCGGCGCCGGCGGCAAGGCCGGGTCCCACCAGCCCGGCGAAGGCCGGGTAGTGGCCGGAGCCGCCGCCCACCACCAGGGCGACCTGGCCTGCAGGCATCTCAGTGGAGCGGACCACGCCGCCGTCCACCCGGGCCACGTACCCGCGGTTGGCTGCGGCAAAGCCGTCCAGCGCCTCATCCGCGAAGTCTGCGGGATTGTCGAAGATCTGGGTCATGGTTTCCTCATTGAATCCGTAAAGGGAATGGCTTGGGTGTGTGGAAGCCGGCTGCAGTCAGACGCTGGTGAGCTGAACCGCGGACGGCTGCTGGCGCCCCTGGGCCACCTGGCTTGTACCCAGCGCGTATCCGTCGGTCTTGGGGAGCACGTGGCGGCGGAGGTACGCCTGGTTGCTGGCGGTTACGCTCAGCCCGTCGCCCCCGTAGTGCTCGGTGCAGAGAATTCCCTGGAAGCCCACGGACAGTGCCGCCTTGAACGCCTCGCGGTAGTTGATGAGGCCGCTTTCCATCGGTGCCGGCATGGCGACGTACATGTCGCGGGCCTTGTCCTCGTCCCGGATGTAGTTCTTCATGTGCCAGTAGTTGGAGTACGGCAGGGTCTTGGCCACCATCTCGCGCCAGTCCTCGATGGGCCGGTGCAGCCGGATGAGGTTGCCGAGGTCCGGGTTGAGGCCGACGTTGGCCAGTCCGATGTCCTGGACCAGCTTCACGGAGGAGTCGGCCGTGCCCAGGTACGTGTCTTCGTACATTTCCAGGGACAGCAGGACGCCGACCTCGGCTGCGTGGCGGCCCAGTTCGCGGAGTCGCGTCACCGCATTGTTCCAGGCTTCCTTGTTTCCTTCCGGGTCCTTGTAGCCATCCACCGTCCAGAACCACAGCTGCTTCTGCTGCTCCGCCGTGATGGCCTGGTGGAGCCCGAAGGAGACGACCTCGCAGCCCAGCGCTGCTGCGGCGTCGATGGTCCGGTGGCTGTAGGCAAGGTTTTCTTCCCACTTGCCTTCCTCGATGACGCTGCGGCGGATGGCCGAAATGACCGGGACACCGATTCCAACAGCGTCCGCGGTCTGCTTGAACTCGGCCAGCCGCGACTGGCTCAGGTCGCCGGGACGCACCCAGCTGTCCGTGAGGTCGGCGTTGGCGAAACCGGCTTCCTTCACCTCGGACAGGACGTCCGCCCACACGGAGGGCTCGGCGTCGTTCACGTGGACTCCCCGGGCGTCTGTTCCCGGAAACTGCAGCAAGGCTGCGGTGATGGGCCAGTTGTCGGCTGTGTACGCCATGGTGTAGCTCCCCTGCTAGATCATCTTTCCTATAGGATTTACGATGAAAGCGATGTTGTCAAGCTCACACCCCTTGACGTGCACCCGACTAGGTAGCGCTAAGTGTCGTTTTGGGGGGTCAAAACGACACTTAGCGCTACCTACTTGGGTGGGAGGGCTGGGCTACCCGGCCGCGGCGTCAGCCATGGCACGCGCGCGGACCTGCCGGATGTGCTCGGCCATTGCAGCCTCCGCCTCGCCGGCGTTGCCCGATGAGAGCGCCTTGAGGACAGCCTGGTGCTCGGCGATTGCACTGTCGGCGTCGGTAATGCCCACTCCCCCGAAGAGCCTGAACCGCTGGATCTGGCCGCCCAGGGATGCATAGGCAGCTTCCATGAACTGATTGCCGGTGTGCCGGGCGATGAGCTGGTGAAAGCGCTCGTCCGCTTCCAGGTAGTCCTTGAACTCGGCGAAGGATGGACCCCTCGGAGCCGCTTTCAGGTCCTCCACGGCCCTTTCCAGCTCAGCAAGGCCATTCGGGCCGATGCGTTCGCAGGCGAGCTTCGCATTCACGGGCTCGATGGCCAACCGTGCCTCCATGAGCTCGGCAAAGTCCTCCCGTGTGAAGACCGGGGCCACCCGGTATCCCTTGAGGGCTACCCTCCGCACCATGCCCGTGTGCTCGAGCCGGGCCAGGGCCTCGCGGACGGGAGTGGGCGAAACGTCCAGCTCCCGGGCGGTGCCGTCGATGCTGACCACAGCGCCCGGGGCCAGCCGGCCATCCATGAGGGAGGCCAGGAGTTCCGCGTAGACGTGGTCGGCAAGCACCTGGCGGCTGACGGCGCGGCCCGGCTGGCGGGCCTTGCCCATGTCCTGCCGGGGCTCGTTGTCCTCGGGGGCGTTTTGCATGTTCGAATCCTATAGGGTTTGCACGGTCCAGGACTTGCCGACGGGCCGCGGTTCCGAGGCAGCGGGCGCAAGGGGAACCCGGACACCGGAAAGCCCCGCCCGGGCTGTGCCGGACGGGGCTTTCGGTGTGGCTACGCCAGCAGGGAAGGCTTCAGCTGCTGCAGGCGGCCCAGGAGGCCATTGATGAACTGGGGCGACTCGTCCGTGGAAAGCGTCTTGGCCAATGCCACCGCTTCGCTCACTGCCACGCCGTCCGGGATGTCGTCGTTGTACAGGAGTTCCCAGGTGCCGATGCGCAGGATAATGCGGTCCACCGACGGCATCCGCTCAAGGCTCCAGCCCTGCGAGTATGTCTCCAGGAACTCATCGATGGCGGTTTGCTGGGACAGAACACCCTCCACGATCTCGATGGTGTACGGGTTGACCACCTGGTCAGTCTTTTCCCGCCGGGAGCGGATCACATCAAAAGCCGAAACCGAGCGCTGCTCAGCTTCAAAAAGAACGTCCAGTGCCCTGTTACGGGCTTTACCGCGTGCGCTCACTACTCAGTGACCCGGCCCAGGTAGCTGCCGTCACGGGTGTCCACCTTGACCTTGGTGTTGTTCTCGATGAACAGCGGAACCTGGATTTCGTACCCGGTTTCCAGGGTTGCAGGCTTGGTGCCTGCGGAGGAGCGGTCGCCCTGCAGGCCCGGCTCGGTGTAGGTGATTTCCAGCACGACGCTCGGCGGGAGTTCGATGTACAGCGGGGTGCCCTCGTGGATGGCGATGTTGACCATCTGGTTCTCAAGCATGAAGTTGGTGGCGTCGCCTACCGTAGCGCCGGAGACGGTGATCTGGTCGTAGTCCGAGGTGTCCATGAACACGAAGTCGGCGCCGTCCTGGTACAGGTACTGGTAGTCACGGCGGTCCACCGTTGCGGTTTCGATCTTGAGCCCGGCGTTGAACGTCTTGTCCACGACCTTGCCGGACATCACGTTGCGCATCTTAGTGCGCACGAACGCACCGCCCTTGCCCGGCTTGACGTGCTGGAATTCGATGATGTTCCAGAGCTGGCCCTCGAGCTTCAGGACCGTTCCGTTCTTGATGTCGTTAGTGGTTGCCACTGTTTCCTCTGGTTTCTCTGTCTGGTCGCGTTGTCAGACGTTGTATGCCGGGCAGGCAGGCCTTTCGGCGAGCCATCCCGTGTTTGTCAAAGATCGGGTGCTGAAAAATCCAAAGACCATTCTACCGGTAAACCGGCAGTGCCCCCTGTCGGATGCCCGGCGTCGGGCTTCGCGCGGTGTCAGCAGGCCAGGTCAAGGACATCCCGGGCACGCTGCAGTGCCACGGTGGACGAGTAAATCTGGGCCGCGTCGGCGGACTGCGCCACCCGCAGGTCGAGTGCGCGCGCGAACGATTCAACAGCTGCGGACATCTGGCCGGCACTGTACTGGGTCTTGCCCAGGAACTGCCACACCAGGGCCTCGCGCGGTGTTCCCTGCACTTCGGCCAGCAGCTGGCGGAACAGCTCCACGGCGCGGTCCAGGCGGTTTGAAACCCGCAGCACCTCGGCCTCGAAGGTGCGCAGCCGGAAGGATTCGGGGTCCTTGAAACGTGCTTCGGCGAGCAGTTCGGCGGCTTCGGAGGCGTGGCCTTCCACCAGCAGCACAAAGATGTGGTCCGCGGGATCGGTGGAAACGGCCAGCGCCTCCCGGCAGGCGTCGTCGTTGACGATCTCCGGCAGCAGTGATTCCGGGTTGATCCGGACACCGGGGAACCCGGCCTCCGGCCAGTCGGCTGTACCTTCCATGTCGCCCTGCATCAGGAGGCTATCTCCTGGTAGGCCGCAAACAGCAGCGAGGTGTCGGGAACGTCAAGCATGCCAGGCTTTCCCACACCGTCAAGGACAACAAAGCGCAGCAGGTCGCCGCGGGACTTCTTGTCCCGCCGCATCCCGTCAAGGAGGCCCTGCCACCGGTCCCGGCGGTAGGTGACCGGAAGCCCCAGGCTCTCAAGGATGCTGCGGTGCCTGTCGGCGTCGGCATCGCTGAGGCGCCCCACGCTGCGTGCCAGCTCGGCAGCGAACATCATGCCAACGGAAACAGCGGCGCCGTGGCGCCACGAATAGCGCTCCACCAGTTCGATGGCGTGCCCCAGGGTGTGCCCGTAGTTGAGGATTTCCCGCAGGCCGGATTCCTTGAGGTCCTCGGAGACAACCTTTGCCTTCACGGCGATGGCCCGCTCGATCAGCTCGCGGAGGACGTCCGACTGCGGATCCACCACAGCGGCCGGGTCCTTTTCCACGAGGTCGAGGATTGCGGGATCGGCGATGAACCCGCACTTGATGACTTCCGCCATGCCGGAAACCATTTCATTCCGGGGCAGCGTGTTGAGGGTGTCCAGGTCCGCCAGCACGGCAGCCGGAGGATGGAAGGCCCCCACCAGGTTCTTGCCCTCGGCCGTGTTGATCCCCGTCTTTCCGCCCACCGATGCGTCCACCATGGCGAGCAGGCTGGTGGGCATGTGGATGACCTTGACACCGCGCAGCCACGTGGCCGCGACGAAGCCGGCAACATCCGTGACCGCGCCTCCCCCAACGGCGACGATGGCGTCGGACCGGGTGAAGTCGTTCTGCCCCAGGACCTGCCAGCAAAAGGCAGCCACCTGGATGTGTTTGCCCTCCTCGGCGTCCGGGATTTCAGCCGTCAGGGAGGTGAACCCTGCGGCGGCCAGCTCGTCGCGGACAGTATCGCCCGTAAGCCGCAGGGCGCGGGGATGGATGACCAGCACACGCCGCACCCGCTCCCCCAGCAGGCCCGGAAGGTCACCCAGCAGTCCCCGCCCAACGACGACGTCGTAGTTCTCGGCGGCGGAACTGCCCGTGACACTGATGACTGTGGATTCGGTGTTCACTTTTCAACTTCCTGTTTGGCAGCTGCGTAGTCCCGCAGTGCTGCTTCGAGCCGGGCGCCGAGCTCGGAAACCGAGCCGTGGCGCACGTCCAGGGTGATGTCTGCCAGCCGCTCATAAACCGGCCTGCGGGTGGCGAACATGGCCGTCCAGCGGCCCATGGCGTCCCCGGCCAGCAGCGGGCGCCCTGAGTTCCGGGCGATGCGGCCGGCGACTGTTTGTGCGTCACATTCGAGGTAGACCACGGTGCAGCGGCTGATCAGCTGCTGCGTACCGGAGTCCAGCACGGCGCCGCCGCCGAGGGAAATAACGGCGCCCGTCCGGTCCGCCGCTTCGATGACGTCGGCTACCGTCCGTGCCTCGATCTCACGGAAGGCGTGTTCACCGCGCCCGGCAAAGATATCCGAAATGGATCCGTGCCCGGCCACGATCACGGCGTCGGTGTCCACGAATGGGACGCCGAGCTGGTGGGCAAGCTGCTGCCCGATGGCCGACTTGCCGACGGCCATGGGCCCGATCAGGACAATGGGCCGCCCGGCAGGTCCGGTTTTGCTGCTGTGGGGCACTTACTGGCCGATCGAGTCCAGGGACGCCGGAATGTTGTCCAGGTAGCCCTTGATATTGCGCGCGGTCTCCGCCACGGAGTCACCGCCGAACTTTTCGGTGACGGCCTCGGCCAGGACCAGCGCAACCATCGCCTCTGCCACCACACCGGCGGCCGGAACAGCACAGACGTCCGACCGCTGGTGGTGTGCCTTGGCAGGCTCCCCCGTGCTGACGTCGATGGTCTTGAGGGCGCGCGGCACCGTGGCAATGGGCTTCATGGCGGCCCGGACGCGCAGGACGTCTCCGATGCTCATGCCGCCTTCGATTCCGCCGGCACGGTTGCTGGTCCGGACGATGCGGCCGTTTGCATCCCGCACGATTTCGTCGTGGGCGGCCGAACCGCGGCGCGCGGCCGTCAGGAAGCCGTCGCCGACCTCCACGCCCTTGATGGCCTGGATGCCCATCAGGGCGGCGGCAAGGCGGGAATCAAGCCGCCGGTCCCAGTGCACGTAGCTGCCCAGTCCCGGCGGTAGGCCATAGGCGAGGACCTCCACCACACCGCCCAGGGTTTCGCCTTCCTTGTGGGCGGCGTCCACCTCGGCCACCATGGCGTCAGAGGTCTCGCGGTCGAAGCAGCGGAGCGGGTCGGCGTCGAGCGCAATGACGTCCGCCGGTACCGGAAGCGAACGCCCCTCCGGGACCGTGACGCTGGCGATGCTGACTGTGTGGCTGACCAACTCGATGCCCAGGTGCTTCAGGAACTGGGCCGCAACGGTGCCCATGGCTACCCGGGTTGCGGTCTCGCGGGCGCTTGCCCGTTCCAGGACAGGGCGTGCCTCGGCGAAGCCGTACTTCTGCATTCCGGTGAAATCGGCGTGGCCGGGCCGGGGGCGGGTCAACGGGGCGTTGCGCGCCTGGTCCGCCAGCAGCTCCGGGTCCACGGGGTCCGCGGACATGATCTGTTCCCACTTGGGCCACTCCGTGTTGCCCACCTGGATGGCCACCGGGCCACCCTGCGTGAGCCCGTGGCGGACACCGCCGAGGATGGTCACCACGTCCTGCTCAAACTTCATGCGTGCGCCGCGGCCGTAACCCAGGCGGCGGCGGGCCAGTGAATCAGCGATGTGCCCGCTGGTGATCTCCACACCGGCGGGGACGCCCTCAATAATTCCCATCAGGGCCGGACCATGGGATTCACCGGCAGTCAACCAACGCAACATATATTCCATCCTGCCACGTATGGCGGTCACAACGCCCGTCGGGGAAGGCCGACTGCGTCACACATCACATCTATGACAGATGCGTTAACTTCCTTCTCCAGGCGGCTGAACATGCGCACCTGTTCCACCGCCTGGTACAGGAGCATTTCGAGGCCGGGAACCACGGTTCCGCCGCCCGCCTGCCACACGGAGGCGATAAGGCTGGGCCACGGATCGTACGCAACGTCCAGCAAAACGCCGGGCATGGCCGTCTTCAGGGCGGCCATTTCAGCGGCAATTCCGTCCGCCGCACGCGGCGGGAGGGTGGAAATCACGACGTCGGCGCCCGCGGCGGGGCGGGCAGCGTCGGCAAGGCTTCGGATCACCAGGTCCACGTCCAGGCTCTCAGCTGCCGCGCAGACCTCTGCGGTCCGGGACGTGTCCCGGACGAAGACCTCGGCCCGGGCGGCGCCCAGCTCCTTGAGCGCCGCGACAGCTGATGCCGCAGTCCCGCCCCCGCCAAGCACAACAGCCGACGGCGCAATCCCTGTGCCTGCGTGCCGCAGGGCATTCACGATCCCGGCCACATCCGTGTTGGAGCCGATGGCCCGGGTGCCATTGTCGTGCTCCTCGAAGGACACGGTATTCACCACGCCCAGGATCCCGGCGACACCCCGGACCTCGTCCACCTGCCCCAGCATCGCTGTCTTCAGGGGCATCGTGACGGACAGCCCGCGCCAGCCCGGCTGGTCGCGGATCTGCCGCATCAGCCCCGGAAGCAGCTGCTCCGTGACGTCAATTGCCGTGTAGCTGATGCCGATGCCCAACCTGCCGTAGGCAGCCAGATGCAGTGCGGGCGACTTCGAGTGGCTGATCGGGTGGCCCAGGACGGCTGCCCGAAGGCTCATGTGCAGCGTCCGGCGTTCGCCGCGCACCAGGCGTTGTACTGGTCGACGTAGCCGTTGTGCTCGGCCAGCGTCTTGGAGAACTTGGTCTCCTTGGTGTCCAGGTTGATGGTGACCCAGTACAGGTAGTCGTTGGTCTTGGGCCTGGCGGCAGCATCAATGGCCGTCTTTCCCGGGGAACCGATGGGTCCCGGGGGAAGTCCCGGATTCGCGTAGGTGTTGTACGGGTTGGACTTGTCCTGGCGCTGTTCGTCGGTGAAGTTGTAGCTCTTGGTGCCCAGGCCGTAGGTCACTGCCGAGTCCACCTGGAGGAAACCGTTGGTCTGGTCGTTGGGCTTGAGCCGGTTGTAGATGGCTCCCGCCACGTCGCCGTACTCCGCCTGGCCGCCTTCCGCCTGGACGATGCTGGCCACAATGACGGCCTCATACTGCTTGGCCGGGTCCGTGATCCCCTGCGACACAAGCTCGTCGACCGTGATCTTGACCAGGGCCTGGAGGATGTCCTTTGCCGGGGTGCCAAGGGGGAAGCGGTGTTCCCCCGGGGCCAGGTAGCCTTCGAGGTTCTTGGCGTTGGCCGGCAGCCCGAACTGGGCCGGCTGGTTGCTCAGGGCCTGCAGGTCCTGGATGGATATTCCAGAGCCCTGCGAGATCGCCTGCAGGGACTCGCCCACGCGCAGCCCTGCACTGAGGGCGAAGTAGATGACCTTCGTTTGGTCCTTGCCCAGCAGGACGTTCACGGCGTCGGAATTCTTCATCTCGGACTTGAACGTGTATTCCCCGGGGGAAAGGGTTCCGCCGGACGCGGCGAAGCTCTGCAGGAACGTGTCCGCGTTCGCCACGACGCGTTCACTTTCCAGCTTGGAAGCCACGGAGCGGGTGCCCTCGCCGTTTTCTACAGTCACTACCACCTCGCCTGTCCCCGGGCCCGGAAAGTCGCCGGGCTTGTCGTTGCCAAGCAGCGGCTTCAGGAACTGCGCGCCGACTGCCACGGCCGTGACGAAGACGGCGAGGGTCAGGAACAGCGCCAGCATCCGACGGCGGCGGCGCACCTTTTTGGACGGCTTGGCCACTACCGCTGCCGCCGAGGAAGCAGGAAGGAATTCGTGATGGTGCGCGGCGTCGTCGTGCCCCTCCGCATAATGGGCGTCACCGTAGTGCTCCTGGTCATAGTGGCCATCGTGGTAGTGCTCTCCGTGGGGTGCTGCAGCATAGTCAGCCCCATCCGCGTAGTGCGGCTCCTCGTAGTGCGTTCCCGCCGCGTTCTGGTGCGCGCCGAGGGCGGACGCCCCCGAGAAAGCCGGCGCGTCGTGGGCGTGAAGCCCATCATGCGGGGCGGCTTCTTCGTGGGCGGTTTCGTCGTGGCCGGCGTCTGCATGGGTCTGCTCCTGCTGCCGCACGTCTTCCTGGGGGATGTCCTGGATAGACGGCGGGGTGAGGGGTGCGGCAGGAACGGGCTGTTCAACCGGTGTTTCCTGCGGTGCTGTGTCTTCGCGCAATGCTTCGTCCTGGTGCAGGGGGTGCGGCTCATGGGCCACGGGAGGTTCCGCGGGCTGGGGCGGGATGTCGTGGCCGGTCTCGTAGGCCTGCTCGGGAACCGCGTCCTGGCCACCGGTGTTGGAGGTCTTTTCCCGTGCCCGGAGCTCCTTGCGGGTCAGCGGTCTTGCTGCTCCGGCGTCCAGGGGGCTGGAAGCGTCGTCAATGTTGGCAGGGCTCACTGTTGCCTTCCATTATCTGAAGATCGGGCCGTATCGCCGGGGGCGGCGCGCACAGGGTCATCCTGCCCGCTGCCTCCCAGGTCCACGGAAGGGGGCGGCGTCACGCGTGAGCCGACGTCCGCTCCCCTGGCTTTCTGCATGTCGATGGCGTGCTGAAGGATACCTGCCGCCGCGACCTGATCAACTACTTTACGGTGATTCCGGCTGCTCATGCCAGCTTCATGCAGGTTACGGTGCGCGGTCACGCTGCTCAACCGTTCGTCCACGAGGTTCACCGGCACCGCCAATGCACGGGCTGCAAGCTCGCCGGCCAGCAGCTGGGCGTAGTCCACGGCCATCTTGGCTGACGCCCGTTCCTCACCCTTTAGGGTGCGGGGCAACCCGACAATCACCTGTACGGCGCCCAGCTCCTCGACCAGGTTCGCGATGACCCGCACGTCGGAGTTTTTCTTGGCGTTGCGGTCCAGTGTCTTGTAGGGCGTTGCCAGAATCGAGTCGCGGTCGCAGATGGCAACCCCCACCCGGACAGTGCCGACGTCCACCCCCAGTTTGATGCCCTGGGGGTAGGCGCCGGCAGTTGCAGGACTGGTCATTGGAGGGTTAGCGCCGCGTAATGGCGTCAACGACTGCGGCAAGGGCCTGGCCCACCTTGCCGGCGTCGGTTCCGCCGCCCTGTGCGACGTCGTCCTTGCCGCCGCCGCCGCCGCCGAGGATACCCGCGGCAAGCCGGACCAGCGCACCCGCCTTGACCCCGGCTTCCCTGGCGGCTTCGTTGGTGGCCACCAGGATCATGGGGCGGTCGTTCGCGACGCCGGCAACTGCCACAGTTGCCGCTGCCGAGCCGAGGCGGTTGCGCAGGTCCAGGGCAAGGCCGCGAAGATCGTCAGCACCGCTGACCTGGCCGGCGTCGTGCGCGATGACGCTCACGCCGGCGGCGTCCTTGGCGCTGCCCGCCAGCTGGGCGGCCGAGGCCGCCAGCTGCTCCTTGCGGAGGCGGTCCAGCTCCTTCTCGGTGGCCTTGAGCTTGGCGAGGGTGGCGGAAATCCGGTCGGCCAGCTGGCCGGAGGGCACTTTGAGGAGCTCGGTCAGCTCTGTGACCAGGGCGCGTTCGGCTGCAAGGTGGCGGAACGCATCCATGCCGACGAACGCCTCCACGCGGCGGTTTCCGGATCCCACGGACTGCTCGCCCAGGAGGGAAAGGCTGCCGATCAGGGAGGTGTTGGGCACGTGGGTGCCGCCGCACAGCTCGCGGGACCACGCGCCGTCGATCTCCACGACCCGGACTTCGCTGCCATAGTTCTCGCCGAAGAGGGCCATGGCGCCGAGGGCCTTGGCCTCCGCCAGGCCCATGACCTTGGTCTCCACGCGGAAGTTGTTGCGGATGGCCAGGTTGGAGACTTCCTCGATCTCGGACCGGGTGGCCGTGCTCAGCCCTTCGCCCCAGGCGAAGTCGAAGCGCAGGTAGCCGGCCTTGTTGAAGGAACCGCGCTGGGTGGCTTCGGGGCCGAGGATCTGGTGGAGTGCGGCGTGCACGATGTGCGTGCCCGTGTGCGCCTGCTCGGCGGCGTGCCGGCGTTCACGGTCGACGGCGGCGCGGACCAGCGAGTCCGACCCGATTTCGCCTTCGCGGACGATCGCCTTGTGCACGCTCAGGCCCTTCAGGGGCCGCTGGACGTCAAGGACCTCGACGACGAAGCCGTCACCGGTGATGAGGCCGGTGTCTGCGGCCTGGCCGCCTGCTTCGGCGTAGAACGGGGTTTCGGAAAGAACCAGTTCGATTTCTTCGCCGGTGGAGGCCTGCTGGACCGGGCGGCCGCCCGTGAGGATGCCGCGGACGCGGGACTCGCCGTCGAGCTCGGTGTAGCCGGTGAAGACGGTCTCGCCCTGGGCCAGGATGTCCTGGAACGCGCTGAGGTCGGCGTGGCCGCCCTTCTTGCCCTTGGCATCCGCCTGGGCGCGCTGGCGCTGTTCCTGCATGAGGCTGCGGAAGGCTGCCTCATCCACCTTGAGCCCGGCTTCTTCAGCCATTTCCAGGGTCAGGTCGATGGGGAACCCGTAGGTGTCGTGCAAGGTAAAGGCATCCTCGCCGGACAGCGGCCTGTTGGCGGCCTTGGACACCTTGACGGCGTCCTCGAGCCGGGCGGTGCCGGACGCGATGGTGCGCAGGAAGGCCTTCTCCTCCGCGTAGGCAATGCGGCTGATCCGGGCAAAGTCGGTCTCGACGACCGGGTAGACGCCCTTCATGGCGTCGCGCGAGGCCGGAAGGAGCTCGGGCAGGCAGGCCTGTTCGACGCCGAGCAGGCGCATGGAGCGGACGGCACGGCGGATAAGCCGGCGCAGGACGTAGCCGCGCCCCTCGTTGGAGGGGGTCACGCCGTCGGAAATGAGCATCAGCGCCGAGCGGATGTGGTCGGCCACCACGCGCATGCGCACGTCATCGGTGTGGTGCGGGTCGTCGTCGGACTCCGCGGACGTGTACTCCCGGCCGGAAAGTTCGGCGGCCTTGTCGATGACGGGGCGGACCTGGTCCGTCTCGTACATGTTCTCGACGCCCTGCAGGATCATGGCCAGGCGCTCCATGCCGAGGCCGGTGTCGATGTTGCGCTTCGGCAGCTCGCCCAGGACATCAAAGTCTTCCTTTGAGCGGACGTTGTCGATCTGGTACTGCATGAACACGAGGTTCCAGATCTCGATGTAGCGGGTTTCGTCCGCCAGCGGACCGCCCTCGACGCCATAGGCGGGGCCGCGGTCGTAGTAGATTTCGGAGCAGGGACCCGCCGGGCCGGGCTGCCCGGTGTGCCAGTAGTTGTCCGCCTTGCCCATCTTCTGGATGCGCCCGGCAGGGACTCCGGTGTTCTTGAGCCACAGTTCCTTGGCTTCGTCGTCCTCTTCGTAGACGGTCACCCAGAGACGTTCCGGGTCAAGCCCGTAGCCGCCGTCGTCAACGCCCTTGGTCAGCAGTTCCCAGGCGAACTTGATGGCGTCTTCCTTGAAGTAGTCGCCGAAGGAGAAGTTGCCGCACATCTGGAAGAAAGTCCCGTGGCGCGCGGTCTTGCCCACTTCTTCGATGTCGCCGGTGCGGATGCATTTCTGCACGCTGACGGCACGGGAGTAGGGTGCTTCCTCCCTGGCCGTCAGGTAGGGAATGAACGGCACCATGCCGGCAACCGTGAACAGCAGGGAGGGGTCGCTGGAAACCAACGATGCGGAGGGAACCGCGGTGTGGCCCTTGCTGACAAAAAAGTCCACCCAGCGCTTTGTGATCTCCTGCGACTTCATGAGCTGTTACGTACCCTTCTTGCTCCGCGCACTGTCCGGCGCGGAGGTTCTTTCGCGTGGCCGTCTCCGTAGGTATACGGTTCCCGCCGGTGTAGTTATAACGTGTAGTGCCGCCGCATCGTGCGGCTGCAGGTGCAGGCCGGCGTGGCACCGGCCTGCGGAATGTGGTCAGCGGCGGACCAGGTCTTCCGATCCGACGCCGAGGGCGGCCCGGAGATCGGTCTCCCGCTCACGCATCCCGGCGCGCACGGCGTCGGCAAAGTCGTAGACGCCGTCCGCGAGCCGGTTCACCGCGCGGTTGAGGCCCTCCGGGCCAAGCGTGGACTGCATGCTGGCCTGTGCTTCGGTCACCTTGCGGAAAGCGATCACTCCGATCGCAACGCCGATTCCCATCCAGACAAGTCGTTTCATTTTAGGTTCTCCGGAGTTCAGCGGCTGCGGCGGCCGGCAGCGGGTTTCTTGCGGTTGGCCAACGCCGTGCGGACACCGTAGCTGAAGGCCGCCACCTTGATGAGCGGCGAGCCAACAGTGGCGGCCACAAGTGAGGACAGCGCCGACAGGTTGGCCGAGGCGTCGGAAACGTTGGACGAGATGCCGTCCACTTTCTTCAGCTGCTGGTTGGTAGTGGAGACGGTTGCCGTGACTTCGTCCATCAGGGGCGTGGCGCCGTCGCTCAGGGACCGGATGGAGGTACGCACCTCGTCCAGGACCCGGCCCAGCTTAAGGATGGGCACGGCCAGCAGCAGCACCAGGAGTGCGAACACCCCGGCAGCGATCAGGCCGGCAATATCGCCACCAGACATAGACGTTTCAACTCCTCGAAATTCTGTGGTTCGTGTCATCGGCGGATGCGTCAGGAAACGCATTTCCGCAGATGTCCCCCAAGTACCTTACATACAAAGAAGCCCGCGGCGCTTGCCACGGGCTTCTTTGGATACGCTGCTGGAATTTAGCGTGCGTAGAATTCGACGACGAGCTGCTCTTCGCAGGTCACGGGGACCTCGGAGCGCTTGGGGCGGCGGACCAGGCGTGCCTGCAGGGCCTCCAGCTTGACGTCCAGGTAGGCCGGAACAGCGGGCAGGACGTCGCGGTGGGCACCGGCTGCTGCAACCTGGAGCGGGACCATGGTCTCGCTGCGGCTGTGGACGTGGACCAGCTGGCCCTCGCCAACGCGGAACGACGGACGGTCAACGCGGACGCCGTCAACCATGATGTGGCGGTGCACAACCAGCTGGCGTGCCTGGGCAATGGTGCGGGCGAAGCCGGCACGCAGGACCAGGGCGTCGAGGCGCATTTCGAGCAGTTCGATGAGGTTTTCACCGGTCAGGCCCTTGGTGCGGCGGGCCTCTTCGAAGGCACGGGTCATCTGTGCTTCGCGGATGCCGTACTGGGCGCGCAGGCGCTGCTTTTCGCGCAGGCGTACGGCGTAGTCGGAGTCCTGCTTCTTGCGGGCACGGCCATGCTCACCGGGGCCGTACGGGCGGCGCTCCATGTACTTGGCGGCCTTGGGGGTCAGAGCGATGCCGAGGGACCGCGAGAGGCGGGCCTGACGGCGAGCACGAGTGTTGTTAGCCACTTGTGTCCTTCCAATATCTGCGGTGTGTCAGTGTTACTGGCCTCCAGAAGGGAGAGCATCGGCCAACCGCTGCCTTTTGCTACTGGGCACAGGGCATAACCTTCTCAACATAAAACTGGGGAGATTGTGCGCCGGGCCTTGCCAGACAAACATCTATCCTACCACGGCGGCTACTTGCCCCGGACGATCTTCCGCAGCCGCTCCAGCCGCACCGCGATGTCACGTTCCGCGCCGTTGGCCGTGGGCTGGTAGTAGTCCCTCCCCACGAGGTCGTCCGGCGGGTACTGCTGGGTGGCCACACCATGCGGGGCATCGTGGGCGTACTTGTACCCCAGTCCGTGGCCCAGCTGCTTGGAACCCGGATAGTGCGAGTCCCGAAGATGCGCGGGAATTCCGTTCCCCAGGCCTGCCCGGACGTCGGCGATGGCCCTGTTGATACCCATGTAGGCGGCGTTGGACTTTGGCGCGGTGGCCAGGTGCACCACAGCCTCGGCGAGGATGATGCGGCCCTCCGGCATCCCGATCAGCTGCACGGCCTGGGCTGCTGCCACTGCCGTCTGCAGCGCGGTGGGATCGGCCATCCCCACATCCTCCGCCGCCGAGATCACGATCCTTCGCGCCACGAAGCGCGGGTCCTCCCCAGCTTCCAGCATCCGCGCCAGGTAGTGGAGGGCGGCGTCCACATCGGAGCCCCGGATGGATTTGATGAAGGCGCTGGCAACGTCATAGTGCTGGTCACCCGCCCGGTCGTAGCGGACGGCGGCAACGTCGAGGGCGCGCTCAGTGTGCTTCAGCATCACTTCCACGGGGCCTTCGGCGGCGTCGTCCGCGTCACCGAAAGCAACACCGGCCGCGGCTTCCAGGGCAGTCAGGGCCCGCCGGGCATCACCTCCGGAGAGCCGCACAAGATGTGCCAACGCCTCGTCGTCGAGCTCAACCTTGCCGCCCAGCCCGCGCGTGTCCGCCACCGCCCTCTTCAGCAGCCCCTCGATATCCGAGTCGGTCAGTGGCTTGAGGGTCAGCAGCAGGGAACGGGACAAGAGCGGCGAGACCACGGAAAACGAGGGGTTCTCCGTGGTGGCCGCCACCAGCACCACCCACCGGTTCTCGACGCCGGGCAGCAAGGCATCCTGCTGGGCTTTGTTGAAGCGGTGGATCTCGTCAAGGAACAGGACGGTAGTGGTTTTGTACAGGTCCCTCGCGGTGAGGGCGTCGTCCATTACCCGCCGGACGTCCTTGACGCCGGCAGTGATGGCGGACAGCTCCACGAACTTCCGGCCGGGTCCCCTGGCAATCACGTGCGCCAGGGTGGTCTTGCCGGTTCCGGGAGGGCCCCACAGGATCAGCGAACTGGGCCCCGCCGGTCCGGCGGCATCCGCGCCTGCCGCGAGCTGCCGCAGCGGCGAACCCTGCCCCAGGAGGTGCTGCTGGCCCACCACTTCATCGAGGGTGCGGGGCCGCATCCGCACGGCCAGGGGGCTCCGCGGCTGGGCGCTTCCGCCTTGCTTGGTGCTGGCGGAGGCGACGGGACCGGCCTCGTCGCCGTCGTCGTCGTTGCCGGGCCCATGCCCGAAGAGATCTTCCACATAGATAGGCTACTTCCAGTTCACCTCCCGGTTCCGCCGGGAGCCATGCCAGCCAGCGAAGGGTCGCCGCATATGTCCGTGCATGCCACTGGCGCAGCCAGGCCGCCGTCCGTGCGGACCGCTTTTGTCTCCGGCGCCCGGCTGGCCGGATGGGCAGGGCGGTTTGGTGCGGCGCACGGCGGGTACCGGCTGGAGGATGGCGACGACGGACTGCGGCTGATTGCCGCAGACGGCGCCGAAGCGTTGCTGCAGCCGCCGTGGCCGGTTGACGGCCGGCCCGGCCGTGGGACGGATGCCCTTGAGCGGCTCGCCTCCCTTGCATCACAGCCGCGCAGGCTTGGCCTCCTGCTGGTCCGCCGTGGAGGATACGGCGTGGCCGTGGTGGGTGAGGGCGCGGTCCTGGCCTCCAAGGTGGGCTCCACCTATGTGCAGTCCCGGACCGCAGCGGGCGGCCAGTCGCAGCAGCGGTTCGCACGCCGGCGGGGCAACCAGGCGGATGCTCTCGTTGGTGTTGTGGCAGAGCATGCCGGCCGGGTGTTCAGCAGCGCGTCCTTTGAATACGTGGTTCCCGGGGGCGACAGGGTCCTGTCCGGCCTTGTCCTTGAGCATCCGTCCCTGAGTGGCTATGCCGCCTTGCCCCGGCTCGCGTACCTCGATGTCCCGGATCCGAAGGCCGCTGTGCTGAAGAAGGCGGCAGCGGACGCGTGCGCGGTCCGGATCCAAGTAACAGACCCTTCCTGAGTTCAGCAGCCGCTAAGTGCGCGCCGTGGCCGCTGCTGGCGGTAGATGTACCGGCCCGACTCCGTATATCCTGCCTTGCTGTACAACTGCCGGGCAGCATGGTTCGCGGCTGTGACCAGCAGCCAGGAACTGTCCACTCCGCGCGCGCCTCCTTCGGCGAGAAGCGCCTGGAGCACCGTCGCCGCATAGCCGCGTCGGCGTGCCGATGGGGACGTGGCCATGCAGTAGATTCCTCCGGTTCCATGCACCATGGCGAGGCGGCCGACGGCGGCGGGGACGCCGTCGTCGTCCCTCGCAAGGGCATACAGCGAAGGGCACCCGGCCAGGATGCCGCGCGCCGTTTCCCGCTCCGCCTCTCCGCCGCGGCCGTCCACGCTCCACCAGAGATCCAGCCATTCCGCGTCCGGCCCGTCGAGAACCTCCACGCCCGCACCCGCAGCGCCCCTGAAGCCGTTCCCCGAAGGCCGGGACATGATCAGCGTCTCGGACTGCCGGGTGAAGCCCTGCGCGTCCAGGACCTGGTTCAGCCCGGCATTGGCGGGGGAATCCGTCACCTGGAAGATGAGCGGCAAACGCCGCTCCCGGTACCACTGCATCGCCTCGCGCAATGCGTTCACAGGATCCTCCGCGGCGTCCCGGGGCCACACCGAATTTGCCCGCTGGGTAACCCCGGCAGCGGCACGGAGCACCCACTCCCCCGTGTCCCGGCGCTCAAGGGCAGGCCAGGCAGCATCCATGAGCACGTCGTAGGCGGGGGCCTGCGGGCCCGGGAAGATGAGGACCACTAGGGGCTTCCTGTCTGCGGATAAGCCTGGAGGCCCTCCCTGCGGGAGAGCCTCCGGGCCAAACGGGGTAACGCCCTACTTGCCTTCTGCAGGCTTGGCTTCCGGTTTGAAGTCCACGCCGGCTTCCTTGCGCTGCTGGGGCGTGATCGGCGCGGGGGCCGCGGTCAGCGGGTCATAGCCGTTGCCGGTCTTGGGGAAGGCGATGACGTCGCGGATGGACTCAACCCCTGCGAGCAGTGCCACCACGCGGTCCCAGCCAAAGGCGATGCCGCCGTGCGGAGGGGCACCGTACTTGAAGCCCTCCAGCAGGAAACCGAACTTGGTCTGGGCATCTTCCCGGTCGAGGCCCATCAGTTCGAACACCCGCTCCTGGACGTCGCGCTCGTGGATACGGATGGAACCGCCGCCGATTTCGTTGCCGTTGCAGACGATGTCGTAGGCGTAGGACAGCGCTGATTCCGGGTCCTTGTCAAAGGTCTCCAGGAACTCCGGCTTGGGCGAGGTGAAGGCGTGGTGCACGGCGGTCCACTTGCCGGCACCCACGGCCACGTCACCAGAAGCGACGGCTGCGGCGGCAGGCTCGAACATCGGCGCGTCAACTACCCAGCAGAAGGCCCAGGCGCTGGGGTCGATCAGGCCGGTGCGGTGGCCGATTTCTACCCGGGCAGCACCGAGCAGCGCCCTTGCCGCAGACTTCTCCCCGGCTGCGAAGAAGATGCAGTCGCCGGGCTTGGCGCCAACGGCATCCGCCAGGCCTGCGCGCTCCGTGTCGGTCAGGTTCTTGGCCACCGGTCCGGCGAGCTCGCCGTCTTCCTTGAACAGGACGTAGGCAAGGCCCTTGTGGCCGCGCTGCTTGGCGAATTCCTGCCAGCCGTCCAAGGTGCGGCGCGGCTGGGAAGCACCGCCCGGCATCACCACGGCGCCGACGTAAGGCGCCTTGAACACGCCAAAGTTGGTGTCCTTGAAGAACCCGGTCAGTTCCGTGAGCTCCACGCCAAAGCGAAGGTCCGGCTTGTCCGAGCCGTACCGGGCCATGGCGTCCGCGTAGGTGATCCGCTGGATCGGCGTCGGGATTTCGACGTCGATCAACTTCCACAGTGCTTTGACGATGTTTTCGCCGAGGGCAATGATGTCGTCCTGGTCCACGAAACTGGCTTCGATGTCCAGCTGGGTGAACTCCGGCTGCCGGTCGGCGCGGAAGTCCTCATCACGGTAGCAGCGGGCAATCTGGTAATACTTCTCAAAGCCGCCCACCTGCAGCAACTGCTTGAACAACTGCGGGGACTGCGGAAGGGCGTACCAGGACCCCGGGGCCAGGCGGGCCGGGACCACGAAGTCGCGGGCGCCTTCAGGCGTTGACCGGGTCAGCGTGGGGGTCTCAACCTCCACGAAGCCATCCTTGTGCAGCAGTTCGCGCGCCACACGGTTGGCTTCGGAACGCAGCCGGAGGTTGCGGGCGGGGCCAGGCCTGCGCAGGTCCAGGTAGCGGTGCTTCAGGCGGGCTTCCTCGCCCACTTCAACATGCTCGTCGATCTGGAACGGCAGCGGCTCGGAGGTGTTGAGGATGACCACCTTGTCCGCCATGACCTCGATCTCGCCGGTGGCCAGGGCCGGGTTCTCGTTGCCCTCGGGCCGCTTGGAGACGGTGCCGGTGACCTGCAGGACGTACTCGTTGCGCAGGCCGTGGAAGACTTCTTCCTCGCGGACCACAACCTGGGCCACGCCGGAAGCATCGCGCAGGTCCACGAAGGCCACACCACCGTGATCACGACGGCGGCCCACCCAGCCAGCCAGGGTTACGGTTTGTCCAATGTGCTCGGAACGAAGGGATCCGAGGTCATGTGTGCGCAGCACAGCACGCCTTTCTGCGGGGTAACAGCGGGAAGTCGATCGGGAAGTTCAATAGGATCGTTGCGGGAACGATTCCGTTCGAGTTTACCCGCTGCCAAGGGACTGTCACCGCATGAGCGCACACCAGCAACTTCAACGCAGGCTCGGCACGTTGGACGCCACCGCCATAGGGCTCGGCTCCATGCTGGGCGCCGGGGTGTTCGTGGTCTTCGCTCCGGCAGCGGCGCTGGCCGGCCAACTGCTGGCCTTGTCGGTGGTCATCGCCGGGGCCGTGGCCTACTGCAACGCGGTGGCATCCGCGGCCCTGGCCGCGAAGTACCCCACCAGTGGGGGGACGTACGTCTATGGGCGCGAACAGCTCGGTGAGTGGCCGGGGTTCCTGGCCGGCTGGGGTTTTGTTACGGGCAAGACTGCGTCCTGCGCCGCCATGGCGCTGACGTTCGGAAGCTACGCCTGGCCGCAGTACGCCGTGCCGGTGGCCGTGGCTGCGGTTGTTGCCCTGACTGGCGTGAACCTGCTGGGCATCACACGGACGGCGCTGCTCACAAAAATCCTGCTCTGCGTGGTCCTGGCCACCCTCAGCTTCGTGGCTGTTGCCGCTGCGGTGGGGCCACACCCGGCTCCGGGACCGGCCGGACCCGCGGGCATGGCTTCCCCGGGAGGAGTGCTGCCGGCAGCTGGGCTCATGTTCTTCGCCTTTGCCGGCTACGCCCGGATTGCCACCCTCGGCGAGGAGGTCAAGGATCCCGCCCGCGCCATCCCGCGTGCCATCCTTGCCGCCCTCGCGGGTGCCTTTGCCATTTACCTCGTCCTGGCGCTGCTCCTGCTGAACCACCTTCCCGGCGGGCAGCTCGCTTCAACCAGGACGCCGCTGCTCGACGCCGTGCTGCAGTCCGGCCTGGCAGCGGGGGCCCCGGCCGTCCAGGCCGGAGCCGCGGCCGCGTGCCTGGGCGCGCTCCTGGCACTCATCACCGGCGTCGGCCGCACCACCCTGGCCATGGCCAGGGAGCGCGACCTGCCCGGGTTCCTTGCGCGGGTGGGCGGAAGGCACACCGTGCCGTACGCCGCGGAACTCGCAGTTGCCGCCGTCGTGATCCTGCTGCTTGTCACCACAGACGTTATGACGGTGGTGGGCTTCTCCAGCTTCGGCGTACTGATCTACTACGCAGTGGCCAACGCGGCGGCGTACACGTTGCCCGTGCACCCGGGATATGCGCCGAAGTGGCTGAACGCCGCCGGTTTCCTGGCCTGCCTGCTGCTTGCCTTCACCTTGCCGCCGGCCCCGGTTCTCACCATGGCCGGGGTACTGGCAGCCGGCGTGGCGGGGCGGTGGCTGGTGCTCCGGCTGCGGCGCTAAAGAGCTGCGGCAGGCTCCGTCACCGTCGACACCTGGACGGCCAGGTCTTCCGACGGCGGCATCCAGGTTTCCGGGGCGGCCACCATCTGTTCACCGGTGCGGATGTCCTTGACCTGGTGCGTTCCGTCGTCGTCCGTGAACCATACAAAAGGAATGCCGCGCCGGTCGGCGAATTTGATCTGCTTGCCGAACTTCTCCGCTTTGGCTGCCACTTCAGTAGGGATGCCCCGGCTGCGCAGCTGGGCGGCCACGTCCTGGGCGGCATCCCAGCTTTCATCATGCGTGAGGGCCACCAGCACCGCGGTGGGAACCGAACGCGACGCCCTTGCCAGGTCCTGGCTCAAAATGCGGGACACCAGGCGGGTGACTCCGATCGAAAGCCCCACGCCCGGAAACTTCCGGTTCCCCTTCGAGGCCAGGGCGTCATACCGGCCGCCGGAGCAAATCGAGCCGAGCTGTTCATGTCCCACCAGGACGGTTTCCACAACGGTTCCCGTGTAGTAGTCCAGGCCGCGGGCGATGCTCAGATCCGCCACCACCTTGCCGGGGGCACGCTGCACGGCAGCCTCGATCACCTGCTCGAGTTCACTCAGGCCTTCGTCGAGGAGTTCATTGCTGACGCCCAGCGCCTGGACCTGTGCCACAAACGAGGTGTCCTCGGTGCGGATTCCAGCCAACTGCAGGGCCTTCCGGGCCTGCTCGTCGGTGGCACCCAGTTCAGTCTTCAGCAGTTCAGCCACCTTCGCGGCGCCGATCTTTTCGAGTTTGTCGATGCTCCGCAGCACCCCTGCGGTGTCATCCAGGCCGATTCCGCGGTAGAAGCCCTCGGCGAGCTTCCTGTTGTTGATGCGCAGGCGGAAGTCAGGGATGGGGAGGGCGCTGAGGGCCTCAGCGATCACCAGGGCGATCTCGACGTCGTAACGGAACGGCAGGTCGCCGTCGCCCACCACGTCAATGTCCGCCTGGGTGAACTCGCGGGCGCGGCCTTCCTGTGGGCGCTCGCCGCGCCATACCTTCTGGATCTGGTACCGCCGGAAGGGAAAGGCAAGGTAGCCGGCGTTTTCGACGACGTAGCGGGCAAAAGGAACAGTGAGGTCGAAATGCAGGGCAAGGGCATGCGGATCGGCCTTGCCCTCTTTAACGGGGTTGGCGCTTTCATCGTCCTGCAGCCGGCTGAGCCCGTAGACTTCCTTGTCGATTTCACCCTTGCGCAGCAGCTGGCCCACCGTCTCCACAGCGCGGGTCTCAATGGAGGAGAACCCGTGCAGTTCAAAAACGCGGCGGAGCGTATCCAGCACATGGAGCTCCACCAGCCGCTCCTCGGGAAGCCACTCGGGGAATCCGGACAGGGAGGCGGTGCGTGCCATGGTGGAGTTTCTCCTCTTGGTGAACGGCTGCCGGGACCTGCGTGGCAATCGGCCCGAAACGGGCTTGCGACGGCAGCAGTCCAGCCAGTCATGCATAAACTATGTGCGGCAGTCAGTTTATGCGTCATCCGTCGCCATCTCTAATGCAGCGGAGCGGCAGGGCTCGGCCGCCAAACAACTGCTGACCGGGCCCCAAGCCGGGCCTGCAGCAGCCCGACAATAAGGAGGACCCTTGGCGGCCAATTCACGCAGTGTCCGCGAAACCAAACGGCGCATTCAGCAGATGGAAGCCAAGCGTGCCCTGCGGCGGGACCAGGAGGGCCGGCGCAAGCGTGACAACCTGATCGCCGCCGGTGCCGGAGCGACCGCAGTGGTCCTCGCCGTCGTGCTCCAACTCACTGTCTTTGCCGGCAACCCGACCGAGGAGGAATTCGCCGCGGCGCAAGCGGACCTGGCCAGCCCGCCGGCCACCGCCAGCCCCTCGGCGACGCCGTCTGCGCAGGCAACGAATGGTCCCAACATTCCTGCGGCCGGCACCGCCGCAGGCAAGACCTTCACCGGCGAACTCGTGCTTAACGGCAGCCCGCTGGGTGTGGAGCTGGACGGAACCAGCGCGCCGCAGGCCGCCGCCGTCTTCAAGTCCCTCAGCGACGAGGGCTACTACAACGGAAAGAACTGCCACCGGCTGACCACCGGCGAGGCCTTCGGCGTCCTCCAGTGCGGCTCGCCCACCGGCGACGGGCAGGGCGACCCGAATTACACGTGGGGGCCGCTCGAGAACACGCCGGCGGACAACACCTATCCGGCAGGAACCATCGCCGTCGCCCGGACGGGCAACAACGCCTATGGAAACGGCACCCAGTTCTTCATCGTCTACAAGGACACCGTGATTCCGGCCGACAGCGCAGGGGGCTACACGGTCGTGGGGAAGGTGACATCCGGGCTGGATGTAGTGTCCAGCGTGGCTGCTGCCGGGATCACCCCAGGCAGCAGCGTCACAGACGGCGCGCCCGTTGAACCAGTCACGATAGACTCGTTTTCTCTGAAGTAGGAAGCCCGGCCGGAGCGGCCGCGGTGCAGTACGTGAGTATTTCCCTCCAAGCGAAAGACTTTTAGCGGTGACAGACAGTCAGAAATCCGACGAAACAGCAACAGACCTGACCGAAGCGGCGGCTCCCGCGGCTTCCGGTGAGGCCCCTGAAGCGGCCGGCACCCCCGCTGCGGAGGCAAGCGATACCGGGGCTGCTGCAGAAGAACCAGCCGCCGGCCAGGCTCCGGCGGGCGAAACGCCGGCCGAAGCTGCTCCCGCCCCTGCACCTGCGCCCTCGCCTGCGCCTGCCCCCTCGCCCCGGTCAGCAGCGCCGTCTCCGGCCGCTTTCGCTTCCCGTCCCAAGCCTGCCGCCGCGGCCCCGGCTGCAGCCGCGGTACCGGCCGCACCGGCCACCTCCCTGGCGGAGGCCTCAAAGTGGGGCCGGGTTGAAGGGGACGGACACGTCTTCCTGACCATTGACGGCAGCGAGCACGCCGTTGGACAGTACCCCGGCGTAAGCGACGACGAAGCCCTCGCCTACTTCGCCCGGAAATACGACGACGTGGCAGCGCAGATCGTGCTGCTTGAACAGCGCGTCACGTCCAAGGCCCCCAGCACCGATATGCAGAAGACCGTGACGCACCTGCGGGAGCAGCTTGCGGAGCGCAACATGGTGGGCGACCTGCGTTCTGCGGAGGCCCGGCTGGACAAGCTCTCCGAGCAGATCGTTGAGCTGGAGAAAGCAGAGAAGGCCGAGCACGACGCCGTCCGCGCGTCTGAGCTCGCGGCCCGCGAGGCGATCGTTGCGGAGGCCGAGCAGATCTCCGGCCAGGATCCGGCACAGACGCAGTGGAAGACCTCCAGCGCCAGGATGAACGAACTTTTTGAGACCTGGAAGGCAGCCCAGAAGAGCGGCATTCGCCTGGGCCGCAGCAACGAGGACGCATTGTGGAAGAGGTTCCGCGCCGCCCGCACGGTTTTCGACCGGCACCGCCGCGCCTACTTCTCCCAGCTGGACAGCAACAATTCCGCTGCCAAGTCGGCCAAGGAAAAGCTGATCGCTGAAGCCGAAGCGCTGTCCAGCTCCACCGACTGGGGTTTCGCCGCCGGCGAGTACCGTCGGCTGATGGATCAGTGGAAGGCATCGCCGCGCGCCAGCCGTAAGGACGACGACGCGTTGTGGGCCCGTTTCCGCGCGGCGCAGGATGTATTCTTCACGAACCGCCAGGCCGCCAACGATGAAATCGACCAGGAATACGCCGCCAACCTCACCGTCAAGGAAGCGCTCCTGGCAGAGGCCAATGCCATCCTTCCGGTGAAGGACCTTGCGGCGGCCAAGAAGGCACTCCAGTCCGTCCGCGACCGCTGGGAAGAAGCGGGCAAGGTTCCACGCGCCGATATGGGACGCATTGAAGCCGGGCTGCGCAAGGTTGAGGACGCCGTCCGCCACGCCGAGGAAGAACAGTGGCAGCGCTCCAACCCGGAACGGAAGGCCCGCACCAACAGCGCCCTTTCCCAGCTGGAATCGGCGATCGCCGGCCTGCAGGAGGATCTCGCCAAGGCAGAGAAGACCGGCGACCAGCGCAAGATCAAGGCTGCCCAGGAAGCCCTCGAAGCACGCCAGGCCTGGCTGGACCAGATCCAGCGCTCGGCCAGCGAGCTTTCCTGATCCACCCTCGCTGACGCAGCAGGCCCGGTACCGGTTATCCACATAACCGGAACCGGGCCTGTGCCTGTTAACGGCTGCCGGTGCAGGATGGACGAATGGCGATTCCACCGGCCGCTCCGGGCCCCGATCATGCAACTGCGGCGGACGCTTTGGCGCCCCGTTTTCCGGAACTCTATTCCCCGGACATGCCCTTCGCCTGGCCCGAGCTGCAATCCCTCGCGGCGGATGGACTGCTGGACAGGATCCACCACCGCGGCTACACGCTTCCAGGGCTCCCCGCCTCTCCACAACTGCGGGCGCGGGCGGCGGCAGGGGCGGTGCCCGCTTCGGTCCGCCAGAGGGTGGTCGCGGGCCGGATGACGGCCGCTTGGATCTATGGCTGCGCCGGCGAGCCGGACAGGCTGGCGCTCCTTGTGGATGCCAAGCGGAGGGTTTCCAGCCTGCGGACCACCAGGGGGTGCACCCTGCACGAAGTGAGGCTCGGGCCGTTCGATGTTGTCAGCCTCGGCGGCCTGATGGTTTCAAGCCCTATGCGGACCGCCCTGGACATCGCCCTGCACGTGGACGCCGAGCGCGCCTTGCCCACCCTGGAAAGACTGCTGGCGCGTCCGCAGAACGACGTCCGCCTGCGCCTGCTGGTCCTTGCCATAGAAGCCACGCCGCGGGTGCCCCATAAGAAGGCTGCCCTGGAAAAACTCGCTGCCCTAGCTCCGGCGCTTGTTTCCAGTGGTCCGGTAGACGTCGAACACCCCGTCAATCCTGCGGACGGCGCTCAGGACGTGGCTCAAGTACTTGGGGTCGCCCATCTCGAAGGCAAACCTTGAGATGGCCACCCTGTCCGTGGACGTGTGCACACTGGCTGCCAGGATGTTCACGTGGTTCTCGGACAGGACCCGGGTGACGTCGGACAGGAGGGACTTGCGGTCCAGTGCCTCCACCTGGATCTCCACCAGGAAGACGCTGGACTGTGTCGGCGCCCAGTCCACGTCCACAATCCTGTCCGGCTGGTCCTTCAGGTCCGAGATGTTGGTGCAGTCGGTCCTGTGGACTGAGACGCCCGAGCCCCTTGTTACGAAGCCCAGGATGGGATCCGGCGGGACCGGTGTGCAGCAGCGGGCCAGCTTCACCCAGACATCGCCTACGCCGCGGACCACCACGCCCGAATCGGAGAAACGGGCTTTGGTGACCTGGGTTGGGATGCTGACTTCGGCAATGTCGTCGTCGGCGGTTTCATTGCCGCCGAGGCTTTCGACCAGCTTCTCCATGACCGACTGCGCGGACGTATGGCCGTCCCCGACGCCGGCGTACAGGCCGGAGATATCAACGTACTTGAATTCCTCCGCCACCGCGGCGAGGGCCTCGTGGGTCATCAGCCGCTGCAGGGGAAGGTTCTGCTTGCGCATTGCTCGGGTCAGCAGTTCCTTGCCGCGGTCGATGGCTTCTTCGCGGCGCTCCTTGCTGAACCACTGGCGGATCTTGTTCCGTGCCCTGGCGCTCTTGACGAAATGCTGCCAGTCCTGGCTCGGCCCCGCCCCCTCGGCCTTGGAGGTGAAGATCTCAACCCAGTCGCCGTGGTTCAGTTCGCTGTTGAGCGGTACCAGTTTGCCGTTGACCCGGGCACCGATGGTCCGGTGGCCCACCTCGGTGTGCACGGCGTAGGCGAAGTCCACGGGGGTGGAGCCTGCGGGCAAAGCCATGACCTCGCCCTTGGGGGTGAAGACAAAGACCTCGCGGGCGTTGATCTCGAAGCGTAGCGAATCCAGGAACTCACCGGGATCGGAGGTTTCCTGCTGCCAGTCCACCAGGGAACGCAGCCAGCCCATGTCCCCGTCGCGTGGGCTTCCCGGGCCAACGGCCGTGCGGTTGGGCTGGTCCTTGTACTTCCAGTGCGCGGCGACGCCATACTCGGCCCGGCGGTGCATTTCATGCGTGCGGATCTGGATTTCCACCGGTTTGCCGCCAGGCCCGATCACCGTGGTGTGGAGCGACTGGTACATGTTGAACTTGGGCATCGCGATGTAGTCCTTGAACCTGCCGGGCAGCGGGTTCCAACGGGCGTGCATGGTGCCAAGGGCTGCATAACAGTCCCTGACGGAGTCCACCAGCACCCGCACACCCATGAGGTCGTTGATGTCGTCGAAGTCCTTATCGCGGACGATCATCTTCTGGTAGATGGAGTAATAGTGCTTGGGGCGGCCCGTGATGGTGGCCTTGATCTTGGCCGTGCGCAGGTCTTCGGTGATTTGGTCCCGGATGACGCTCAGGCTCTTCTCCCGCTCGGGGGTCCGGTCCCCCACCATGCGGACAATTTCTTCGTACACCTTGGGGTACAGCGCGGCGAAGGAAAGATCCTCCAGTTCCCACTTGATGGTGTTCATGCCCAGCCGGTGCGCAAGCGGGGCAAAAATTTCCAGGGTCTCGCGGGCCTTGCGGGCTGAGGACTCGGCGGACACGAAGCGCCAGGTCCGGGCGTTGTGCAGCCGGTCAGCCAATTTGATCATCAGCACGCGGATGTCCTTGGCCATCGCAACAACCATCTTGCGGACGGTCTCGGACTGTGCTGCCTCGCCGAAGCTGACTTTGTCCAGCTTCGTCACGCCGTCAACCAGCATGGCCACCTCCGGACCGAAGTCCCGCTTGAGGTCGGCCAGCGTGTAGGGGGTGTCCTCCACCGTGTCATGCAGCAGGGCGGCGGCAAGGGTTGTGCCGCTCAGGCCCAGTTCGGCAAGGATGGTGGCCACGGCCACTGGATGGGTGATGTACGGATCGCCGCTTTTGCGCTTCTGCCCGCGGTGGCTCTGCTCAGCGACGTCGAACGCCCGCTGGATGAGTTCGAAGTCCTCTTTCGGGTTGTTGGCCCGGACGGTCCTGAGCAGCGGCTCAAGAATGGGAGAGTACGTGGCCGTGCTGCGACCGGTCAGCCGGGCGAGCCTGGAGCGGGTGCGCTCCCTGCGGCCGGGGAATGTGGGACGGGACCCGGAGTTGTCGACCGGAACGAGCGGCCCGGGGCGCGCGGAGGCGGCCACCCCGGTCTGCGTACCGTGGGCGGGACTATTGTCTCCTTGTGCCGTTGGCGCCGACGCCGAACGTTCTTCCAATGACGTACCCCTCACCACCGTTTTAATTACTTCAGTCTATTCCCCGCGGCGGTGAGTTTTATAACCGGACCCTTAAACGCGGACGGGCCGGACACTGCCAGGATTCTGGCGGTGTCCGGCCCGTGCTGAATGCTCAAGCCTGGGCAGGCTCCGCGGCGGCGTGCCGCTCGGCGGTGGCGCGCCTCTGCTCAACGCGCTTTGCCTGCCTGACGAGGTCCGGCTCGTTCTGGCGCAGCCACGCGTACATGGGGGCCGCCACGAAAATGGTGGCCGCCGTGCCGATGAGGATTCCGACGAACAGCGCCAAGGAAAGGTCGCGCAAGGTACCGGCGCCCAGCAGTCCGGCACCAATGAAGAGGATGGCCCCCACCGGCAGGATCGCCACCATCATGGTGTTGATGGAGCGGACCAGGGTCTGGTTGACGGCGAGGTTGACCTCTTCGGCGAACGTCCGGCGGGTGGAGGCGTCCAGGTCCGCGGTGTTCTCGCGGATCTTGTCGAACACCACCACAGTGTCGTAGAGGGAGTAGCTGAGGACGGTCAGGAAGCCGATGATCGCCGAGGGTGTGACCTCGAAGTCGCTGAGGGCATAGACACCGGCAGTGATGAACATCGTCACTGCCATGCCCGCTATTGCCGAGAGCGACATCTTCCACGTGCGGAAGTACAGGGCCATCAGCACGGCGGCGAGGAGCACGAAGACCACCAGGCCAATGAGTGCCTGCTTGGTGACATCGGCGCCCCAGGTGGGACCGACGAACGTGGAGGTCACCTCATTGTCGGTGACGCCGTACGCCCCGGTGAGCCCCTCCTTGATGCGCAGCGTCTCATCATCGGTGAGTTTGTCCGTCTGGATCCGCATGGTGGTGCCGGCCACGTTCGCCACCCGGGGAACGCTGCCCGGAACCACATCGGTGACGGCCTGCTCCCCCACGCCTGCATCCGTGGTTTGCACGTTGGAGACCGTGAACTCGGATCCGCCGCGGAACTCGATGCCAAGGTTGAAACCGCCCTTGGCCACCGGAATGAGGATGGACAGGGCAACGGCCACTGCCGCAATGATGAACCAGATTTTCTTGGCACCGACGAAGTTGTAGGAGCGTTTGCCGGTGTAAAGCTCGTTGCCGAAGTTGGCGAAGCCTGACATTACTTGTTCTCCTTCGCTGAGGACTTCGAGGAGCCCGCAAGCTGCTCCTGCTTCTCCGCCAGGCGGCGTTCCGCAATGGTCATCCTGCGCTCGGCTTCTGCTGCGGCGCCGGCGTTCTTGGCACGGACCGCGGACGGTTTGGCGTCCGGAGTGCGGATGCGTCCGGCACCCCGGTAAAGCGGGACGGCGCCCAGGCGCTTCGGGTCGAGTCCGGACAGCCGGTGGCCCTCGCCGAAGAACCTTGTGCGGGCCAGGAGCTGGAGCGTGGGGTGGGTGAACATGAACACCACAATGAGGTCGGCGATGGCGGTCAGGCCCAGGGTGAAGGCAAAGCCGCGGACGTTGCCCACGGCCACGAAGTACAGGACCAGGGCGGCCAGCAGGTTGACGGCCTTCGAGGCCAGGACCGTCCGCTTGGCGCGCTTCCAGCCGTTTTCGACGGCGGAGACCAGGCCGCGGCCTTCACGGAGCTCATCGCGGATCCGCTCGAAGTAGACGATGAAGGAGTCCGCCGTCTGGCCGATGGCCACAATGATGCCCGCGACGCCCGCGAGGGACAGGCGGTAGTTCTCCGTCCATCCCAGGATGGCGATGGCGAGGTAGGTGAGGATCCCGGCCACCACCAGTGACGCGATGGTCACAAAGCCGAGCGCCCGGTACTGGAACAGGGAATAGACCACCACCAGCAGGAGGCCGATGAGGCCCGCGAGGAGGCCCATCCGCAGCTGTTCCCCGCCGAGGGTGGCGGAAATCTGCTGCTCGCTTTGGATTTCGAAACTGATGGGCAGTGCACCGAACCGAAGCTGGTCGGACAGGGCCTTTGCGCTCTGCTCGGTGAACCCGCCGGTGATCTGGGGACGGCCGTCGGTGATGACAGCGAGGGACCGGGGTGCGGAAATGACCTGGTCATCGAGCACAATGGCGAACTGCGCCTTGGGGTCGTTGCCTGCGTCACCGCCGGCGGCCACGTAGAACTGGTTCAGGCGTTCGGTGACCTCCTTGAACTTCGCAGTCCCCTCGTCGTCGAACTGGATGTTGACAGCCCAGTCATTGGTGACGGCGCCCTGTGCCCCCTGCTGGAGCTGGAACGAGGACGTGACGATGTTGCTGCCCTTGACCTCCACCGGGCCCAGGATGTACTTGATGGCAGGGGTGGTGTCCGTGGCAGGCTCGCATGTCACCAGCGGCTTGGCCGGGTCCGAGCGTTCCTGCTTGTCCTGGGCCGGGTTGTCGCAGTCCAGGGTTTCGAACTGGCGGTAGACCTCGGGGGTGATCCAGTTCGTGTCGCTGCTGTTGGCGGGTTCCGCCGTCGGCTTTGGCAACTGGTCTTCAGGCGCCCGCTGCTCCTCCGGTACCGGCGCACCTGCTCCGGCGAGCAGGACGGGACGGAAGTTCATGTCCGCGGAGGCCTGGATCAGGTCGCGGGTCTGGGTGGAGGGGGTGCCGGGCAGGCTGACCACCACGTTGCGCCCGGACTGGGTGCTGATCTCGGCCTCTGCAACACCTGAACCGTCAACACGCTGGCGGATGATCGCCACGGCCTGGTTGAGCTGTTCCTCGTTGATGTCCGAGCCGCCCTCTACCTTCGGCGCCAGGATCATCTGGGTGCCGCCTTCGAGGTCCAGGGCCAGTTTGGGTGCCCAGCTTGCCTGTCCGGCAAGGGTGCCCCCAGCCAGGACGGCAGTGAGGGCGGCGAGGATTACACCGAGCCAGACCAGGACCCTGAGGCCTGGTTTCTTGGGGCCAGTTCGTGCCATTGTCGATCTTTCTCTTATTCACGGAGGAACCGCCGGTGCCCGCCCATGCTTGCACCGGCGGTGGTCCGCAGCGGTAGAGGTTGTCAGGAAGCAGCGGGGACTAGCTGTCCTTCTTGCCCTCGTCGTTGAGGCGCTGCGGTGCTTCGTCAGGTGTTTCCGCTGTTGCAGCCGTGCTGCCGCCTTCGGACGCCGTCAGCGAGGAGGCATCATCCGGCACGGCCGGTGAAGCAACTTCGGGCTCGGCTGCTGCTGCGGGTTCCACGATCTTGGTGACGGCCTGGCGGTGCACGGTGGCGAGGTTGCCCGGTGACAGTTCCAGGGTGACCTTGTTTTCCTCGTCGTCGATGGCAACGATACGGCCGAACAGGCCGAAACTGGTCATGACGTCCACGCCCGGGCCGAATTTCGACTGGAGCTCCGCCTGCTGCTGCTGCGTCTTCTTGTTGCGGCGGAACATCATGAAGATGAACACGCCGAGCATGACGAACAGGAGAATTGACATTGGATCCAAGGGGAATTCCGTCCTTTATTTACATAGCTGATTTTCCAGCACCATCGGCTTCGCTCCGGCCGGGGCAGAACGGTCAGGCAGGCAGAGAGCCTGTCGGGTTCCTTCCCCAGCGACGCAGGAGGCCGGTGGCCGCCCACGAAACAAAGACCCGAACGTGCCGAGCGTCATACCAGTCTAAAGGGAAAAGCTGAACGCAGCCTGCCTATTGGTTCTCCGGGCCCCAGCCGCCCGCGGGTTCCGTGTCCGCGGCCGCCTCGAACAGGTCCAGCTGCTCCTGCGCGAAGACTCCCGACGGGATGGCATAGCCGAGGTGCGTCCATGCGGGAGCCATGGCTATCCTGCCCCGGGGCGTGCGGCCCAGGAGCCCTTCCCGCACCAGGAAGGGCTCCGCCACCGTTTCCACGGTCTCGGTTTCTTCGCCGACGGCGATCGCCAGCGTGGACAGCCCCACGGGACCGCCGCCGAACTTGGTGATGAGTGCTTCAAGGACGGCGCGGTCCAGCCTGTCAAGGCCCTTCTTGTCCACCTCGTACATGTCCAGGGCTGCGGATGCCGCCCGCGCGTCAATCTGGTCAATGCCGTGCACCAGGGCCCAGTCCCGGACACGCCGCAGCAGCCGGTTCGCGATACGGGGGGTGCCGCGGGAGCGTCCCGCGATTTCGCTGAACCCGGCCGAGTTGACCTTGAGGTCCAGCAGGCCGGCAGAGCGGCGCAGCACCAGTTCGAGCTCCGGGACGGAGTAGAACTCCAGGTGGCCGGTGAACCCGAACCGGTCCCGCAGGGGCCCGGGCAACAGGCCGGCCCGGGTGGTGGCGCCCACCAGGGTGAAGGGCGGCAGTTCGAGCGGAATCGCGGTTGCGCCCGCCCCCTTGCCCACCACGATGTCCACCCGGAAGTCCTCCATGGCCATGTAGAGCATTTCCTCGGCCGGCCGGGACATCCGGTGGATCTCATCCAGGAACAGCACCTCGCCCTCGGAGAGGGAGGAGAGGATGGCTGCGAGGTCTCCGGCATGCTGGATGGCGGGACCGCTGCTGATCCGCAGCGGCGCACTCATTTCCGACGCGACGATCATGGCCAGGGTTGTCTTACCGAGTCCGGGCGGGCCGGAAAAGAGCACATGGTCCGCGCTGCGCCCGCGCATCCGGGATGCCTGGAGCACCAGGGACAACTGCTTGCGGACCCGGTGCTGGCCAACAAAGTCGTCCAGGTTCTTGGGCCGGAGCGCCGCCTCGATGGCGCGTTCCTCCGGCTCCTCCCCCGCGGCCACCAGTGACGGTTCAGCCACGGCTGCCTACGCGGTTTCCGGCCCGGGCGCCGTCCTGGCCCAGCCAGCGGAGCGTGGTCCGCAGGATCTCAGGCACGTTGCCGCGGAACGAGACCTCGGGGTCATCCGCCAGGGCCTTGTCAATGCTGGACGACGCGTCCTTTTCAGACCAGCCCAGGCTGGTCATGGCCGCCACCACCTGCGGCTTCCAGGCGGCTTCTGCAGCTGTAGGCGCACCGGCAGTGCCTGCCGTACCGTGCGGCACCAGTTTGCCCGCAAGTTCGAGCACGATCCGCCCGGCCACTTTGGGACCAATACCGGGCACCTTGGTGAAGGTCTTGCTGTCCCCGGTGTGGGCGGCCACCCGGATGGCCTCCGGCTCGTGCACCGCCAGGACAGCCAGGGCCAGCCGGGGCCCGACCCCGCTCACGCTGAGGAGGACATCGAAAACTTCACGCTCGTCGTCGGACGCGAAACCGAAGAGGGTGAGCGAATCCTCCCGCACAATCAGCGAGGTGAAGAGCTGGCCCTCTTCCCCCGTGCGCAGCCGGCTCAGGGTCTGGGGGGTGGCGTTGACGCTCATGCCCGCACCGTTGAGGTCAATGACAGCCGTGGAGAGACCCACGTGCGCTACCGTCCCGCGTAGGAAACTGATCAAGGCCGGGCTCCTGGTGTTTTGCCGGGGTTGCCACCCGGGAGGGAGCAGGACCGGCTATCCGAACATATCTACGAATACCCTAGCAAGGTGCCAGGACAATCAGCGTGCGCGGCGCGCCTTCGCTTCTGCCTCCGCCCAGGCCCGCTGGGCGGGAGTCAGGGATGAACTGCCGGGACCGGTGGTCGCCACGGCTGCCCCACTGCCGGCCCGCCAGGCGTGGGTGATGGCCAGCGCCAGTGCGTCGGCAGCATCGGCAGGCCGTGGCGGCGCATCCAGGCGCAGGATCTTGGTGACCAGCTTGGTCACGGCATCCTTGTTGGAGGAACCGCTGCCGGTAACCGCCGCCTTGACCTCCGACGGCGTATGCAGCGCCACCGGGATCCCGCGCCGGGCGGCGGCGGCGATCACCACGCCGGATGCCTGGGCCACGCCCATCACCGTGCTGACGTTCAGTTGGGAGAAGACGCGCTCGACGGCGAGGACCGCGGGTTCGTAGCGGTCCAGCCACTCGTCGATCGAGGAGGCGATGACCAGGAGCCGCTGGTCGAGGGTTTCGTCGGGCGAGGTGCCCACCACCCCCACGGCAACCATGGTGGCCCGCCGGTTCCGTTCCACGTCCACCACGCCGATCCCGCAGCGTGTCAGGCCCGGGTCCACCCCGAGGACGCGCAGCGTCACGGGTGGACGGGTGCGGCGGGCGGGCGGAAGGTCACTCAGATTCCAGGGCGGCCTGGACGTCGTCGCTGAGGTCGGCGTTGCTGTAGACGTTCTGGACGTCGTCAAGGTCCTCCAGCGCGTCAACAAGCTTCATGAACTTCCTGGCAGCTTCCAGGTCCAGCGGAACTTCCATGGACGGAACGAACTCAGCCTCATCGGTGTCGTACTCGATGCCGGCCTCCTTCAGGGCATCACGGACGGCCTGGAGGTCCTTGGGGTCCGAATGGATCTCGAAGGTTTCGCCGTTGTCCTTGACTTCCTCGGCCCCGGCGTCCAGGACCGCCATCAGGACGTCGTCCTCGGTCAGGTCCTTCTTAGGGAGGGTGACCACGCCCTTGCGGCTGAACAGGTAGCTCACGGAGCCGGGATCGGCGATGGTGCCGCCGTTGCGGGAGATGGCGAGGCGGACCTCGGAGGCGGCACGGTTCTTGTTGTCCGTGAGGCATTCGATCAGCAGGGCGGAACCCTGCGGCCCGCGGCATTCGTACATGATCTCGGTGTAGTCCACTACTTCACCGGTGAGCCCGGCGCCGCGCTTGATGGCGCGGTCGATGTTGTCTGCCGGGACAGACGTCTTCTTGGCTTTGGTGACGGCGAGTTCCAGGCCCGGGTTGCCGGAAAGGTCCGGCCCGCCCATGCGTGCAGCAACTTCAATGTTCTTGATCAGCTTGGCAAACGACTTGGCGCGGCGGCTATCGAGGATGGCCTTCTTGTGCTTGGTCGTTGCCCATTTGGAGTGGCCTGACATGCTTTTACGCTTCTCCTCTGATCATGCGGATAAAAAGTTCGTGTACGCGTTTCTCGCCAGTCACTTCCGGGTGGAAGGAGGTGGCCAGCAACTGGCCGGAACGCACTGCAACAATTCTAGCCGTCCCGGGCAGCGGGACCGCGTGGGACGCGTGTTCCGGGTCGGCCGGCTCAACCTGGGCAAGGATTTCGACGCCGGGGCCCACCCTCTCCACCCAGGGCCCCCGGATGAACACGGCATGGACGGGCGGCACGCCGTCTTCCGTTGCGCTGAACTCCAGTCCCTTGAACTCAAGGTCCGTCTCGAAGGACTCCCGCTGCCGGCCGAAGGCGTTGCGGCGGACGGTGATGTCCAGGCCGCCGAAGGTCTGCTGCGGAGCCCCGGCCAGGTCCGTGGCGGGATCGGCGATGTCGGAGGCCAGCAGGATCATGCCGGCGCAGGAGCCGTAGACAGGCAGGCCCCCGGCGATCCGTTCCTTGAGCGGCTCCGCCAGGTCGAAGGCACGGGCCAGCTTGTCGATGGCGGTGGATTCACCGCCCGGAATGACCAGCCCGTCCAGCCCGTCCAACTCCTCCGGGCGGCGGATGCCAACGGCCTGGGCGCCCGTCAGTTCGATCGCGCGGAGGTGCTCGCGGAAGTCGCCCTGCAGTGCCAGCACACCGATTCGAAGGCCGGCGCCCGGGCACGCAGGATCAGCTGAAAGGGAATTTGCCATCCAACCAGCATAAGCGCCCGCGCCGTTCAGCCTGGCTCACGGCGGGCCCGGGAGGGAGGTCGCATGCCGTTGCTGGGATATATTCAAAACATGCTCTCCTTCAGTGTTCCGCTCGGCAAGCTGGTCCGCCGCGTGTCCCGGCTCCGGGGCGGCGGGTCCGCCCTGCCCGGGCTGGTGGTTGAAAAAATCGACCCCGGCTTCATGCGGCGGACGCTCACCACGCTCCCCCACGGCGTCGCCGTTGTCAGCGGCACCAACGGCAAGACAACCACCACCAAAATGGTGGTTGAGCTGCTGGAAAGCCAGGGCCTGAAGGTCTTCACCAACCGCACGGGCAGCAACTTCACCCGCGGTGTGGCCGCAGCCCTGCTGGGCGAGGTGGACTGGCGCGGCCGGCTCGACGCCGACGTCGCGGTCCTGGAACTGGATGAAGCCCACGCCGTGCACTTCGTGAACAGCGTGCCGCCCCGCTACTGCCTCCTGCTGAACGTCCTCCGGGACCAGCTGGACCGCTTCGGCGAGATCGACAAGACCGCCCAGCTGCTGCAGCACATCGCCGCCAAGACCACCGGAACCGTAGTGCTCAACCGGGAGGACCCCAGGGTTGCCCGGATCGCGGAGACCCTCACCGGCCAGGACGTCAAGTATTTCGGGCTGGACGATTCGCTCCTGAGCACCTTCCCAAACGACGATGACATGCGCGCTGCTCCCGGAAGTCCCGCTCCGGCGGGCCTGCCGGAGAAGCCTGCTGCCGACGTCGTACTCCGCAAAGTGGGCACGGACACGGCCGAATTCGAGTACGACGGCGTCACCGTCACCACGGGCATGAAGCTTCGGGGTGTCTACAACATCTTTAACGCGGCGGCTGCGCTGGCGCTGGCGCGGAGCATTTGCGGGAGCGGCGCCGCCGCTGCCAACCACGAAACCCTGCTGGAGGCGCTGTCCCACGTGGCACCGGCGTTCGGACGCGGGGAAAGCCTGACCGTGGACGGCCAGCCCCTGGACCTGGTCCTGGTCAAGAACCCGAGCGGGTTCCGGCTCGGCCTGAAGTCCTTCCCCGCCGGCGGCTACGCCACCATGATCGCCATCAACGACAACTATGCCGACGGCCGGGACATGTCCTGGCTGTGGGACGTGGAATTCGATTCCCTGCGCGAAGGCGGCGTGGACCAGCTGACCGGGTCCCGCGCCTATGACATGGCCCTCCGGCTGCAGTATGACGAGGTCCCCATCGGCAGTGTGCAGACGGACATCGCGCCGGCCCTCTCCGCCTTCATCCGGGAAGCCCAGGGAAAGCCCAAGCGCATCTTCTGCACGTACACCGCCATGCTTGCCATCCGCCGTGAACTGTCCAAAATCACCACTGTGGAGGTTGTCTCTTGAGCCAGGCAGACGCGGATCACGCACGGGAGAACCCTGACAGCAAAGGCACCATCCGCGTGGTGCAGCTCTACCCGCGGGACATGAACATCTACGGCGACTGGGGCAACGCCCTGGTCCTCAAGCGCCGGATCAGCTGGCACGGCTACACTCCGGAGCTGGTCGAGTACAACGTGGGTGACCCCTTCCCGGACGGCGTGGATATCATCGTTGGCGGCGGCGGGCAGGACAGCGGCCAGCTGGTCATCCAGGACGACCTGCAGGCGCGGGCCGGAATGCTGAAGGACCTGGCTGAGGACGGTGCACCGATGCTGGTGATCTGCGGGCTCTACCAGCTTTTCGGCAAGTTCTTCAAGACCCGGACCGGAGCCGTGATTCCCGGCATCGGCGTCCTGGACGTGGAAACCCACGGCACGGACGAGCGCCTGATCGGCAACGTCAAGGTGTCCACGCCGGAGTTCGGCGAAGTGCTGGGCTACGAAAACCACAGCGGGCAGACCACGCTGGGCAGCGGAGTCCGTCCGTTGGGCACCGTGGCCAAGGGCACCGGAAACAACAGCAATGACGGCCACGAGGGCGCCCGCTACCGCAACATCGTGGCCAGCTACCTGCACGGGTCCCTGCTGCCCAAAAACCCTGCCATCGCGGACTTCCTGATTCGAACCGCCGCTGAACGCAAGTTCGGCACGTTCGTCCCGGGCCACCCTGACGACCACTACGCGGAACTCGCCAGGGAACACGCGGCGCGGCGGCCGCGCTAAGCGCACCGGCGTTCACGCCGAACCGCGGCCCGGTGCCCTCAACGCCAGTGGAAGTACTCGCGGTGGATGTTGGCGGCACGCACGCCTGCGGCCCGGAACGCCCGCCGGAATTGGCGGAGCATCCGGTCCGGGCCGCCCATGAAGACCGATACGCCGGCCGGGTCGCCGCCCGCGGTGTCCAGCACCTGCTGCGGAGTCAGGCGGCTGCCTGCCTGGGTGTCGATGAGATGGACGGTCAGTCCTGGTTGCTGTGCGGCGATGGTTTCGATCTCGTCAGTAAACGGCGACCGGCCAGCCGATGTGACGAAGAGGTGGACCGTTTCCTGGAGTTCCCCGTCGAGGGAGCGAAGCCAGCTGAGGAATGGCGTGATGCCCACGCCGGCAGCAATCCAAACCTGGCGCGGCGTGCCGGCCAGCCGGTCGAACCCGCCGTAAGGCCCGCTGACCACTGCGGGCATGCCCGGCTCCACCAGATCGGGAAGCTTGGCGGTGTGGTCACCGAGTGCTTTCACTGTGATGCGGATGCCTTGGTCCGCCGGTGATCCCGAGATGGAGAACGGATGCCGCTGCCAGCCCTCCTTTGTCTCCAGGTAGATCATGGCAAACTGGCCCGCCCTGAAATCCAGCTGCTTCCCCAGGGGCTTGAGATGCACGTCGACCAGTCCTGGTGCTACGGTCCGGACCTCGTCCACTTGGTAGTCGTGATGCGGCAGGAAGTACCGTGCCACCAGCTCCCGGTAGGCGTAGAACCCCAGCCCCACGCCGCCAACCACCACGTAAGTCCAGCGCAGCACCGGTTCGGAATCGAAGATGGTGGCATCCAGGAGTCCGTGGAAGAAGCCTGCGGCAACAAATAGGCCGGTCAACCGGTGGAATCCCCGCCATCGTTCGTAGCCGCCGAGGACACGGGTGACCATTTTCACCGGCCAGGAATCACGTAGATGAAGTACCGGACCATGCATGGCAGCCGGAAGAAGGGTACGCCACCTCGGCAGCATGGCCCATGCCACCAGAGCCGCCAGCCCCACAGCGCCGGGCACCGCCATCGCCTTGCCCAGGTCGGTTGCCTGCGGATTGGAGGCAAGTTCCACATGCGGCAGCAATAGCAGTGTCCCAGTAATGGCGAGGCGACGGTGCCAGATGGCGGCGTAATCAATACCGCCGAAAATCTGCTCGACCTGCGGGAGGGTGCTGATGAGGACGAGGGCGAGGGACATCAGCAGGATTGACTCTCCGCCCGAAAGTTGACCGAGGTGGCGTACCACTGGCTCCCCTTGCGGCCGCATCAGGAGCCACAGTGCCCCAAAAGCGACAGTGAGGGCGCCGATCGCCAGAGGGCCTATCAGCCGGAAGGGTACGCCCAGGACTGCCTGGCGCTTCTGCCGTCGTTCCATGTCTGCCATCTGTCACCGTTCCTTCGTGATGAGCAGTTCATGCGCGCCACCGGCCGCAGCGCCCCTTGACTCCACGACGCCAAGTGTCCGCTGCCTGGTGGCGGCGTCGGCTTCCGGCCCGGCGCAGGGGCCCTGCGGCGCATCCGCGGCCACTGAACACCAGCGGTAGGGATCACGGACCATCACCGATGGGGCCCACGCCAGGTCCGTGGTGGACCACCTGCCGGACGCCTCCTGGCCGAACTGTACCCGAACGAGCAGGCCCTCATTGTTGACCACGTACCACGGGGAAAGTTCCGTGATGCCGTTGCCCAGCCCGTAGGCGATCCAGGTGCCCTTGTAGTTTTCGATCGGCTGCACGGCATGCGCGTGGTGCCCATAGACCAGGTTGAACTGGCCGCTGTCCGCCAGGGCGTGCGCCACCTCTTGCTGCTGGGCGTTGGGCTCGCTGGAGTATTCGTCCCCCGCGTGCATGGCCGCCAGCACGATGTCCGCTCCCTCCGCCCGCGCTTTCTCCGCCTTGGCGATCATGGCGGGCGCGTCCAGCGTGTCCACCTGCCAAGGGTGGTCCGGAACCAAGCCGTTCAGCCCGTAGGTTGCCTGGACGACGGCGATCTTCGCGGCCGCAGTCTGCATGACGAGGATCCCCTGGGACTCGGTTTCTGTCCGGTAGGACCCCGTGTGTTTGAGGCCGGCGGCGTCCAGCGTGTCCAGGGTGCGCAGCAGTCCATCAGTACCGCGGTCGATGGTGTGGTTGCTGCCCGTGGTGCAGGCCTGGTATCCCACCACCTTTGCGGCGGTGATGATCTGCGGCGGAACGTTGAAGGAGGGATAGGCCGCGAACGGGCCGTCCGGACCGGCCACGGGGGTTTCCAGGTGGCAGATGGCAAGGTCGCTGTTGTTGATGTACCTGCGCTGGCCTTCCAGGAGCGGAACGAAGTCCATCCCCGGCTTGCCCGCGGCCGCCGCGTCCTGCTGTGCCTGCTGCCAAAGCTGCGCGTGAACCAGCATGTCGCCGGTGACCAGGACGGACGTGCAGCGGAGCACGGGGCAGGCCGGCCCCTTCCCGGGGGTGGGGGTGGGCGTTGGCGTGGGCTGCGGAGTTGAAGTTGCGGCGGCTGCAGGGACCGAGCTGCTGTCGCCGCCCGTGCCAGGAAGCGCCCCGGCTGAAGCGGAGCTTCCTGGCCGGGCCGTGGATCCGTCCTGCTCCGCCACCAGGCCGCAGCCCGCCACGGCGCCGAACAGTAACAGTGCAACCGCCAAGGCCGAAGCGCAGGCGCGGATACGCACCGGCCCCCTGCCGGACATGGTCCCCATAGTTGCCATTCTAGGGACGGGGGCGTGGCGTGGCGCACATTGAGAAGCGTGGCCTGCTGTGAAAGGTTTTAGTTCATGACCAACCCCCTCCTGGCGCCGAGTCCCCTGCCGTACGGACTCCCGCCTTTCGCCGAGATCCAACCCGCCCATTACCAGGAAGCCATCGAAGCGGGCCTCGCCGGGCACCTGGCCGAAATCCAGGCCATCGTGGACAACCCCGATCCCGCCACCTTCGAGAACACGGCCCTGGCGATGGAGCGCTCCGGCCGGCTGCTGGAGAGGGCGGCAGCCTCCTTTTTCACACTTGTCTCAGCCGATGCCTCTGACGTGATTCGGGACCTCGAGACGAAACTCTCCCCACTCTTCTCCGCACACCAGGACGAGGTGTACCTGAACCGGGCATTGTTTGAGCGTTTCGCCGCGATTGACACTGCGGGGTGCGACGCCGAGTCCGTGCGCCTCGTGGAGGAGTACCTCAAGGAGTTCCGGCAGTCCGGCATCCAGCTTGACGGCCCGGGCCAGGACAGGCTCCGCGCCATCAATGCCGAACTCTCACGGCTGGGCACGGAGTTCGGCCAGCGGGTCAAGGAAGGCATGAAGTCTGCGGCCCTCCTGCTGGACCACGCCGGCGACCTCGCGGGCCTGCCGGCTGATGACATTGCCAGCGCCGCGGAGGCTGCCCGCGCGGCCGGTCATGAAGGGAAGTTCCTGCTGACGCTGATCCAGCCCAGCAACCAGCCAGCCCTGGCCGCCCTCGAAAACCGCGACATCCGCCGTCGGCTCTTCGAAGCCTCCGTAGCCCGGGGCAGCAGCGGCGGCAGCCTTGACGTGCTCGGACTCGCCACCTCCATGGCAGGACTTCGCGCCGAGAAGGCGTCGCTGCTCGGCTTTGCCAATTACGCCGAGCTGGTGGTGGACCGCCAGACTGCTCCGGACTTCGAATCTGTCCAGTCCATGCTTAGCCGCATGGCGCCGGCAGCAGTGCGGAACGCAGACGCAGAGGCGGCGGCGCTGGCCGAGGCTGCGGGCCATCCGCTGGAGGCCTGGGACTGGGCCTTCTACTCCGCCAGGGTCCGCCGCGAGAAGTACGCGGTGGACGAACAGGAGCTGCGACCCTATTTTGAACTTGACCGGGTCCTGGCCGAGGGGGTCTTCTTCGCCGCCACATCCCTGTACGGCATTACCTTCCACGAGCGGAAGGACCTGTCCGGCTACCACCCCGATGTGCGCGTGTGGGAGGTCCGCGGCGAGGACGGGGAGGGACTGGGGCTGTTCCTGGGTGACTACTACACACGCGAGTCCAAGCGTGGCGGCGCCTGGATGAATTCACTGGTTGAGCAGGCGGGACTGCTGGGAACCAGGCCGGTTGTCATCAACAACCTGAACATCTCCAAGCCGCCGGCAGGCGAACCGACCCTGCTGACCCTGGATGAGCTGCGGACCACGTTCCACGAATTTGGCCATGCCCTGCACGGGCTCTTTTCCAACGTTACGTATCCGCGCTTTTCCGGCACGGCGGTGCCCCGCGACTTTGTGGAATACCCGTCCCAGGTCAACGAGATGTGGATCATGTGGCCCGCGGTACTGGCCAACTATGCCCGCCACCACGCCACCGGCGAACCCCTTCCGGCAGGTGTCGTTGAAAAGCTGAACGAATCCCGGCTGTGGGGCGAAGGCTTCGCCACCACCGAGTACTTGGGCGCTGCCTTATTGGACCTGGCCTGGCATGTCCTCGCGGCCGGCGATGTTCCCGACGACGCCGCGGCTTTCGAGGACAAGGCGCTCGCTGCCGCCGGCATCGCCCACGCCTTGATTCCGCCGCGCTACCGGACCGGCTACTTCCAGCACGTCTTCGCAGGCGCAGGGTACGCGGCGGGCTACTACTCGTACATCTGGAGCGAGGTCCTGGACGCCGAGACCGTCGACTGGTTCACCGAAAACGGCGGCCTCACCCGCGCCAACGGCCAGCGTTTCCGCGAGGAGCTGCTGTCACGGGGAAACAGCCGTGACCCGCTGGAATCCTTCCGCACCCTCCGCGGCCGCGACGCCCGGCTCGAGCCCCTCCTCAAGCGCCGCGGCCTCGAGTAACGTGCCGGCTCCCAACTGGGTAGCGCCAAGTGTCGTTCTGAGCCCTCAAAACGACACTTAGCGCTACTCAGTTGGGTTAAATGAACGACGCCGGTCCCCCACCCGCGGAGGGTGAGGAACCGGCGTCGTCAGTTACAACACACAGCAAGGCGACGGGCGGCGCGGTCCGGCAGCGTGCGTAAAAGGGGCCCCGCGTCCAACTACCGCCAGAATGGCGGCAGCGGGACGCGGGGAATAGCGCGCAGAGGATCAGCGCCGCCAGGCGCGAACCAGAAAAATTACCAGCCGCGCTCGGCGAGGCGGTGCGGCTGGGGGATCTCGTCAACGTTGATACCCACCATGGCTTCGCCCAGGCCGCGGGAGGCCTTGGCGATGACATCGGGGTCGTCGAAGAAGGTGGTGGCCTTCACGACGGCGGCGGCGCGCTGGGCGGGGTTGCCGGACTTGAAGATGCCGGAGCCGACAAACACGCCGTCGGCGCCGAGCTGCATCATCATGGCGGCGTCGGCCGGGGTGGCGATGCCGCCGGCGGTGAACAGGACCACGGGAAGCTTGCCGGCAGCGGCAACTTCCTTGACCAGCTCGTACGGTGCCTGGAGCTCCTTGGCCGCGACGTACAGCTCATCCTCGGGCAGGGCGGCGAGCTTGGCGATTTCGGCGCGGATCTGGCGCATGTGGCCGGTGGCGTTGGAGACGTCGCCGGTGCCGGCCTCGCCCTTGGAACGGATCATCGCCGCACCCTCGTTGATGCGGCGCAGCGCCTCACCAAGATTTGTCGCACCGCAGACGAAGGGGACCTTGAACTTCCACTTGTCGATGTGGTTGACGTAGTCGGCCGGGGTGAGGACCTCGGACTCGTCGATGTAGTCCACGCCGAGGGACTGCAGGACCTGCGCCTCCACGAAGTGGCCGATCCGGGCCTTCGCCATGACGGGGATGGATACGGCGTCGATGATCTGGTCGATCATGTCCGGATCCGACATGCGGGACACGCCGCCCTGGGCGCGGATATCGGCCGGAACGCGTTCCAGCGCCATCACAGCAACGGCACCGGCGTCTTCGGCGATGCGGGCCTGTTCGACGTTGACGACGTCCATGATGACGCCGCCCTTGAGCATCTCAGCCATGCCGCGCTTGACGCGGTTGCTGCCCGTGACGCTGTTCGCGGACGAACCGGCTTCGCTGCTTACATCAGGTGTAGACACAAAAACCCCTATGGGTAGATAGATGACCTTCGCCGGGGTGCAGGGCGGCACGGAGATGCCGATGTACACGCACCGGGTTGCCGGATCCATTGACCGGGCAGTCCTAATACTAGTCTCACCGCGGCCAGCGGGCTTAATTCGCGTTAATCAGCAGGCGAGGGCTCTGCGAGGGACTGGCGGCGGACGGACAGCACGCGCTGGACCACCGTGATGAAGCTGGCCACGGCAAGCAGCAGGAGCGTCACCAGCAGCACCACCTCCGGGAGGCCCAACCCGGTGAAACCGGTAACAACCAGCACCGAGACCAGGCGTTCTGCCCGTTCCGCGATGCCGGTGTTGGCCGTAAAGCCCAGCGATTCGGCCTTGGCCCGGGCATACGACACCACCATGCCCAGGACCAGGCAGACCATGGCTGCCACCGCGATGGGAATGTTCGCCCCGCCGGTGAAAAACCAGACGGCCAGTCCGGCGAACAGGGCGCCGTCCGCGATCCGGTCAAGCGTGGAGTCGAGGAAGTTGCCCCACCGACTGCCTACCTCCCGCATCCTGGCCATGATGCCGTCCAGGACGTCGGAGAAGATAAACGCGGTGATGAACAGGGTTCCCCACCAAAGCTGGCCGAGCGGATAAAAGACCAGGGCTCCCACTACGACGCCGACGGTGCCGATGACCGTTACCGCATCCGGTGAAACACCCATCTTGAGGAGCCAGCGGGCAAGCGGGGTGAACAGCGCGGTGAAAAAGCCGCGGGCGTGCCTATTCAGCATCCGTCTCCCCCGGCCAGGCGTCGGCCACCTGCTGGCGGACCTCGTCCAGGGTCTGCGTGATGGCCTTGGTCTGAGCGATGATCGGGAAGAAGTTTCCGTCACCGCCCCAGCGGGGAACGATGTGCTGGTGCAGGTGCGCCGCGATCCCGGCACCGCCCACCACGCCCTGGTTCATGCCGAGGTTGAATCCGCCCGGGTTGGCCACTTTCCGCAGGACCCGCATGGCTGTCTGCGTGAGCTCCGCGAACTCGGCGGTCTCATCGAGGGTCAGGTCCGTGTAGTCGGGTATGTGGCGGTACGGGCAGACCAGGAGGTGCCCAGGATTGTAGGGAAAGAGGTTCAGCACCACGTAGCAGGTCTTTCCCCGGTGGACGATGAGGGCTTCCTCGTCAGTCCGTCCGGGTCCTACGCAGAAGGGGCAGTCATTTTCGTTCTTGAACTGGTGCTGCCCGCCCTTGATATAGGCCATGCGGTGCGGAGTCCACAGGCGCTGGAAGGCGTCCGGGACACCGGCGAGGTCAAAGTCGTCGGTAACGCCGGCATCGCCTGGATACCCTGCGCCTGTGTTCTCCTGCACGGTGCTGTTCCGTTTCCGCTAGCTGGTCCGGTTACGGACGGCTTCCGTGATCCGCTTGACTGCCTCTGCCACGGGCACGCCGTTGTCCTGGCTTCCGTCGCGGAAGCGGAACGAGACCGCGCCGGCCTCTGCGTCATCCCCGCCGGCGATCAGCACGAACGGGATCTTGTCCTTGCTGGCGGTGCGGATCTTCTTCGGGAACCGGTCCGAGGAGGTGTCCACCTCGGCACGGATGCCCGCAGCCTTGAGCTGGTCGACGACGTCGAACATGTACTCGTTGAACGTTTCGGCAACCGGGATGCCCACCACCTGCACGGGGGCCAGCCACGCGGGGAAGGCGCCGGCGTAATGCTCGGTGAGCACGCCCATGAAGCGCTCGATCGATCCGAACAATGCCCGGTGGATCATGACGGGCCGCTGGCGGGTGCCGTCTGCGGCCTGGAATTCGAGTTCGAACCGCTCCGGCAGGTTGAAGTCCAGCTGGATGGTGGACATCTGCCAGGTGCGGCCCAGGGCGTCCTTAGCCTGCACGGAGATCTTAGGGCCGTAGAACGCGGCTCCGCCCGGATCGGGGACAAGCTCAAGCCCGGATTCCTGGGCCACTTCCGAAAGTGTCCGCGTGGCCTCTTCCCAGGCGGCATCCTCGCCAACGTACTTCTCAGGATCCTTGGTGGAGAGTTCCAGGTAGAAGTCGTTCAGACCGTAGTCCTTGAGGAGGCCAAGGACGAAGTTCAGTGTTTTGGTGAGCTCGTCCTTCATCTGCTCGCGGGTGCAGTAGATGTGGGCGTCGTCCTGTGTCATGCCCCGGACCCGGGTCAGGCCGTGCACCACGCCGGACTTCTCGTACCGGTACACGGACCCGAATTCGAACAGCCGCAAGGGCAGCTCACGGTACGAGCGTCCGCGCGCCCGGAAGATCAGGTTGTGCATGGGGCAGTTCATCGGCTTGAGGTAGTAGTCCTGGCCGGGTTTGCGGACGGTGCCGTCCTCGTTGAGTTCGGCGTCCACGTGCATGGCCGGGAACATGCCGTCCTTGTACCAGTCCAAGTGGCCGGAGACCTCGTACAGGTGGCCCTTGGTGATGTGCGGCGTGTAGACGAACTCGTAGCCGGCCTCGACATGCCGCTGGCGGGAGTAGTCCTCCATCTCCTTGCGGATGATGCCGCCCTTGGGGTGGAAGACGGGAAGGCCCGAGCCGAGTTCGTCCGGGAAGGAGAACAAGTCAAGTTCGGAGCCGAGTTTGCGGTGGTCGCGGCGTTCGGCCTCGGCGATGCGCTCCTGGTAGGCCTTGAGTGCGTCCTTGGTGGGCCAGGCCGTGCCGTATATCCGCTGGAGCTGCTGGTTCTTCTGGTTGCCCAGCCAGTAGGCGGAGGACGAGCGGGTGAGGGCGAAGGCGTTGGAGATCAGCTTGGTGTTGGGCAGGTGCGGGCCGCGGCAGAGATCACACCAGACGGTGGTCCCTTCCTTCCGCTCAACGTTGTCGTAGATGGTGATGTCACCGGCGCCGACTTCGACGTTGACGCCTTCGCCGGCTTCCGCGGCCTCGTTTTTCTTGCCCAGGAGTTCAAGCTTGTAGGGCTCGTTCTTCATCGCTTCACGGGCCTGGTCCTCGGAGACCACGCGGCGGACGAACTTCTGGTTCTGGTTGATGATCTTCTGCATCATCTTTTCGAGGGTTTTGAGGTCCTCGGGAGTGAACGGTTCGGCAACATCGAAATCGAAGTAGAAACCGTCGGTGATGTACGGACCGATGCCCAGCTTGGCGTCCGGGCGCAGCTGCTGGACGGCCTGCGCCATGACGTGGGCGGTGGAGTGGCGGAGGACGTTCAGCCCGTCGGGGGAATCGATGGTGACGCCCTCGACGTCGGCGCCCTCGGGCAGTTCCTGGTCCAGGTCCTTCAGCTCGCCGTTGACGCGGGCTACTACAACATCACGGCGCTCAAAGAAGAGTTCCGCACCGGTTGTCCCGGTAGTCACCTTGGTCTCTTCGCCATCGACGAGAAGGGTGATCTGCTGGGCATCTGACACGGGTGTCTCCTATTCAAAGTTAAGGCTTCATAGCTTGTGGCATACGGGGACCACAGCCAGCCATCGTCAATGCTATCGGTTCCGCTGAGGCCCGACCAACGCGGCGCACGGGAGGATCAGCCGCCGAATCCCGTGATGGCGAGGGTCCTGGTGATTCCGTCCAAGGGGTGTTGCGCCTCCGGTTCCTGCGCTGTGGACTCCTGGAACGGCAAGGTTTCGGTGCGGCTCAGGTCCCAGGCCATGCTTGCGCTCAGGCTGATCCCCCGCGGGCCGGTCCGCCTGGTAGTGCCACGGATCAGGAGCAGGCGGGTTCCAAAGAGGAGCATTCCCGCCTTTTCCTGGGCTTCATGGAAGAAGACCGAATCGATGCAGCCGGTGCCGTCGTCGATACTGATGAACACCACCCTTCGGCCGCCCCGCATGGGCGGTGTCTGGGTTGCCACGCGCACCCCCGCCACCAATACCTCCGTCCCGTTCCGCAGGCCGAGGAGCTTGTCCGCCGTGACGACTCCCAGCCTGTTGAGCATCGGCCGGTGGCTGTCCATCAGGTGGCTGCTGACATCAACAGCCATGAGGTCGAGTTCGGCCCGGACGTTTTCCACCAGGGTAGGCGCCGGCAGACCCGGTTTGACGTTGCGCAGTTCAACATCCCCCAAAGGCAGGGACAGCTGCCCCTCAATCACCTCCACGCCTTTCCGTCCGCTGCTGGAAACCTGGAGCTTCTGAAGGTGGTGGACAAGGTCCGCGCGGTTGGCGTTGCCGCCCGACTCCCGGTGAAGGGAATCAAAAGCGCCCAACTGGGCCAGCCGCTTGATGCTGGGCTTGCTGACCCTGGAACGTGCCCGCAGGTCTGCGAGCGAATCAAAGGGCTGGCCGGCGACGATCCGCTTCAGTTCTGTTGCGGACAGTCCGTAAATGCCGTTCAGGCTTAGCCTGATTCCCAGCTTTCCCGCATCCGGGCCTTCCTCCACCCGTTCCACCCGGTATTCTGCCTTGCTGCGGTTGATGTCCAACGGAAGGATCGGGATGCCCAGGCGCCGGGCTTCCGCAACCAGCAGCCTTTTGGGGTACATGCCGGGATCATGTTCCCACAGGCCGGCCAGGAACGCTTCGGGATGGTGCGCCTTCAGCCAGGCCGACTGGTACGTGGGTACGGCGAAGGCCGCCCCGTGGGCTTTGCAGAAACCGAAGCTGGCAAAGGACTTCAGGGTTTCCCAGACTTTGTCCACGACATCGGGCTGGAAGCCCTTTGCCTTGGCATGCATTCGGAAATACTCCTCCACCCGGGACACCCCCGCCTCGCTGCTGAGTGCCCGCCGGAATTCATCTGCCTTGGCAAGGCCGCACCCGGTCATCACGTCCAGTGTCCGCAGGATCTGTTCGTGGAACACGGTCACCCCGTGGGTTTCCTGAAGTACCGGTTTCAGGAGTGGGTGCGGGTAGACCTCGGGCGCAAACCCGTGCCGGTGCTCAAGGAAGGGCCGCACCATGTCCGATTTCATGGGGCCGGGGCGGAACAGTGAAATATCAATGATCAGGTCGTTGAATTCCCGGGGTGCCATCTTGCCGATAAGCTCGCGCTGCCCGGGCGATTCGATCTGGAAGCAGCCCAGGGTGTGGGTGCTCCTGATCAGTTCAAAGGTTGCTTCATCATCCAGGGGTATGGCGTTGAGGTCGATGTGCCCGTTGTCAGCAATGTAGTCAGGACCGGTCCCGTCAGAACCGGATGAATGCTTTCCAGCTGCCACCACTTGTTTCTTGGAGGGGTGGATGCGGATGACTTCCCGCACGGCAAAGGCCATGGCGCTCTGCATCCGGACCCCCAGGACATCAAGCTTGAGCATGCCCATGGGATCCATGTCGTGCTTATCGAACTGGCTCATGGGCAGGCCAAGTCCGCTAGGTTGCACAGGAGTGCGGTCAAGCAGGGTTGCGTCGCCAAGGATCACGCCGCAGGGATGCATGGAGATATGGCGGGGCAGCCGGTCCAGGCGTTCCGTCAGGTCCACCAGCAGGTCAAGCTGCTGGTTTCCGTCCAGGTCCCGCTGTTCCACCCGGCCGGCGAACTCCCGGAGTTCAGGTTTTTCCTGGAGCGCTTCGCGGAAGTTCCGGGCAGAGAAGCGCCACAACTGTTTAGCGATCTCCCCCACTTCCCCGTCATCCATGCCCAGCGCCATTCCGGCATCCCTGACGGCGCCCCGGGCACGGTAGCCGTTCTGCATACTCATCAGGGTTACCCGCTCGGCACCAAAGCGCTCGAAAATCCGGCGGTAGACGTTGTGCCGCTCCGCGCTTTCGACGTCGATATCAATGTCCGGAAGGGTTGCCCGGTCCTGCGAAAGGAAGCGTTCGAAAATCAGGTCGTGCTGCAGGGGGTTCACCTGGCTGACGTCGATCAGGTAATTGACCAGGCTTGAGGCGCCGGATCCCCGGGCTGCTGCCCGCACCCCCATTTCCTGGATCATGCGGGACACCTCCGCAACAGTCAGGAAGTAGGAGGAAAAACCGAGGTTCCGGATGATGCCAAGTTCATGCTCCAGCCGGGCATGCATCCCCGCCCCTTCAGCACCGGTGATTCCCGGGAACCGCCTGCTGATTCCAGCCTGGCACCGCTGGACCAGTTCAAGGTGCGGATCCTGGCTGATCCCGATGACTGAGGCCTCCGGCACCACCGGCTGCTTCCACCCCATGTCCGTGACCGGATCAATCCTGCAGAGGTCCGCGAGCGCCTCGGTCTGCGCCATCAGCTGCTTGAGGTCCGCTGCGCCATAACCTGCCGCTGAAATGATCTCCTGGCCCAGGCGGAGCATCTCCGCGGAGGATTTAAGCCACCCCTGGCCTGTTGGCTGCAGCAGGGGCTCTTCCGCGAGTTCCGGCAGGGATTTCAGGGTGCGGGCTGAGTCGAGCACATCGGCGGTGGGTGCTCCGTCTGCCGCGCAGTACCGGACGGCGTTGGTCAGGATGGCAGGAACATGGTGCTCCTCTGCCAGCTTGAGCATGCGGACCGCATGGGCGGTACTCAGGGGCTTTCCCGGTGCGCTGAGCTGGGAAACAATCTCGGCAACCAGCGTGCCTGCGGGCATGGCGTCCACCCATTGCTTGAACAGGGTGCGCGGACGAAGGTAGCGCCGTCCGCCCATGGCGCGTCCGACGTCGGAATCAGGCCCGATCAGGACAGTCAACACCGGTTTCAGGGTGTGGGGATCGAGGGTTCGGGAGGCGAGTTCGGCCCTGGTCACGGCGACTGGAACCGTGCCCCCGGATTTACCGGAGGTGCGGGCATGGGCATCCGAAATCAGCCTGCAGAGCGCGCGGTATCCCGCCCCGTTGTTGTTGCCCCGGGCCAGCACCACCACCCTGCCGGCAAGCTGCGTGCGGTGGTCGCCGTCGTCGTCAAAGACCGCAAGGTCAACCCCCACTATGGGATCGATGCCCGCTTCCATGCAGGCCTTGAGGTGCTTAATGGTTCCGTACAAACCGTCCCGGTCGGTGCAGGCAAGCGCTGTTGCATCGTCGGCAGCGGCGGCCTGCGCCAGTTCCTCCGGCCAGGAAACGCCATAGTGCGCGCTGAAGGCTGTGGAGACGTGAAGATGGGTGAAGCTCATGCTGTCCTGGGCCGGAGTGCGTCATGGATCCGCAGCAGCCGCCAGCGGCCGCTCTGGATATGCCGGGTGAGGTCGAGGGTCAAGGGCTCTTCCTGGCCTCCACGGACGGGGTGATCAGGCAGCACCTGGACGCGCCAGATTTCGTGGTCCACCAGTCCGGGGCCGCTGCCAAGCGGCGCGCGGCTTTCCTCCGTCCACCATTGCCTGCGTTCATACCAGCGCACCGGCTCAGCGCACACGGCATAGGAAAGGCCCGCCCACAGGAGTCGCTGCGGTACGCCCTCGGCTGTGCACTCGACGTCCACGGATTGGCTGAACATGCCCATGGCGCCTCCCGGATCCAAACTGGTTTATTCGAATACTTGTTCGAACACTTCCAGTCTAGCGCGGGGGGCGGGTCCTGTGCATAGAAAACCCTCCAGCCCCCTCCAGGGAGGTCCTGCCATCCCGACGCCGCTTTCCGTTTCCTACCCAAACGGGGGTGGACGGACCGAACGGCAGGGAGCAGGATGGTGCCATGAGTACCGATGACGCACTCCTCAAGCAGGCAATGATTCAGGCCCAGGACTCCACCCTCGTGGCAACGTTCGATATTGACGGAGCCATTCCGGGATCGGGCGCATACGTGGTGGGACTGGTCGGGGCCACTCCCGACTATTCAACACAACGGCGGCTATGCATTGAGTTCATGAATGGGGAGGCCATCGCGTTCTACTCGTTCAACCGGGAACAGGGCCTCGAAGAAAACTATGACCTTGCCGGGGTGACCCACTCGGAGAACAGGATCACGGGACAGTTTCCGCGCACGGCCATTAACGGCCTTGGGCAGGGGCACGTGATGTCGGCCTTCAGCGAGGCGGACGGCCGGGAATTCCAGTCCGGGGTTCCGGTGGAGGAAAACCTGTAAATTTCCAGGCTTGGGGCAGCTCAGCTGTTCCCTTTGTGGACCCGCATTTCGAGTTCGATGAAGCCGGAGATCATTGCCCGGTACGTGGACTCCACAATGTCCGGGTCTATGTCTTTTTTCTCCGCAGCCGAGCGGACATGCTCAATGATCCGTTCCACGCGGCCGGGGGCACGGACCTCGGCATCATCGCCTTTGAGGGTTCCGGCGATCCGGATCAGCCGTTCGCGGCGGGCGATGAGGGTGACAATCTGGTCATCCACCTCGTCAACAGCAATCCGGACGGCAGCGAGCTGTTCCTTGTCGGCCAAAGCATCTCTATCGTTTCCTTGAATTGTCGCCATCGTCTGACAGTATCGAAGCATGCAGCCCAGAGTCGACTTCATCTCACTAGGTGTCCGCAGCGTTTCCGCTTCCCGTGCGTTCTATGTGGACGGCCTTGGCTGGCCGGTCCAGCGCGAGCTTGCGGGGGATGTCGTGTTTATCCAGGTGAACCATGGTTTGGTGCTGTCCCTGTGGGACGTGCGCCAGATGCAGGCCGACGCCGGTGTGAGCCCGCCCGGGCCGGTCCCCTGCATCACGCTCAGCCACAACCTTCCCTCCACGGAGGACGTGGACCGGGTCATGGAAGAAGCCGCCGCAGCCGGGGCTGCCATCATCGCGGAGCCCATCACCCAGCCGTGGGGCGGGTACAGCGGATATTTCGCCGATCCTGACGGCTTCCGCTGGGAGGTTGCGTACAACCCCACGTGGAGAGTGGACGACGACGGCGCGGTCACCGTTTAGCGCCTGCCACCGGCCCGCGCCGGAGTGCTAGAGCCGGAGTGCTAGAAGAGTGCCTCCACGGGCCGGATGAGTTCCGGCCCGTTGTTCCGCACGTTGCCGACCTCTTTGCCCACCGAGTCCACGCGCCAGTCCGCCGCCACGTCCTTGACCCCCGCCCGCACCAGGTCCACCAGGCCGGCGGCGTCGTCGGCGGCGGGGTCAAGCCACGCCTGCATCGTTGCTTTGTCCATGGGCAGCGGCACGCGGTCGTGCAAGGCCGTCAGCTTCCCGAACACCGTTGACTCGCTGCCCGGCGGTGGGGTGTCAGCGGTGAGGATGGAGGTGGAGAGCATCCAGCCGCCCGGCTCCCCTGCCGGCCATGCGGGGTCCTTCCACCACTCGTAGAGCCCTGCGAAGACCAGCCCCTTCCCCTCGCCGGGATGCACGTAGTACGGCTGCTTGGACTTTCCCGGCCCCTGCTTCCATTCGTAGTATCCATCCCCCAGCTTATCTGTAGTTGTCTGTGTGTCGTCCCCGGCGGGTAAGCGTTGGAACTGTTGAAGACGCGTCTTTAATCCACCGACCTCCGCTGACGATATGGACCCCCTCACCGGACAGATCACTGGACTGACACTACGGGACGCTCTTCGGACCGGGGCTACAACGTCGCAGGCAAAACCGGCGTCCGTCCGGCAGACGACCGCCTTGCGGGACGCTTGTGGACGTCTATATGGGAGACCCCTTGCGGCCAGCGACGGGCGCTTGGTGATCGATAATTGGGACCAGACGAAGGGGCAAGATGGGCAAGCGGAAAAAGCTGAAACAGCAACAGTGGGGCATCGTCGTTCGCAAGAACGATGGCGAGATTCTTTACTACTGCTTGCCCACCGGACACCAAGGGCCAGAGTGGTGGAGCTATCGAGAAAACGAGGCTTTGCGGTTTGGATCCCAGGAAACGGCGTATTCACTGTGCCAAACGTGCCACGAATGCTGTCGCCTTGGAATATCGGATCGTCCCTCTGACCTCGTTGAAGGCATAATCCACCGAGCGGCGCTGCGGCCGAAAAAATGCAATGGAGCGAACGGAGACCGCAGCTAATTCGATGGCCTGGCGGCCAAGGCCGACGAAAAAGTCCCCCGGTCACAAAAAACCCCTCGCACAGCATACACACTCTACGAACTGCCCACTCAGGGTTGGTGGGTGACATCATTGAGCGTTATCTTGCCTTCCACGGGGTAGCGGATTTCGCTTCTCGGCAACCTGCACTTGGAGGCCACTGATGGACAACGCGACGAGGCTCCTCGTGCTCGCGGCTGAGGACTTCACTGGCCTCTGGGATATGGCGCTGGAGTTCTCGGGTAGCGACCGAAACGGGAGAGAACTAGCGAGCGAAGCCCTTACCCAACTCGTGATCGACGGGCTCGTCGAGATCTATATCGGCGGACCGCTGTTCAGTTCAAACCCCGATCCAGTGGCACCAGACCTTGTGGATGTCCTCCTTGCGCCTGGGCCGCAGTGGGCTGACCCCGAGCCGGGTGCACATGGTCCCTTCGTCTACGTTGCAGCCACAGATGCCGGCCGGACCCATCTGACAGCGATCAATTGGGGCGAATGAGAGAATTTCTTGACGGGGACCACTGCCGCGCAAAGTACGCACGGTTTCCACGAGACTCCTCACCCCGCGGAAGGATTTGCATTGATTATCTCGGCAGAGGAGTTTTTGACTTTGCGGACGAGTGATGATCCCGCGGAGCAGAAGCGGGCCAGCTATGAGGCGGCGGACGTCGCGGTGTGGCTCGATGTCATCGAAATGTACCCAGAGATGCGGGAGTGGGTGGCTTACAACAAGAGTGTTCCGCTTGAGGTTCTTGAAGTGCTCGCCTCAGACCCGGAGCCGAGAGTTCGCCGGGGAGTGGCCATCAAACGGAAGATCGGCACCGGGCTCCTGCAGAGGCTTGCTTCGGACGTTGATGACGGCGTGCGGGCCAGGGTTGCCCGCCACCACCGCGCAAGCCCGGAGATGCTCAAAGCGATGCTGGAGGATGAGTCGTGGGTCGTGAGGGAGGCGGCTGAAGAGGCTCTCGCGTCGAGGCCGGACACCCAAGGCGAGGCCTGAGTTGACTGGTGCAAAGGCGCATCGGTGGCACTTCGCTCTATCGCATCTAACCTCATATTGAGTCCCGATACTGCAGCCTTGCACGATGGGCGCGAAATGCCCAGCTGTGTCCCCCTGACCGTTCCCCAATCGGAATAGGAACCGCCGTAACAAGCTGCTGCGGGGCCCGCAAAATGGGGTGTCAGCTTTCGGCGGCGGCCGGTTGAATAAGCTCCGGACCGTCATTGCGGACGTTGTTGACACGGTCGCTGACCACACGTGGGACCAGGTGCGGTTCGGGCATGGAATCCAGCAGGGCGCGGACGTCTGCCTCGGAGGTCGTGTCCGGGTCGAGCCAGTCCGAATACATCTCCGGAGGCACGATCAGCGGCGTGCGGTCGTGGATGTGGCCCAGCGCATCGGAGGCATTAGTGGTGATGACCGTGGCAGTCCGCAGCCATTTGTCCGGGTGGTCGTTGGGCAGGGAAGGATCGGGCCAGTTTTCAAAGAGGGCGGCGAAGGCAAGAATCTGATTGTCCGGCCCGTAGAGGTATGTCGGGATCTTCCCGCCCTCAGGGGTTTTTTCCCACTCAAAGTATCCGTCGCCTGCGAGTAATCCCCGTCTTGCGGATGCAGCTTTCCTGAAGGAGGGTTTTTCGGTGATGGTTTCCATTCTGGCGTTGATGAGTCTCGCGCCGCCTTTGGGGTCCTTGGCCCAGGACGGAACAAGGCCCCAGCGGGCGGTGACTAACTTTCGTGTCACTGGTGCCCCGTCTCCCGAACTCCGGTCCAAAATCAGGGGGACCGTGTCGGTGGGGGCGACGTTGTAGGAAGGCTGGAGCTCATCGACGTAGGATTCCTCGACGTCGAAAGCCGCGAGGAGATCACCGACAGCTCTGCTCATGACGTATCTGCCGCACATAGGGCCATTATGCCCCGCTGCCAGTCGGCCGATCCTGTCCCCTCGCAGCAGACGTCGTCCGTTCATTGATGGAACGGGGATCCGTTGGCTAATCGGCCTTGGGCAAACCGGGGTGGCGCCGCAGCCGGAGAAGTTCGCCATGGGCGGCTTCCAGAGCCGCCTTGAGTCCGGAGATCTCCGCCCGATGCCGGGCCCGTTCGTCTCGGAGGGCGATGGTGAGTGTGCGGACGATGTTGCTTGTGGAGGTTGCCGCGGCGGGCTCGCTGGGCGGCACTGCCGCCCGCATGCCGGCAGTGCGGCTGCGAAGGTCTTGGATGCGGTTACGCAGATCAGGCGTGCGGTAGAGAAAGTCCTTGGAAACGTGGCCCGCCGTCGCGACCGCCTCAAAGGTGATGGGTGTACCGGCTTTCAGTAGCGCGCGTATGCCGGCGTCAGCGCGGTCCCGTGCTGCTTGGCGTTTTCGTGACGCGGCTTGGGCGAGTAGTTCCGGGTTGCCGCGGGTCATTGCGACTCCTGCGGATCGTGTCGGTCGGCGTTGATTCGGGTTTGCTCTCCTGCACCGCGGATTGGCTCGTGAGCATTATCCGTTTGTGTAGTGAGCGTTTCAACGATGGTCTTGAGTGCGCGCTGCTCGCGGCGGCGGAGTGTGAGCCATACGTGGTTTTCGCTCATCGGTCGTCCTGTGCGTTGCTGGTGCGCAGCCTGCCGGTTGTCGATGAGCTGGTCGAGAGCGACTGCCTCGCCTTCGTGGACGCCAAGGAATCGTTCGTCGGTGACGAACAGGTTGCAGGTGAGGCAGGCGTTGCCTTTGTCGCAGCTCTTTGCCGGGGGCAGTGTGCACCAGCCGTTTGGCAGCACGCGGTCGGTGCGTGAGTCCAGCGCCATCAGCTCATAGAGGTCCTCACCTTCGATCGCTGATGCGGAGCCCGAGGTTGTGATCTTGCGGTAGCGGAGGAACTCGGCTTTCGCTGTCGCGTCGAGGGTCTGCGCGTAGTGCATCGTCATTTCGGGGCTCAGGTGGCCCATGTAGCGCTGGACGACGTGCAGGGGTACGCCTGCGTTGATCAGGCTTGTCGCTTTCGTGTGCCGGAACCGGTGCGTTTTGCCCAGGTCCAGCGGGGTCCCGTCGGCTTCAGTCAACCCGGCGAGGGCAACGAGATGATGCAGTTGTTGTCGGAACCGTCCGTCTTTGTAGGGGTGCTGGCCGCGTAGATTGCCCTGAGCCTTCACGAACAAGTACTTGGGAGTCACCCCGGGATCGAAGTGTTCGGTGAGCCAGCGGCGCTGCTCTGCGATGATGGCGGTGACTTCCTGGTCGACGAAGATCGTGTCCGGCGCGTCCATGATTTTCGTCTGCTGGTAGCGCAGTTTCGCGATGTTCCCGCCTTCGGGCGTGGGGCCTTCAACCGGGATGATCGGATCCAGATCCAGCATGCAGATTTCATTGATCCGACGTCCGGTAGCCATCATCAGCAACAGAATGCGCATCCCCTGCTCGTCCCCTAATCCACCGTGCGGGCGAGGGACGCCGAGCAAGTGGGCATGTGACGCCAGCGCCGACATGACTGTGTCGGTGAACAGGTGCCGTTCGTCGTAGCGGTTCTTGTGAACGCGCGGGATGTCTCCCGGCCGCCAGAACCTCAGATACTCAGGACCAATACCAGTCCACCGCTCATCACCGACCGCGGCCGCAGCCTCCGGTCCGAAATCGTTCATGAATGCGTAGAGGCCCCGGACTGCCGCGGTAATCTGCGCAACGCTCCCGATCGAGCGCGGTTTACCGGTGTTCTTTCCATGGCGTGCTTTCGTCTGGCGGGTTTCGCCCAGGAACTCCAGCATTAGTGGTCGCAGTCGGGTAGGGTCCGGCGTGAGTCGCGGACCCGGCAGATTTCGGGCTGCAGCAAATTCTCCGAAGGGAAGGAGCGCGTTATGCCGGCCGTGCACGCTTGCCCAGGTCAGCTGGCCCGCCTCGAGCTGCGTCTTGACGTAGAACATCGCGCCCTGACGGAGCCACGTGGGTTGAAGTCTGTGCCAGTGGACCGCGACCTGCGAGAGCATCTCCTGGGGGCGCCGGGGGATACGCCGGTCCATGGTCAGGTCCCAGATCTCTCGTTGCCACCATGGCCTCGTGTCGTAGGCGAACCAGAGCAGTTTGCTAATCCGATCCAGCGAAGACGAGATGGTTCTCATGGTGTTTGGGTTCGGTAATTGCTTGGTGCGCCGGACCCAGGTCGTAGCCAGCTCGGTGCGCCATCCGGCCGGCGTGTAGTCCATCACGCTCTCGAACGGCTGGCCGGCCCGCTGCAGCCGTTGCGATGTCGCCGCGAGCTCCCGAAGGAGTAATCCCAGCGGCGCGCAGGGCACCCGGCCGCCGAGCTCGACGATGCGCCAGATCGCGAACATCAGCTCGTTCTGCATCGTCGTGGTCAGGCCGTCGAGGTGAATGTTGCCGATCTTGTCATGATAAAAACCGAATGAGCTCAGATGCTCGGCCGCGATCGAGTCGCGCGTGTAGTGCAGCAGCCGAAGGCCCTCGGGGACTGCGCTGAGCAGTTCCTCGTTCCGTGTCACATTGAAGCCCGGCGCTCCGCTGGCACTCAGGATCCCGACCATTTCTGCGTCAGATGTCCGCATGCCCGTCCCTCCATTGTTTTGTCGCGGCGGCCCAGTCGGCCAGTGCCCGTAACTCTTCGTCCTCAGTCACCCAGGCGTAGGTATTCAAGGTCGTCTGGACATCGGCGTGTCCGAGTCGTCGACTGACCACATGAATCGGTCGGCCAGAGAGAAGCAGGGCTGTGGCATGCGTGTGACGGAACCAGTGCGGGGACCACCGCGCCGGCACAAGGTCGCCAAGTACGCGCTTTATCCGGGCGATCAGCTTGTAAATCGTCTCTGGGCGGATCGGTGCGAAGCGCTTTCCGCCGGCGACGTTCACGAAGACGTATGACGCGTCGATGTCCTCCACCACCAGGTCCAGGCCCGCCTCGCAGAGGTGCCAGACGTACTCGGCGTAGAGGCGGTCCAGCTCGTCGGAAATGTAGAGCTTGCGGTAATTTCCGCCCTTCACCCGCGCCCCGTGGGGATGGGGCCGTGGGACGACCTCGATGTACGGATTCTCGCCGCCGCCAGAATGCCAGTCCCGATGCTGCAACGACAGCGCCTCGCCAAGGCGCATGCCTGTCTCCTCAAGCAAAGAAAAGAACAGCCGGTCCCTGATCGATCCCGACCACGACCTCGTGCCGGGGTCCCAGCGCGCGCAGGCTTGTTTGATGGAATCGATCTGGGCGGGCGTCAAGGTCGGTGCCGCCCGCCGTCGCCGGTGGACCTTCACCGACACCGACGCCGCACGAGAACCGCGTCGGATGTGAGTCAGGAACGGCAAGTACGACGAACTAGATTTCCGACCCAGGAACAGCGCCGGAATTCCCTCGATGCCGCGCCACTGCTGAAACACATAGAACGACCGAACCGCCTGCAGTCTCTGGGCCGCCGTTGCAGCCGCGATCCGCGCCGGTGCGGCGGACAACGATGCAACTCCCGGCGGAAGCCCCGACCGCATCCAGCCGAGGAACCCAGTAAAATCCTCAACACCGAAAACGTCCCAGCTCCGGCCGCGAAGCTCGAGGAACTCCCACCACAACGCCAACCCCCGCGCGTAAGCCTTCACTGTGTTCGGAGACGCGCCCGTCTGACGCAAGAACTCAAGATACGACTCGATCTCCCTGGCTGGCAGCAGGTCAGCGCCCAGAACAGTCCAAGTGGGCTCCTCGCCCTCCAACCGTATGCTTTGCACCCTCATCGCGCGGCTCCTTTGCCAAGCCCATAGTCCACCCGGCCGGCTCGCCCGCCACGCAACGACACGAAAGACGGCCGCAGCGTCAAAGACGGGTACCGGGTAATGCCGACTTCAACACTTTCCAGAGGGCAAAGTCTGACTGTTGAAGACGTAAAAGACGGGGACCTGGGAGTACCGGATAAGCCGGGACGGCACAGCGCCGCGACTGGACGGCCTTCCGGAACGCCGGCTTTTCAAGGACGGACTCACTGCGGGCGTTGATCATCCGCGAGCCGATGCCCGGGTCCTTGGCCCAGGACGGGACCAGCCCCCACCGGGCAACGTGGAGCTGGCGGACCTGCCTGGCCGCCGGCCCGTCATCCACCAGGCGTTCCAGGACGATGGGCACGTCATCGGTCGGCGCCACATTCCACGATGGCGGGATGCTCACCTCGTCCTCCAGCTCGGCGTCGAACTCGGCAAGCAGGTCCCCCACGGCACGTGCCATCACATAGCGTCCACACATGGCTCCAGCATGCCATCGGCACCAGGTGGTGTCATCCGAAGGACATGTGAAGGGCCTGCGGCCGGTGTTTGCCGGGGAATACAGGCCGCCACGTTACCGTTGACAGGAACGAACCCGTCATCGACACAGAGGAGAGCTCCGTGGATTTCACTCCCGACTCCGGCACCATCACCATGTTTTCCACCACCTGGTGCGGCTACTGCAACCGTTTGAAGAAGCAGCTGGATGCACAGGGCATCGGCTACACCGAGATCAACATCGAGGAAGTGGAAGGCACTGCCGAACTCGTGGAGCAGCTTAACGGCGGCAACCGCACGGTGCCCACCGTCCTCTTCCCGGACGGCACCGCGGCCACCAACCCTTCCGCAGCCGAGGTCAAGACCCGCCTCGCAGCGTAGGCCCTAAACCATGGCGCGGGTCATGCCCCCAGGCCGCTGAAGGAAGCGGACTGCAGGACGGCGTGGCCCGCGTAGGTGGCAAGAAGCGCATCTTCCACCGCGGCAACGTCCACGCCGGGGACCAGGTCGTCCACCGCCCCCGCGGTTGCGGGATTCCAGTCCAGTCCCAGCGCGGCATAGCTGTCCGTCAGCACTTTGCGGATGGGCGCGGAATTTTCCACCACAATGACGGAACTGAACAGCCAGCCGCCGGCCACCACGCGCTGCGCCGTGCCCACCAGCTTGACCTGGTGGCGGCCGTCAGCCGGGTCTGTCCCGTGCACGCTGAACTCGCCGGGGCAGTATTCACCGGGAATCTCGCCTACCGCCGCCTGGACGCCGACGCTGCGCAGCACCTGGGCAAACAGGTCCCCGAAGTAGCTGAACCTGGTTTTTGAACCGGCTATGGCATCGGCGTCCGGTTCTAGATGGTCCACCACCAGGGTCCCCTCGTGGTAGGCGGCCGCCCGCCCCCCGGCCCTGCGGACCAGGGGTTCGAAGCCATTGGCCCGGCACGCCTGCGCTGCCGCTTCAAACCCCGGCAACCGCGTGTCACGCTGGCCAAAGGCGACGGTGGGAGCGGGCCGGTAAAGCCTGAGCGTCGGGCCCAGGTCCCCCTCCTTGACCCTTGCGAGCAGTTCCAGGCCGAACTCCAGGTCACGGCCGGCGCCCAGCGACTTCTCCTGCCGCACAACGGTCAGCGTGCGGGGTTCCGGAGCGTCGTCGTTCATGTTGCTATGCTCCCCTATGGTCATATTGCAGTTCCTCGTGGTTGCCGCCGCCTTCGCGGCGCTTGACGCCGTCTGGCTCAAACTGATGAACCCCTTTTACCGCAGCCACATCGGCGAGCTGCTGGCGGACAAACCACACTTAGGTTACGCCGTGGCCTTCTATGCCATTTACATCGCCGGGATTGTGTTTTTCGCCCTTCGTCCCGCGCTCGACGGCGGCAGCTGGCTGACAGCCCTGGGTTATGGTGCGGCGTTGGGCGCCTTTGCCTACGCGACGTATGACCTCACCAACGCCGCCACCTTGAAGGTGTGGCCGCTGCAACTGATCGTGGTGGACATGCTGTGGGGCGCCCTGCTCACCGGACTGTCCACGGTTGCCGGCTGGCTTGTTTTCCAGGGACGCACCTGACGCCGTCACAGGCCGCGGCGGCCTGCCCAAAGCCCGTGCAGCAGCGGGACCACTGAACCGGCCATGAGGACGCTGCCCAGGACAAGGTCGTCTGCCCGCACCACGGCGCCGGCGACGAGCAGGGCAGCAAAAACAAGGGCCGACGCCGAGCGCCGGGCCCTGCGGTCCAGCCGGGCGAGCTGCCGCTCAAGGCGGGGATTGGCCACCGCGAGGGACCCTTCCTCGAGGCGGCTCGCCAGGGCGTCCAGGCGTTTCGGCAGGCGCAGGGCGATCGCCGCGGCCTCGACGGCCTGTTGGGCCGCGTCCTGCACAAGGTTGCCGCGCTCGTCACGCAGCAGCCGGGCCGCGTACGGTTCCACCGAGTCCCACAGGTTGAAACGTTCATCAAGCGAGCTGCAGACTCCGGACGTCAGAGACATCGCCCGGATGATCAGCAGGAAATTCTCCGGGAGCTGGAACGGCAGGGAGCGGACCACGTCACCGAACTCCACGGCGAAATCGCGGAATTCCTTGGGATCCACTTCACGGAGTTCAGCGAACCCCATCCCGCCGAAGCGGGCGAACAGGTGGATCATGGCCCTTTCCAGCTCCTGCCTGTCAGCGGACGGCACCAATACGCCGACGTCGTTGATCGCCGCCACCAGCCCCTTGCCGTCCCGGGCGGCGGCCGCAATCAGGAGCTTCCTCAATCCGCTGCGCGTGGAGGCGGTGACCTCGCCCATCATGCCGAAGTCGATGAACGTCAGTTTCCAGGGGTGTTCCCCGGAGCCGGTGGAAACCGGGGTGACGAAAATGTTGCCCGGGTGCGGGTCCGCGTGGAAGAAGCCGGTGGTAAACAGCTGGTCGAACATGACTGACGCGAACACCGGGGCCACTTCGGCCGGATCGATGCCGGCGGCACGGAGCGCCCTGGCCTCGGTGATCTTGATGGCCGTGACATCTTCGAGGGTAAGGACGCGCCGGGTTGTCCGCTCCCACGCGACGCGGGGCACGCTGACCCTGCCGTCACCGGCAAACCCGGCGTCGAAGCGCTCGGCATTTACCGCCTCGTGAAGGTAGTCGATCTCCTCGAAGCTTGTCTGAGCGAACTCCTCGACCAAGGCCGGGACGTCCGCCCGGCTGGAAACCATACGGATGCGGCTGAGCCATCCTCCCACCTTGCGCAGGGCCGCCAGGTCGACGTCGACAATGTCCTGGATGCCCGGGCGCTGCACCTTCAGCACCACATCGGCGAGTCCGGTATCGGCGGCGTCGGCAGGCAGGAGGCGGGCGCGGTGCGCCTGCCCCAGCGAGGCCGCCGCGACCGGTGTTTCCTCCACGAAGGCGAACACCTGCTCAAGCGGTGCCCCGAGTTCCTGCTCCGCAAGGGCGCGGATCGCGGGAAACGGAACCGGGGGAACCTCGTCCTGCAGGCCCTCAAGCTCCTTGGTGATCTCCGGCGGAAGGACGTCGAGCCTGGAGGACAGGAACTGTCCCACCTTGATCATCAGACCGCCCAGTTCCACCGCCAGCAGGCGGAATTTCCGGGCGAAGCCCTGCATCCGTTGCGAACGTGTCCGTCCGGCGATGCGGGCAAGTCCGATCCGCGGGAGGAAAAGCTCAAACCACCACGTCACCGCCAGGTTCCACGCGGCAAAGCGAAGGATACGGCGGTAGCGGGCACGGGTGTCTCCGGCGCCGGGTACCGGGGCGGGACGGTCCCGGTGGACAGGCGCCACCCGCGTCAGTCCTGGGCGAGGATCGAGTAGAGCCTGCGCCGTGCCTCGTCGAGCACTGCCACCGCCTGCCGCACCTGTTCCGGTGAACCCGTACGGCCAACCTGGGCGGCCGCCTGGGCCAGTTCCACGCCCGCCTTGGGCAGGGCAGCAAAACCGCCGGCCTGGGAGCCCACTGATTCCCAGGGGGCCGCCGCGGCATGGTCGTGCGCCACTTCCTCACGGCCGGCCTCGGTCAGCGAATAGATCTTGCGGCCGTTGGACTCCTCGGAACTGATGGTGCCCTCGTCCGCGAGCAGCTGCAGTGTGGGATAGACGGAGCCGGCGCTTGGCTTCCAGCTGCCGTTGCTGCGCTCCTCGATTTCGCGGATGATCTGGTAGCCGTGCATTGGCCGCTCCGCCAGCAGGGCCAGTACGGCAGCGCGGACCTCGCCTTTGCCGGCGCGGGTTCCCGCACGCTTTTCGAACCGCGAACGCAGTTCCTCGACGGCCTGCCACATGCCGTCAATATTGCTCCCCCCGAAGCCACCGGATGGATACGGACCACGCATGATGTTGCCCTCCTGTGAATCGTGAACGATATACAACGATACTCAACGACACAGGCCAAGAGCTAGGGGTATCCAGGATCCGTCCGCAGCCGTGGCGCCGGTCTGGGCGGCAGCGTCAGGTCCTGCGGATCGTGAGGATCTGCTCCGCACGCCCGAACGGACCCTTGAGGTCGTGCAGCACGGTGGACGTCAGGCCAATCCCGTCCCCGCCGAACGACACGGCGTTGTCCAGGCCCAGCCATTCCCCTTCGGGGCGGCGGTACATGTGGATCTGCAGGTCCAGGTTGGGGAAGGCGTAGCTGTCCTTGCCCGGGGGAACCCGCGCCGCGATGCCGTTGGCAGTGTCCACCATTCCCATCAGCCGGGCAAGGTCGCCGCTGTTGGCGCGGTCCGTCAGAGGGTGGTCCGTCCGGAGCCATACCTTCCCGGCACCCGGGCGGTGCCCTTCCGCCACCCGCATTTCGAGCGAGCGGATGTAGCCGCCCGGCCAGACGGACGCGCCGTCGTAGGGCTTGCAGTCCTCCGGACCGGGAATTGGGGTGTCCTCGATGGCCGCCACGCCCGTGGTATCGCTGGTGGCCAGCCGCCACGCGGTGGCGCGGATCGCCGTCCGCCCGCCCGCCACCAGTTCCGCCTGGAGGAGTTCGATGGTCTTCCCCGGCCGCAGGGTGGTGGTTTCGATGTGGAAGGCGCCGCCCGGGATGAGGCCCAGGATCTCGTAGCTGATCCGCGCCATCCGCATCTCCTCCCGGGGCTCATGCCGTTCCAGGCTGTCCGCCATCAGGCCTGACGCAGGCGCCATGTGCTGTTCATGCACGTTCCAGGCGCCCTGGGCATGGATGGTGGAACAGAAGCGTCCCCCGCCCAGGTCCTGGTAGTAGAAGCTTCCCTCGGCCAGTTCAGGCAAGTCTGCAGTCAACGCGGGCCCTCCGGTCATACTCAGTGAATTGGCCTTAACTCTATCTGCCGTCCGCCGGGGCCGGACTCACTCCACCGGTCGGCCGCGCGGGCCCCGCCGGAACCGCCGCACTGGACCACCGACCGGGGGGACTTCGCCGGACGCGGCGAAATGTTGGAGCCTGACAGGATTCATCCGACTAGACTCAGGAACTGGTCCTGTCAGCAACCCTCGGAAGAGGTGTTCCATGCGTGTCATCAGCTACAACCTCCGCAAGCACAAGGCGAGCGGTGAACTCCTCGCACTGGCGCGGAACCATGACATTGATGCGCTCTGCCTCCAGGAGGTGGATTCCAGCGACCTCCCCGAAACGCTGGGGCCGCTCCACCTGGCGGATGCCACGAAAGGTAACCGGCTGGGGCTCGCCATTTATTACCGCATGAGCCGCTTCACTGCCTTGGACACCCAGTCGTTCGCGCTCAAGAAGTCAATGCATGACCGGGTCCTGGCCCCGGCCCACGAACGCCTGATCGGCACCCGGGTGATGGACAACGAGACGCAGCATGAACTGGTCATCGGCTCGTTCCACGCCGCGCCCCTCACGGCGTCGAACTCGCTGCGGCGGAAGCAGATCCACGCCGCCCACGCTGAGCTGCTCAGCATGGGCAAGGGCCTGATGACCCTCATGGTGGGAGACTTCAACTATCCGTTCTTCACGAAGAACCTGGACATGCACATGAAGAATTCCGGCTATGCCCTGTCGCTCAGCAACAGGCGCACCTACACCCGGTACAAGGTGTTCAAGGGCCACTTCGATTTTGCGACGTCGCTGGGCCTGGACATCGAAAGCGTCGAAACGCTTCCCCGCGGAAACTCGGACCACCTCCCCATCCTGGTCCACGCCGAGTACGGTCCGGACTACTAGGCTCCGAGCCGTTCGCGCAGGGCGGGCCAGGATGCCTCGAAACCCGGGTGCAGTTCCAGCGCTGCCACGTCGGGCAGGGGCACCCACCGCAATTCGAGGCTTTCCGGATCACTGATCACCGGGTCGAAGGGCTCCCTGACCTGGACCACCACCGTGGTGTAGGACCAATAACCGACGTCAAACAAGGACGTGAAGAGTACCTCGACATTGCCGGCGGGTACGGCGGCTTCCTCGAAGGCTTCCCGCAGCGCGCCGGTGACGGGTTCCTCGCCGTGATGGAGCGCCCCGCCGGGCAGCCCCCATGTGCCCCCGTTGTGGCTCCAGACAGCCCGGTGCTGCAGCAGCACACCCTTGTCCGGATCGTACGCCAGCACTCCGGCCGCACCGAACCGCCCCCAGTAGCGGCCGCGGTCCCCTTCGACCCAGGCGTCGCCGGGGTCCCGGGGACCGGTGCGGACGGGCGGGGCTGAGGACGCGGTGGAAGCCGAAAAATGATCCATCGCTCCAGTCTGACAGGTGCCGTGGATGCGGTGCACCTCCCAGGCCTGCCGTCAGCCACGCCTGCCCTCAGTCAGGCCTGGTTCGCATGCCCGCGTTCGACGGCGAAATCACCACCGGGATACATGATGGTTTCGTGTCCGTCATCAAAGCGGACCAGATAGGGCGGCGTACCGCCCTGGCCCCGCACCTCCAGGATCACCCCGTGCCGGTCCGTGGCTCCCACGGTCCTTCCATGGACGATGATGCGGTCGCCTTGCGTTGCCTCCATGGCAATCACCTCCCAGCCCCAGATTACGACTGCCTCCCCGGCGGGGAAAGTGCCCGCGCCATGGCAGGATCTTGGCCATGCCGTTGAACCTTGTGCTCGTTGCCGATACCCATGTCCCCAAGCGGGCCCGGACGCTCCCCGCCCAGCTGTGGTCCGCCGTCGAAAGCGCCGACGTGGTGTTTCACGCCGGCGACTGGGTGGCGGCATCCCTCCTGGCGGAATTCGAACAGCGGAGCCGCTCACTGCTGGGCGTTTACGGAAACAACGACGGCCCCGAACTGCGCCGGCAGCTCCCGGAAACCGCAACGGCCACCCTCGAGGGCGTCCGCTTTGCGATGGTCCACGAAACCGGCCAGGCAAAGGGACGTGAGGCACGCTGTGAAGTGCTGTACCCGGAAGCGGACGTCCTGGTCTTTGGCCACAGCCACATCCCCTGGGACACCACCACCCCTCGCGGCCTGCGGCTGCTGAACCCGGGCTCCCCCACCGACCGCCGCCGCCAGCCGGCGTGCACCTACATGACGGCCGTGGTGGATGCCGGCCGGCTGGCCGAGGTCCGGCTGGTGGAGGTTCCCCGCGGTTGAGGCGCATCGCAAGAGGGTCCGCGGGGAGCGGGTTGGCAGGGCACGCCCTATTGCCTAGGCTGGAACGGTAAGCATGCTTAGCTTTTCCTTCCGACCGAGCAACAGGAGGACCGCCATGACAGACCAGTACACCTTCCGCAATCCGGTGACCGCCTACGGGAAAATTTCGCCGCCCGAGCAGCACCAGCCCGAGCCGGGGCTGGATGCGGAGCTCACGCCCAAGGCCGATCTCGGCGAGGACACCTACCGCGGCACCGGCCGGCTGGAAGGGCGGAAGGCGATCATAACCGGCGCGGACTCCGGGATTGGCGCCGCAACCGCCATAGCTTTCGCCCGGGAGGGCGCCGACGTAGTGCTCTCCTACCTGCCCGAAGAGGAGGAGGATGCTGCCCGCATCGCCGGGATCATCGAGGCGGCCGGACGCAAGGCCGTCAAGGTTCCCGGCGACCTGAAGGACCCCATCGTTTGCCGCGAGGTGGTGGACACCGCCGTGGCAGTCCTGGGCGGAGTGGACATACTGGTCAACAACGCAGGGAAGCAGGTGGCGCAGGAGGAGCTGACCGACATCAGCGACGAGCAGTTCGACCACACGCAGAAGACCAACGTGTACGCGATGTTCTGGCTGACGAAAGCCGCCCTCCCGCATATGCCAGCGGGATCCACCATCATCAACACCACCTCCATCCAGGCGTACAACCCATCCCCCACACTGCTGGACTACGCCACTACCAAAGCCAGCATCAACAACTTCACCAAGGGGCTGGCGCAGCAACTGGCCCCCAAGGGCATCCGCGTCAACGCCGTGGCCCCGGGGCCCATATGGACCCCGCTGCAGGTGAGCAGCGGCCAGCCAAAGGAGGAACTGCCGGAATTCGGGCAGTCCACCCCGCTGGGCCGGGCAGGCCAGCCCGCCGAGCTCGCGCCGGCCTACGTCTTCCTCGCGTCACCGGAGTCCAGCTATGTGGTGGGCGAAACCCTGAACGTCAATGGCGGCAGCCCCACGCCGTAGCGGTCAGTCCTGGTCCTGCTCCGCAAGCAGGGCGTCGGTGGCTTCGTCCGGCTGGCCGTCGAAGAACTGGGCAAGGACGGTCTTGAACACCGTTTCGCCGGGCGCCGCGCGGAGGAACAGGGTCATGGACGAGTGCAGCTTCCTGGCGTCGATGCCGCCCAGGATGTCCTCGGCGGTGCGCCCGGCGTGGTTGGTGAGCGCCAGGGCGCACTCCAGGAGCCGCGGGCCCAGGACCTCGTGTTCCAGGTACGCCCGGGCTTCGGCAAGCGATGTGATGGCATACTTCCGGGAGGTGGGGCTTTGCCCCAGGCCGGCGAGCTGCGGGAAGATGAACCACATCCAGTGGCCAGTCTTGTTGCCCACCTGCAACTCAGCCAATGCCTGCCCGAAGGTCCCGCCCTCCCCTGCGCCGCTGTCCTGGGCTGACACGAAGCGTTCCAGGTCATAGGGATCATTCATAGCTGTCTCCTTTGTGCGGGGTTTCAGGGCTGGATTGCTGCTCAATGAAGGCCGCAGCCCGGCGCAGCCGCTGGTCCGGATCCCGGCTCCACCTCGCAAGGACCACCCCTGCCCGCTGCCGGTCGCGTCCTGTCAGTCCAGCCAGTAGCGGCAACACTACGTCGGACAGCAGGGGATCCACCAACTCGGCGCTTCCGGCGGACCGGAGGAAGCCCTCGACCCGGGTCAGGTCGGAGTGCAGCAGGAGGCCGGCCCTCGACTGCAGGAGCACCACGGCCGCCAGCCGGCGCTCGAAAACCGGCCTGCCGCCGGGCTGGGGCCGGCCCCACAGCGCGGACGCCAGCAGGACCACGGCATCGTGGTCCAATTCCTTGAACTTCCGCAAGGCGTCCCGGATTGTTCCGCGCACAGCGCCCACGGAGGATCCGTAGGAGGCCAGCACCCCGCCCAGCCGGGCCTCGACGTCGTCCGCGCGGTACCAGGCGCCCTCATTTTGCAGGGTGCGGTCGATGAACCCCGCGGCGGCCGTGACCGAGTCCGGCGCGCCGCTCATCGCCCTCGTCCCGCGGCCGCGTGCTGGATGCAGAACGGTGTCCAGGGTCTGGCCTCCAGCCGTCCCTCGGCAATCGTTTCCCCGCAGACCGCGCAGATGCCGTACGTGCCGGCAGCTATCCGGTCCAGGGCGGCCTCCACCTGGTCAAGGCCGGCGGAGCTTTGCTTCAGCAGCGCAGCAGCCTGGGACAGCTCGAAGGCAATGGTTGACCCCTCTGGATCGTGCTCGTCGTCAACGTTCGAATCCTGGCGCGCAGAGTTGGCCGAAGCAATGTCGGCGCGGAGCGCCGGGAGCAGAGCCACCTTCCGCTTCCGTTCCTCCTCGAGGAGGACGCGGAACCTTTCGAAATCAGGCATGGGAAAAGCCTAGCGCGGTGTCAGTACCAGTTCTTGGCTACGGAGTGGTTCCACGCCGAGCACGGGGAGCCGTACCGCTCGCGGATGTAGCCCAGGCCCCACTCGATCTGCGTACGGTAGCTGGTCAGCCAGTCACTGCCGGCGCTGGAGTATTTGCCCGGCGGCAGCGCCTGTGGAATGCCGTAGGCCCCGGAGTACGGGTTGGTGGCCGTGGTCAGCCAGTTCGATTCCTTGGTCCACAGCTGGGCAAGGCAGAGGAACTGGTCCGATCCCCAGCCGTCGGCCCCCAGCCTGCCCGAGGCGTAGCTCTTGGCGCCGGCAGGATCGTTGACCGCACCTGCAGGAGCAGAGGGAACGACGACGGCGGGCGGGCTGGGCGGTGCGGCGGGCGGCGGAGCGGGGGCAGGCGGGGCAGGATTCGCCGGCGCAGGGTTACCGGCTGGAGGGTTTGGGGGTGCCGGCTGGGCAGGAGCCGGACGCGCCGGAGCGGGAGCGGCGGAAGGTTGCACCTTTGCCGCCGCGGCGGCTGCGGCCGCCCGTCGTCGCACGTCTTCCTCGGCCGCCGCCCGCTTCGCGTCCTGCGCCGCCTGGTATGTGGCCAGCGCAGCCTGGCCGCGCCGGAATTCGGCCTCAACGGCCGCCGTCGTGCCCTTCAGGGACGCCAATTGCCCGGTCAGTTCCTCGCTGCGCTGCTGCTCCTCGGCAAGCTGGCGGGCCATGGCTTCCTGGGCCGAGCGGGCCGCCGCAAGCTTCTCCGCCGCCTCGCCGGCCAGCCGTTCACGCTCGGCCCGGGCGGCCTTCTCCTGGTCGGCCAAAGAAGCGGTGATCCTCCCCGCGGCGGCGGCCTTGTCCACAAGCCCCGCCGTTTTGCCGCCCACCAGCTGGACCAGATTGAGCCCGTGCACGTTGTTGTTCTCGATCGCGTCCAGCGCCACGAAGAACCCCATGTTCGTGCCGCCGGTCTTGTAGGACTGGACGGCCAAGGCTCCGATGTCCCTATTGTGGCGGACGAGTTCGGCGTTGGCCTGCCCCGCCTGTTCCGCCAGGGCCCCTACCCTTGCGGTGGACGCAGCCAGGACGGCGTCAGCCGCTGCGGACTCGGCGGCGGACGCCACGGCTGCGGTGCCCAACGCCTCCGACTGCGCCTGCAGCCCGTCCAAAAGGCCGGTGATCCTACCGATCTCCGCTGCCGTACCGGCCTCGGTCAGCTTGGCCCGCTGCACGTCCTCCCACGAGGGGTAATCACCAGGCGGAAGGCCTTCTGCCGCGCCGGCGGGAGACAGCCAAACACTGCCGGCGAGGGCGGCGGCCAACAGTACCCCCGGCAGGACGTGCCGGGCATGTGTAACGAAACGCGACATAGTTCCGAAGCTTACCGGCCTCAACCTTCACTTTAAGGATGAGCGGCCTGCATCGTTATACAGCGGAGACACTCCCCATTACATCCGAGCTGAGCGCCCGGGCCGGCCACGAAGGGAACCTCCAAAGGCGGTCCACGGCAAGGTCATCCGCCCCAGGGTTTATGACTCTGTGACGATTCCATCTTCCTTCGGCGTACCGCCCGCATCTTCCGAGGTCAGCGCCGGAGGAAGGAAGAGTCGATTCGATGGCGTAAACCGAGAGGACGGCCTCGCATGTTACCCAAATGTGACAATCGGAGCCGGGCCGGGTTATGGTCTTCAGGTGTCCCTCCCACACGGGACATTCCCCTCAGCTTGCCGAGCCCTGCCGCTGACCCGGGAACCAATCGCTTTCCAGCTGGCAGGGACGGGGGAACCAAGTTTCCACGGCCTCTTTGAGGCCTTGGGGTTAAGTCGCTAGCGCCTCCGTTCCTTTTCGGAGTTGCTCCCGGCCGGGTATCTCCAACCCGAACCCGACAGCTCACCCCGCAGGCATGGGAGAGGCGATCTACTGTGTCAAAAAATTCCACCACCGCCCGTCACCGCGCGACTCCGGCCCGCTCCATCATCCTCGAAGGACTGGCCGTTTCGGCCAAGTCCCAAGCCAGGACCCTGGGCCGCCCGGCACTCGCCGTGGCAGCCGCATCCGGCATTGCCTTCGGCGTCGGCGCCCCGGCGCACGCCGGTGTGACCGGTCCGGACACCACCGAGACCACTAACGTCCAGGCCTCTGCCGCGCCGGCAGCAGCAGTTGCTGCCCCCGCCGCCGCAGCCGGTACCGTCCACACGGTTGTATCCGGGGACACACTCGGCGCCATCTCGGCCGCCTACGGCGTCACCCTCAACGATGTCCTGACCGCCAACGGACTGGCCATTTCTGCGGTCATCTACCCCGGCGACCAGATCCAGATCCCGGCTGCAGGCTACGCCCCGGCGGCTCCGGCCGCCGCACCGGCACCGGCTCCGGTCCAGACCGCTGCTGCCACCGCACCTGCCAACACGGGGATGAACCTGTCCTACGCGTCCGCCAGCACCGGTACGGGCACCGGCGCAGCTATCCTGGCCAACGCCTACAGCCAGGTGGGCCAGATCCAGGACTGCACCGCCATGGTTGAAGAGGCCCTGCGTTCTGTTGGCAAGTCCGTAGGCGACCTGGCCCCCGGCCAGTTCTACCAGTACGGCTCCACCGTGGGCTCCCCCGCCCCCGGTGACCTGGTGATCACCGCCGGCCATGTGGGCGTCTACGCCGGTGACGGCCAGGTTGTCAGCGGCGGCGTAAACGGCAACCAGACCGCTGTGCACTCCATCAGCTGGCTGAGCGGCGCATCCTTTGTCCGCGTAGCGTAACCAGCGGCAGCGGCACGTCCTGCTAGTAGCGGCAGGCCCGCCGTGCACACAGGGGCGGCAGCCGGGTTTACCGGCTGCCGCCCCTGTCCATTTCCGGTGAAGCCTCCTGGGCGTCCTGTTGCCCCGCAGCCGCTAGGTGCCGCAGAAGGTCAGGTATTTGCCGAAGTCCTCGGGCGGTCCCTCCGTGTAGCGTTCCAGCCCCTCGCGCTCCCGGAACGGGGACCTGACAGCCTCAAGCATCCGGTTGAACGGGCCAAGATCCCCCTCGGTGGCGGCGGCCAGCGCTTCCTCCACCAGGTGGTTCCTGGGGATGTAGGCGGGGTTCACGCTGTCCATGAGTTCGGCGTCGGGCTTCAACGCGGTCCAGCGTTCAGCCCAGGCGTCGAAAGCCGCGAGGTCCAGCACCATACCGCGGACAGTCCTGGAATTGCCCCGGGCCGCTTGGCCAAGGTTCCGGAAGAACCGCGTGTAATCAACCGGCCCATCTTTCAGCAGGCCGATCACGCCGTCCACCAGGTCCGACGCCGCGTCCCCTTCGGGCGTCCCGGCCAAGCCTGCCGGCAATCCAATCTTTGCCTTCATGCCGTTGAACCAGGCATCGCTGTACTGGCCGCGGAATTTGCCCAGGGCCTCCACGGCGGGGCCGACAGCCTGTTCCTGGTCTTCGTTGAAGAGCGGCAGCATGGCCTCCGCGAGCCGGGCCAGGTTCCACTCAGCAACCACGGGCTGGTTCGCGTAGGCATAGCGGCCGCCCACATCGATGGAACTGTACACGGCGGCAGGATCAAATGCGTCCATAAAAGCGCAGGGCCCGTAGTCGATGGTTTCCCCGGAGATGGTCATGTTGTCCGTGTTCATGACCCCGTGGACAAAGCCCACCAGCATCCACTTGGCCACCAGGTCTGCCTGGGCAGCCACCACTGCCTCGAACAGTGCAAGATAGGGGTGTTCCGAGCGGGCTGCCCCAGGGTGGTGCCTGCTGATGGCGTGGTCCGCCAAGCGGCGCAGCAGGTCCATGTTCTCGGTGGCCCGGGCGTATTGGAAGCTGCCTACCCGGAGGTGGCTGCTGGCCACCCGGGCCAGGACTGCACCGGGCAGCATCGTGTCCCGCCGCACCGGCCGTCCCGTGGCCACGACAGCGAGGGCGCGCGTGGTGGGAATGGCCAGGGCATGCATGGCCTCACTGACCAGGTACTCCCGCAGCATGGGCCCGATGACGGCACGGCCGTCACCCGCACGGGCAAAAGGTGTGCGGCCGGAACCCTTCAGGTGCACATCCCGCAGGCGCCCGCCCTCGCCAACAAGTTCGCCCAGCAGCAGCGCCCGGCCGTCGCCGAGCAGTGGCGAGTAGCCGCCGAACTGGTGCCCTGCGTATGCCTGCGCAACGGGGGTGGCGCCGGGCGGAACGTAGTTGCCCAGCAGGAGGCGCACACCTTCCGGCGTCCGCAGGTAGTCGGGCGCCAGCCCCAGCTCCTCGGCCAGGGAGTCATTGAGGACCAGCAGCTCGGGATCCGGCGCTTCCTCCGCCTGCCACGGAACGGCCAGCTCGGTTAGTTCGCGGGCAAAACGGCCTTCGAAGGCGACAGTTGATTCTGCTGCAGCAGTCATGGGTTAACCCTATCTCCGCCGTGTGTCCGGCGGTGGACGGCAGAACCGGCGACGTCGGACGCCGGCAGGCCAGGCACACGGGTGAGGGTGGGTTCCTTGCCGTGGGCGGTGACACCGGGCAGTTCGTCGGAAGCGGCGTTCATGGGTGACCTCCAGGGGTTGTTGAATGGCGTGGCCCTGGTGCAGCGGAGGGTTCCGGTGCAGTGGACCGTTCACGCGCGGTGGACTGTTCAGGCGCAGTGGAGCGGGTCCCGGGCCAGGTGCGCCGCCGGGGAAAGGGCACGCGCTGCAGGTCCTGCGCGGCGATGACGGTGGTGTCCCCCGCGCGGGCCCTGGCCTGGGCCGCCAGCGGTCCGGCGTCGTCGCCGTACCGCGAGGAAAAATGCGTCAGCACGAGGGTCCCAGCGCCCGCCCCCGCAGCAAGTTCCCCTGCCTGCCCGGCGGTGAGGTGGCGGTACTGGCGCGCAAGCCCGGCGTCGTCATCGCTGAAGGTGGCCTCCGCAACAAGGAGGTCGGCGCCGTCGGCCAGCTCTTCGGCGCCCGGGCAGGGCGCTGTGTCCATCACGAAAGCGAAGCGCTGGCCTGGCCGCGGAATACTGACGTCGTTGAGGCGGACGCCGGCAAGGTTCCCGTCGCGCTGCAGGCGGCCGATCGCGGGGCCCGCTATTCCTGCTGCGGCGAGGCGCTCCGGCAGGAGGGTGCGGCCGTCCGGTTCCGCCAGCCGGTAGCCGTAGGTCTCGATGCGGTGCTTCAGCGGCCGGACGTCCAGGCCTTCGGACACCGCACCGCTTCCGCCGTGGGGTTGCAGCCTGAGGTCGATTCCCGGTGAACTGACGGACACGAGGGCGCGGACCACGTCCTCGCCGGATGACGGGTAGTGGAGGTGGACGGGGTGCGCCACGCCGTCCAGGGCCATACGGGACAACACTCCCGGCAGCCCAAAACAGTGGTCTCCATGGACGTGGGTAAGGCAGATGCGGGTGATCTGGCTGGCCGGGACGCCCGCATGGATCATTTGGCGCTGTGTTCCCTCGCCCGGGTCAAAGAGGAAGCCCTCCCCGTCCCAGCGCAGAAGGTAGCCGTTGTGGTTCCTGGTCCGGGTGGGGACCTGGGAGGCCGTACCCAGGATGGTGAGTTCACGCATGGCAGATGGGACCAAAAAGCAGGTTCCGGACGAGTCCGGGACCTGCTTTTTATGGTTGCCGGGACGGCCTAGCGCCGCCGGAGCATCCCCATGATTTTGCCGGCCACGCCACCGGGCCTGGCTCCTGCGGCCCCCGTTGTGCCGGCCGCCCGGCCCGTGGCGTTCAGTCCGGTCCGGCGCGGTGTTCCGGCGGTCCCGGTCCTGCCGGAGAATCGTCCAGCGGCATTCCTGATCATGCTTCCCAAGTTCATGTGAAACTCCTTCAGTGTTGATCCTGCCAACCGATATTCATCAGCCTGCTTATCATTTTAGCGCAGTTTGGCTGAAGCCGGGGGAAGCAGCGGAAGAGCCTTGGGGAATGGTGCTGGCTCAGTGGAGGAGCCACGATCCGTCCTGCGGCGGACCAGGCTTCCGGCGCAATTTGCGGACCAGGTAGAGGAAGGGCCAGGCCAAAAGCCGCAGCAGGCCCGCCGTAACCAGCAACGCGAGCACCAGGACAATAACCGGCGAATACAGGAGGAATACCCCTACTGCTGCCGCAACATAACCTCCGATGAAGGCCAGGACGGCCCCTGTATCCATTGAAACTCCTCCCAATTTGGATCTTGGGCCTCGTCGCAGGGATGCCCAGCAGCGGAGGTGCCAGGTGCGGGGGGACCGGTAGCCCGTGGGAAAGGACAACGGATTTAGGCGGCCACCGCACACCCCTCCGGGATGCTGGAGATGTCATCCAATCTGCTGTGGCGGCCGCATGCTTCCTAACGGTCATCCAAGGCTACTCTCCCCGCACGAAGGGGGAAAGCCGAAGCCCCGACGCCGGGCAGCCCGCTCGTCGGGGGAGATCCCGGGCCGGAACAACGGGCAATTGCCCCTACCAGCGGCAGTGGGGTGGTCTCTTCGACGCCGTGCACCTGGCGCGTGGGACGATCTGGCGCACCTGGCGGGTGGCCGAGCGTCCAGGAGACGGACGACGTCGTCACTTTCGCCGTGGAGCGTGTTGATGAGAGGGAGGTGAAGCCTTCCCTGCCCGGGCTGTACGTCACCATCAGGATGCTTATGAAGGACGGGGTCCACCAGCCCCCGGCAGTACAGCCCTACGCGTGCCAACGACGGCAGGCACCGCCCCTTCGCTGTCAAGCGGGTGCACGGGCAGGGGGCGCCTGACGGCGAAATGTCCAACCTCCTCCACAACGACGTGAAGGTGGGCGACGAAGTGGGTGCGGAGGGGCCTCATCGCCCGGCGCGTTCCGCCCAAGGACATCCAGTATGAAGTGTTCGGTCCCGACGATTGGCTGGCCGGCTTCCAGTAAAGGAAAGCCATCATTTCGTGACGGGCGGCTACTTCCTCGTGGACGGGCGGTCTGGCGTGCAGGCACGCTGCCCAGGCTTACCGCTTGAGGCGGCGGACGAAGGGGGCTTTGCCCAGTGGGGTCCGTTCCAGCTGGTCCACCACTGACACGGATACCGGGGTATTCGTGACTCCGGCCGCCGTCAGGGCTCCGGCCACCGACGCCTGGATGCCCGCCGGAGTGCTTCCCGCCGCCAACCCTGCGATGAGTACCCGCAGACCGCTGCGTTCCTGAACCACCTGCCAACCCGAGGCCGCAGCCTGGTCCAGGACGTGGTGGAACACGATCGGGTGAATGCTGACGATGCCCGCCCTGCCTGGCAGTTCCAGCACGTCCTCCAGCCGGCCTTCAATGTCCTCCATCCGGATGAACGAACGCCCACAGGGGCAGCCCCGCTGGCCCAATGCCACGCTGTCGGACAGTTCGTATCGGATCAGCGGCAGCGTCCGCGAGAACAGGACGGTGACCAGGAGCTTCGCGCCCGCTGTCCCGGGAGGCACCGGAACCCCTTCCCGGTCCACTGGCTCGATGATGAGCAGGTCCTCGTAGACATGCCGGTTCCGGTAGGCGCACGGCGATGCGATACCAGCCGTCTCCGTGGCGGCGTAGACATCGAAGGGTGCGCTCCCCCAGGCCTGTTCCAGTTCCTGGGCCGCGTGCGGAGTGAGCACCTCCGAGGCCGACATCACGGCCTCGGGAGAGATCTTCAGGCGTCCGGACAACTGTTCAGCCGCCAGTGGGCGGAGCGCTGAGGCGTAGCCCACCAGCACCCGGGGCTGGAACCCGTTCAGTGCCGCCACCGTTTCGTCCAGGGGCGCGGTCACGTCCAGGCGGAGGGTGGGGACCAGGCCCGATCGCAGGGAAGCTCCAACGACGGCGGACTGGTGGGTGGGGACGCGCGAGCTTACCAGCGCCATTTTCAGCGGCCGGGTGGGGCCCGCCGCTATTCCGGCCCAATCATTGGCGCGGGCATAGGAGGCCAGCACCTGCGCCCATTCCGGACGGCTCCACGCGAATATTCCGCGCGGACCGGCGGTCCCGGCCGTCGCCGCGGCCCACCAGCGGCCCCTCCAGGGCAAGCCCGGATCGCCGCCCTCCGATGCCAGGGTCCGGAGGCGCTGTTCCAGCTCCGCCAGGCTCAGGTCACGTGCGGTCAGGGCCTCGTCGAAGTGGCCCATCAGGTCAGCCTTGGTCACAGGCGGTAACTGGGCAAGCGGAGCGCTATGCAGCCCTGAGTGATGGCGCCGGTAGAACCCGGACCCGGCATAAGCCGCCGTCCGGAGTTGACGCAGGGCGCGTTCCTGGTGCGCGGCGATCCGGGCGGGGCTCCAGCGGTCCCGTCGCCGCATGGCGGCCCGGAGGAGGAGCACACGGGCTACGAGCTGCACATCCATGGATCCGGCCGTGGAAAACCGGGCACGGCGGCTGGTCAGGCCCCGCGGGCGCGGCGGAGTGCCGCGAGGCGGGCCGAATATTCCGTCTCGTCTATTTCACCGCGGGCAAAGCGCTCGGCCAGCAGTTGCTCCGCACTGCCGGTGCTGTGGGCTCCGCCGCCATCCCTGCGATTGCTGACCGACATGGAGCGCGCAAAAACGACGATGGCGGCGATGATTGCACCCCAGAACAAGATGAAGCTCACCACCATCAGGATGTAGCCCCAGGCGCCCATGTTGCCGTCCCAAAACATCATCCCTGCCTCCTCACCTCATGCGGCCCCGCCCTGCTCCTGCTTCGAGGATCCATCCCGCGCGGCCGCGCCGCCAGAGTCTTTCGTCCCAAGAATGAACGCGCGGTCAGGGCCGCACACCTCAACGCTCCAGGTCGTCAGGCTCGAACTCGCTGAGCGGGGACCCGCCAAAGTTCTCCGTGTCGTCGCTGCCCTCAGACTCAGGCCCGCCCGGATTCTCCCCGAAGTCGACGTCCGCAACGGCCTCGCCCAAGGTGGGCGTCACCGGAACATCCTGGCGGTCATCGGCCGCGTACCGTGCCTGGGCTGAGTCGTCCCGGAATGCCTGCTCGCTAATGAAATCTTCTTCTTCCCCGGAGACCGCCTCGTCCTGGAGTAGAGGATCCTCCTGCCAGCGGTCCGGATTGTTTTCCGCCGCACCCGGGTAGCTGTCCGGCGCGCCCTTAACAGGGTCGAGTTCAAAGGACGCAGCCGCGCCGGGAGTCTCATCAAGAAGCACGTCGTCATCCCGGACAACCTCAAGGTTGTCGTCAGGGAGGTTCTGTTCCGTCATGGTGATGCCTTTCTCTTGAACAGCCAACGTCGCGTGGACAGGCTAAGCGGACAATAGTAAGCATACTGACGAAACAGTGGGGGCGCTAACCTCCCTGGCTTCCCTTGCCCCGGACCTGGACTATGCGCAACCGGCTCAGATGCAGGGCTCCGAGGACCAGGAACAGCAGCGACAATGCCAGCCAGGACCAGAAGGCTGCGGGGTCGAACCGTGCGCCGAACAGCGCCTTGGCGGGCTCCGCCGCAGCAAGGGACAGGATCAGGGCAAAGCCGAGCACATAGGCGGCCGGCAGCAGCAGCACCCCAGGCGTCCTCCCCCGGAAGGCCGCAACTGCGAGGATGAGGAAGGCCGGCATGATGAAGCAGAGATCCAGGATAAAGACCGAGTAGATGGTTTCAATCTTCTGCCGGGCTGCCATGAGCGGTACCAGCATGCCGATCCACAACGGATAGAACATCAGCGGTTGCAGGAGCGCCCCCGCCGCTGACGCTAGCCGTACGCGTTTGGGCAGGTGCACCCGGGCCGTCCCGCGGCACAAGGCGGCCACCTGGTACACCAGTGCCCAGACGGCGATTGAGAAGATGGCCATGTAGACCAGGTAGAGCCAGTTATAGACGCGTTCAATGATGTAGATGCCGTAGGCATAGGCGAGGTAGCCAAGCAGGCCCAGGACAATGATTTCCAGCTTTGGGCTGGATCCCCCGGCCGCCCAGGCAAGGGCCAGCAGCGCCAGTGCGGCGCCAAGGGACATGGCGTCCTGCGAGAACGCTCCGGGAAGGTAAGGCTCCTCGATGAGGCCGCTGTAGATCCCCGGGGAGGCGATTCCGGCACCGGATGCCAGAAGCGTCAGCACTGCCGTGAGCACCCAGGCAACCCGCCGCTGGATGTTCCTCTCCCGGCTGATGGGTTCCCGGGCGGGCGCGGATGGCGTACCTGCTGCTGCTTTATTCAACTTGCGGCTCCTTTGGGTTTATGTGAAGGCTCCCATGGGCGCGTTGCGGCGGCGAAGTGGCTAAGGTCCCCCTGTGGCCACCCGCGCGACTTGCCATGACCTTTGGCCCTATATCTCCTGCCGGCACAGAGCCAGTCTTGAACTGGACACCGCCCGAGAAAGACAGGGAGCCCTGCCATGACAACCCGTAAACCGATCGCAGTCGCCACCAACGACTCCCCGCAGAGCCAGGCGGCCGTGCTCTGGGCTGCCCGCCGGGCCGAGCGCTCCGGCCTGCCACTGGTGATCCTCCACGTCGTGGACGACCGGTGGATGGCTGAACCGTATCCGTGGATCGGCGTCCTCGAGGAGGCGGGCGACAAGCTCCTGCAGACTGCCGCCGGACGTATCCGGGGGGCTTTCCCCATTGGCGTTACCACCCGGCTGCTCACCGGAAGCGTAGGGGGCTCACTGGCGAAGTACTCCGGCAAAGCATCCATGGTGGTGGTGGGCTCGGGCACCGGCCACCTTGGCGGTTCCCTCGCAGACCGGGCCCTCCAGGTTGCGGCCTCGTCCAAGGTCCCTGTTGCGGTGGTGGGAACCCAGGAGCTGGAGGGCCGGTCCGGCGTGGTGGTGGGCGTCGACGGCTCCAAGGAAGCGACCCAGGCTGTGGCCTTTGCCGCTGCGGAGGCTGACAGGGAGGGGGACGACCTCACTGTGGTGTATGCCATCAACGCTCCCGACCGGGTAACGGACGCCGGCCTGTTGTCCACCAGCCTGGCTGACCTCATTACCGAGGAGGAGCGCATTGTCTTGTCCGAGACAGTGGCGGGGCTCAACGAGGACTACCCAAGCCTGCGGGTGCATCGGGTGCTGGAAACAGAAAGGGGCCCGGTGGAATCACTGGTTGATGCTGCTGCCGGGGCCAGGATGCTGGTGGTGGGCAGCCGAGGGAGGGGCGGAATCAAACGGCTTCTTCTCGGTTCCACAGCGCATGGGGTCCTCAAGCACCTGCCGTGCCCTACCGTGATTACCCGGATCCAGGCAATCAAGAACAAGACCTAGGCCGCACCGGCGGCGCCGCCGCCCGCGCACCGTGCTCCCACGCACAAACTGTCCCATTCCCTACATTCCGGGTTCGGCATCATGAAAAAGACCGCTGCAATAATCATGCTCATCCTGGGGATCCTCATCTCGATCGTCGGGGCCACCATCCTGGCCGGGGGTGCCGTGGCGTCAGTGGTGGGATCCGCCCAAGGCGACGGATACCTCACCACTCGCACGGAACGCCTTTCGGTGGGTTCCCACGCCCTGACCTCGCCGAGGCTTGACGCGGTGGGCGAGGGCGTACCGCCCCGCCTTCCTTTCGACGTCGGAACGCTGAGGCTGCGTGCTTCTTCCGTGGACCCCGGCAAGGAAATCTTCATGGGCGTCGCCCCGCAGGCCGACGTCGAGCGATACCTTTCAGGCGTGCATCACTCGGAGCTGCTTAAAGTCGACAGCCGGCCCTTCAGGGCCGAATACCGCGACATTCCTGGCACCAGCACTCCGGCACCGCCAGGAGAGCAAACGTTCTGGAGCGCCTCGGCCTCCGGGTCCGGCCAACAGGATCTCACGTGGGATCTTGCCGCCGGCAACTGGGCGATTGTCATCATGAACGCCGACGCCAGCCCCGGTGTCAATGCCGAGGTGCAGGCAGGTTTTCGCTCTGACCTGATCCGGCCGGCGGCAACGGGCCTGCTGGTGGGTGGTGCAGTCGCGCTGGCAATCGGGATTCCGTTGCTGATCCTGGGGGCCGTTGGACTCGGCCGGCATACGGGGCCCCACTCCGGCGGGCCGGCCGGGCCACCCCCCGGCTACGGGCCACCCCCCGGCTACGGGCCACCCCCCGGTTATGCGCCACCCCCACCCGGGTACGGCCAGCCCCCGGGGTATGCGCCGCCACCCGGCTACGCAGGTGCACCGGGAACGGAGGGCGCCCCGGGAGGTCCCGGAAATCCCGGCACACCGGGAGCCCCGCCGCTGCCCCAGCCTGGCCAAGGGGACCGGGCGGAACGTGCTCCCTACCCGGCCCGGCTCTTCGGCGATCTTGACCCGGCCCTGTCGCGCGCGATGTGGCTGGTCAAGTGGTTCCTTGCCATCCCGCACTTCATCGTGCTGTTTTTCCTGTGGTTTGCGTTCGTCGTGACCACCATCGTGGCGTGGTTCGCCATCCTTTTTACCGGCCGCTACCCCCGGTCCCTGTTCGACTTCAACGTGGGCGTCCTGCGCTGGAACTGGCGGGTCGCTTTCTACGCTTACGCCGCGGCAGGAACGGACCTCTACCCGCCGTTCACCCTGGCACGAACCAACTATCCTGCCGACTTCGAGGTTGACTACCCGGAGCGCCTATCCCGCGGGCTGGTCCTGGTGAAATCGTGGCTCCTCGCCATCCCCCATCTGCTCATCGTTGCAGCCCTCTCCGGCACCAACTGGACCTGGCGGGCGGAAACCGATGACTTGGGAACCACCTACCAACGGAGCACAGGCGTGTCGCTGCTGGGCCTGCTGGTCCTGATTGCAGTTGTGGCCCTGCTGTTCACCGGCCGCTACCAGCGCCCGCTGTTCGACCTGATCCTCGGCATCAACCGCTGGATCTACAGGGTCCTTGCATACGCCGCCCTTATGCGGGACGAATACCCCCCGTTCCGCCTGGACCAGGGGGCCCGTGAAGTACCGCCGGCCCTGGCGGGACCGCCATACCAGGGAGCGGCCCGCCCCTCGAATGACGGACTGCTTTAACGCAGCAGCAGCGTCGAACGGCCCCAGGTTTGCCTCTATTCTTGGATAGAAGCCCGCCCTAAACTGACCTTGCAATCATCGGCTGCATACAAGAGGGAGAAGGCCATGGCGGTCATCGAGCAGGTGCGCGAAGGAATGCACGTCGTAGCGTCGGACGGAAAGAAAATCGGCAAGGTCGAGGACCTTAAAATGGGTGATCCGGAGGCGGTGACCTCTGACGGCCAGACGGACCCTGAAACCGGAGGCCTCGTCAATACTTCGATCCATGGGTTTGCCGCGTCGTCCAGGTTGCCCCACCACACCGCAGAGAGGCTGTTGCGGATCGGCTATGTGAAAGTGGACAGGTCCGGTTTATTGACTGGTCACGCCTACTTTGCATCGGATGAGCTGGACCGGGTTGAGGGCGATACGTTGTGGCTCAAAGAGGGGTCCCACACCGGCTAGGTGGGAATGTCCGCTGCCACCCGACCTCAACCCCCTCGTCGCTGCCGCCTGCAGTGACTTTCGGCCCTACCTTTGCGGGAGCCCGCCGGGACACCATTGCCAGTGTGGCCGCACGGGCCGCATGAGGAGCTGAGATGAATACTTCCGGAGCACCGTTCTCGCGGATACTGGTAGGGGTCGACGGATCGGAGGCTTCCATTGAGGCCCTGCGGCAGGCCCAGCGGCTGGCGGTCCCGCTCGGCGCGAAGGTCCTGGCCAATGCCTACTGGGATTATCCGCAGGTCTACACGGGCTACGTGATGATGGGCATTGAGGGCTTCGAGGAACGCGCCGGGGACATCCTGGCGGAGGCAGTCAAGTCCGCCTTCGGTGACGAAACGCCGTCGAACGTCATCTCCAGCCTGGTCCGCGGCCATCCCAGGGAATCACTGATTGAAGCCAGCCGCGAAGCGGACATGGTAGTGGTGGGAAGGCGGGGGCACGGCGGCTTCGGCGGGCTGCTGCTGGGCTCAGTCAGTTCCGCGCTGGTGGCCCATGCCCATTGTCCCGTGCTGGTGGTCCACACACCGGAAAGCCACACGGCGTCCCCTTAGGGCAGGGCGGCTTGGGCAGGAACACACCAGGTAGTGACCGTTGACAATAATGCAGCAGGGCGGACGACGGCGGGTGGTCGCCGTGGCGGTGGCGCTCGCCCTGCTGGCGCTCGCCATAGTCCTGGCGCTGGTGCTCAGGGCGCCGGCAGGAGGGCCGCCGTCCGCCGGTCCGTCAGGCTCCGCGAGTGCCTCCGCAAGCCCGGAAGCGCCAAGCCCGGGCCCCAGCCCCACTCCTGGTGCCGCCAGCGCATCTCCCCCGGCGTCGGAGCCGGCGGAAGCCTCAACGGAAACACCCGAGGCGGGCCAAACTCCCGTCCAGCCGCCGGTCATCGTGCCTCCCGTCCCCGCCGCTCCGCCCTCCGGGCCCGACGCCGGCCCCGGCCCGGTTGCGCCGGCCGCGCCGTTCCCTGCCCCGCTCCGTGGCCAGGACCTCACGGTCATCCCGGGCGCCGGGCAAGTGGTGGCGCTGACTTTCGATGCGGGAGCCAACTCTGCGGGGCTGCCAAAGATCCTCGCAACCCTGTCCGCAAAGGGGGTTGCCGCCACGTTCTTCCTGACCGGGAACTGGGCCGGTGCGAACCCCGGCGGAGTGGGGCAGATCGTTTCCGCGGGGCACCGGGTGGCCAACCACTCCATGACCCATCCTGGTTTCACGGGGCTTACCGCCACCGGCATTGCTCAGCAGGTCCTCGGGGCGGAGCAGGCCATCCTGGCCGCCGGCGCGGACCCCCGGCCGCTGTTCCGCTTTCCCTTCGGCGAACGCGATGGCCGGACCATTACCGCCGTCAACGACCTCGGCTACGTTGCAGTCCGGTGGACGGTGGACACCCTGGGATGGAAAGGCACCAGCGGCGGCGTCACCATGCAGATCGTCGCTGACCGCACCCTGGCGGAGCTGCAGCCAGGCGAAATCGTCCTGATGCACATCGGTTCCAATCCCAACGACGGCACCACGCTGGACGCCGATGCCCTGCCGCAGATCATCGACCGGATCAGTGCCGCGGGGTATGGCTTCGTCACCCTCGACGCACTGCTGGCCTCATAGGCAGGGCCGGACCCATGGCGAAGGCCAGGCAGGCAGGACCCGGCGGCAGGAAGTCCGTCCCGGCCACGAACGGCGTCCAGGACCGGGCCCACCACGGCCTCCCCCTTCACGAAGTTGTGCTGCTGCTGGAGACGGACCACGTGCAGGGCCTCGATTCCGGGGAGGTGGCGCGCCGGCAGGCCCAGTTCGGCGCCAACGTGCTGCCCCGTTCACGAAGCGGGGGCATTGCCCGCAAGCTTGCCCGCCAGTTCAACAATCCGCTGGTTTACGTCCTGCTGGCCGCGGCCGCCGTCACCCTCCTCCTGGGCGAGTACCTGGACTCGGCCGTCATCCTCGCCGTGGTCCTGGTGAATACGGTCATCGGCTTTGTCCAGGAGGTCCGCGCGGAGGCTGCCCTGGATGCCCTCCATTCCCTCGTCCGGACCCGCGCCGTAGTGACACGGGGCGGGCAAAGGCATGAGGTTCCCTCCGAGGACCTGGTCCCGGGAGACCTCGTCCTGCTGGAAGCCGGCGACAAGGTGCCGGCGGACCTCCGGCTGGTACGGCTGTCCGGCCTGCGCGCGGACGAGTCGGCACTGACCGGCGAATCCGACGCCGTGGCCAAGGACGAGGTGGTACTGCCCACCGCCACCCCCGTGGCGGACCGCAGGAACATGGTCTACAGCGGCACCCTGGTGACCGCGGGCACCGGCGCAGGCATCGTCGTCGCCATCGGCGGCGAGACGGAACTTGGCGAGATCCACCGGCTCATGGGTGCTGTGCAGCCGGTGGCCACACCGCTGACGCAGAAACTGTCCCGCTTCAGCATGACGCTCACGGTGGCCATCCTTGCCTTGGCCGCGGTGGCCTTCCTCGCTGGCGTGGCACGGGGCCAGCAACCGGCAGAGATGTTCACTGCCGCCGTCGCGCTGGCAGTGGGGGCCATTCCGGAAGGGCTGCCGGCCGCCGTCACTGTCACGCTAGCCATCGGGGTCCGCCGGATGGCCCGGCGCCGGGCTGTGGTCCGCCGGCTCCCGGTGGTTGAGACGCTGGGCAGCACCACGGTGATCTGCTCGGACAAGACCGGCACATTCACGGAAAACCAGATGACGGTGCGTGCGCTCTGGACTCCGTCCGCCAGGTACGAGGTGACGGGTTCCGGTTACGCCCCGGAAGGGCACGTCCTTCCTGCCGGGGCCGGCGTCCCTGCGGCCGAGACCGGAGCAGGGCGGACGACGGCGGCACGGGACGAGGGACTGTACTGGTCCCTGCTGGCGGGCGGCGCCTGCAATGACGCCAAGATCATCCGGGAGGGGCATGCCTGGCAGGCCCAGGGGGACCCCACGGAAGCTGCCATGGTGGTGGCTGCCGCGAAGGGCGGCGTGGACGCCGCTGGATTCCTTTCGGCCAATCCGCGGACCGGCGCGCTGCCCTTCACCTCCGAGCGCCAGTACATGGCCACCTTCCACACCTCCGCGTTCCCGGGCGGCAGCGGCAAGGAGCCCGCCATTGTGCTGGTCAAGGGCGCGGTGGAGCGGGTGCTGGAGCTTTGTGCGGGCCAGATGGACAGCCAGGGCCGCACCATTCCGCTGTCCAGGCAGCCGGTGCTCGATGAAGCCCACCGGTTCGCCGGCACCGGCCTGAGGGTCCTTGCCACGGCGATGATGCGCCTCCCTGCCGGGGGTGCCCTGGCCGAGCCAAGCCTGCAGGGGCAGCTGACCTTGACAGGGCTGCAGGCCATGTTCGATCCACCCCGCGAGGCCGCGGCGAAGGCAGTGGAGGCCTGCCACCAGGCGGGCGTGGCGGTGAAAATGATTACCGGAGACCACGTGGGAACAGCCTCCACCATTGCCAAGGCAGTGGGCCTGACAGCGGACCGCGCGGACGGGACGGCACTGACGGGAACTGAACTTGACGCGATACCCGCGGACGCCCTGCCCGACGCCGTCGAGCGGGCCACGGTCTTCGCACGGGTGTCCCCCGAACAGAAGCTCCGCCTGATCGGCGCCCTGCAGTCCCGGGGAAACGTGGTCGCCATGACGGGGGACGGCGTCAACGACGCACCGGCCCTGCGGCAGGCGAACGTGGGCATAGCCATGGGCCGCTCGGGGACGGAGGTGGCCAAGGAGGCCTCGGACATCGTCCTCACCGACGACGACTTTGCCACCATCGAGGCAGCCGTCGAGGAAGGCCGGAACGTCTTTGACAACCTGACCAAGTTCATCGTTTGGACCCTGCCCACGAACATGGGGGAAGGCCTGGTGATCCTGGTGGCAATCCTGGTCGGGGCAACGCTCCCCGTCCTGCCCACCCAGATCCTGTGGATCAACATGACCACCGCTGTGGCCCTGGGCCTGATGTTGGCATTCGAGCCGAAGGAACCCGGCCTGATGTCCCGCCCGCCCCGCGCCCCCGGCCGCCCGCTCCTGACCTGGACCCTCACCCTTCGGATCATGCTGGTCTCCACCCTCCTCGTGGCAGGCACCTGGTGGATCTTCGAACTCGAACTCGCGGGCGGCGCCTCGCTCGCAGAAGCCCGGACGGCGGCCGTCAACCTTTTTGTTGCCGTGGAACTGTTCTACCTGTTCAGCTGCCGTTCCCTGACCCGGTCGGTCTGGCGGATCGGCTTCTTCAGCAACCGCTGGGTCATCCTTGGTGTCCTGGTCCAGGCAGCCGGCCAGCTGGCCATTACGTACTTGCCACTGATGAACGAGCTGTTCCATACGGCCCCGATCACCGCGGAAGCCTGGCTGCGGATCCTGGGTATCGCTCTGCTCGCGTCCCTGGTTGTGGCAGTGGAAAAGCGCTTCCGCCGCAGTGAGTTCTAGGTCCTGTCACCCTTCTGGACGGCGCTGGCCCGCCGTGCCCCACGTCGTCGACAGGAGCCGCACCATCACCAAACCGGTAACCACGGCCATGGCCACCGCCATCAGGATGGCCGCCCCGATTCCGATCGCCGCAACCAGCCATAGCTCCTGGCCAGGCTGCCACAGCGGGGTGGCCGCAGCCATGAAGACACCCAGCCCTGCCGCCCATGCGGCGGCGCTGCCGGCTACCCACCGCCAGGCCTGCGGGGCGTGATGCCGCAGTTCTACCCACTGCGCAAGGCCGATCGACACCAGGACCACCACCGCCGCCACGGCTCCCGTAGCGGCCTGGGCGGGTGCGGGCCAGCCCTGCCAACCCTCGTTGCTGAAGGTCAGCAGTGCCACGGCCCAGGCAACCACTGCCGCCGCTGCCGTTAAGAGGACCCACCGCCGGGCGGACACACCGGGCAGCCTTGTCCTGAGTACCCGCACCTGGAACCACCCCAGAACGGCTCCTTCAACAAAGCCGGCCAGCACCAGCAGGGGAACCGCCGCCGCCGGACCCAGGGCAGCCGAGGCGGACTGGGCGAGTGCCGGGGCCAGGAACCCCAGGCTCTCACCGAGGCTCACCCAGCCCACCCACTGGGCGAGGAATGCATTTCTGCGCGTCGCGACAGGTCCGTCAGCCACCGGGTACAGTCCTCCTTCTGCTGTCCTCCCAGCGTGGGCCGCGCGGCGGTGGAAACGCCAGTGCCAAAGGCCCCGGCGGTGGCACTGGAGCCGGCCGTCCCGCCTTGGTAGCTTCAACGGATGGGCATCAAACTTGAGAACGTGGGTATCGCGGTCCGCGACCTGGAAGCGGCAATCGCCTTTTTCACGGACCTGGGGCTCAATGTCGCCGGCCGTGACACGGTCAGCGGCGAGTGGGCCGACACCGCGGTCGGGCTTGACGGGAACCACGCAAAGATTGCGGTGCTGCAGACCCCGGACGGTCGTGGCCAGCTGGAGCTCTTCGAATACATCCATCCCGAAGCAATCGAGACGAATCCAACCCGTCCCAACGAGATCGGCATGCACCGCGTGGCCTTCTCGGTCGACGACATCGACGCAGCGCTTGAGACAGCTGCGAAGCACGGATGCCATCCGCTGCGCGGCGTGGCGACCTACGGTGACACCTACAAACTCACGTACCTCCGCGGCCCCAGCGGAATCCTCGTGATGCTGGCCCAGAAGCTGGGAAACGGCTGACACCGGAACCGGGACCAATGGCTCTGCCTGCGGCCTGCGCCTGCCGCCCATAGTTAACGGCAGGGAAGCACCCTCCGCTGCCAGTAGTCCGGAAGCCACGGACTGCGCAAGAGTTAGGAAGAGTCCATGAACCAGCCCAAAGACGCCGCCTCCGAGGCCCAGGCACTCCAGGCGGTGGAACGGCATCATTCCCACATGCTCAAGCAGCTCAACGGGCTGGTGGCCCTGCTGATGGAAGCGGTTGAGGCAGGTGATTCCGGCGCCGAAGGAACAGCACAGGCAACGTTGTTGGACTGGTGCGACAGCGAGCTGATTCCCCACGCCCTGGCCGAAGAGGGCCCCTTGTACAGTGGCGGCACACCGGAGGGGCGGCTCCTGGTTGAGGGCATGCTGGCCGAGCACCGCGTCATCGTGGACCTGGTGGAGGAACTGCGCACGTCCAGCGGGCTGTCCGCGGTTGTTGCCGGCGCTGCCATCCAGCGGATGTTCGCCATGCACCTGGACAAGGAAAACCGCCTCCTCATGCCCTTCATAGCCGACTCCCCCGGGCTTTCCCTGGCCGAAGCGGTCAAGGGCCTCCACGAACTGACCGGAGAAGGCAGCGGGCACCACGCGGAAGCCCACGACGGCGGCGCGCACCAGCGGTGACCTGCCCGGCGTACCTACTTCCCGCCGTCGGCCTGTGCCGCTTCTTTTGCATAGCCGCGCTCTTCCTCCGGGGCGTGCACCACCAGGACAGGGCAGTGGGCGTGGCTGACGCAGGCTGAGCTGACGGAGCCCGGGACAAAGCCGCTGTGCCCGCGCCGTCCAACGATGAGGAGCGAGGCGTTCCGGCTCCCCTCGACCAGGAGCTCGCCGGGTTTTCCGCGCACCAGCCGGGTATGGACATGCAAAGGCCGCTCGGGGCCGAACGCGGCTGCGAGCGCCTTCTCCAGCGACTGCTCCGCAGCATATTCAAAACCTTCGATACCCACCACGAGGTAGAGCCCGAAGCCGGGTGGAACATCCCAGCATGCCCAGGCCTCCACCGTCGCTTCGAGGGGCCCGGCCAAAGCATCGGCCGTCCGGAGGGCCGCAACCGAGGCATCGGAACCATCCACGCCCACAATGATTTTGGGGTGCCGTTCGTGGGCATCCATGATGTGGGCTCCATTCTGTTTGGCCTGTTCCAAGATTGGACAAGGTTCGGCTGCCGGAATAGGGCCTAAAGTCACAGTGGGGCCGCCGGCCAACCGTTGGACCAGCTGGTGCTGGTGCAGTCCTTGCCGAAAAAAGCGCCGTTGTATGATCATGACTCCAGACTTTGGTCCCTTCCCGCCAATCTGTGCGGAAGGAAGAATAGGCCTAAGCCCTTCGCAGGGGCTGCCTCACACAGCAGTGGGTGCTTGGTCCTTATGAACATGGGAGCGGTTAAGTGCGTATGCATGAGTCAGGCCCGGAAGGTACTGCAGATCCCCGCGAGCCTTTGCGCGTGTTCATCCTCGATGACCACGAACTTGTCAGGCAGGGCCTGAAGGACCTGCTTGAGGGTGAAGGGTTCGTGGTGGTCGGCGAAAGCGGTTCGGCGGCGGAGGCCACGCGGCGCATCCCGGCCCTGCAGCCGGATATTGCGATCCTGGACGGCCGGCTTCCGGACGGCACCGGGATCGAGGTCTGCCGGGATGTGCGCTCGTTCGATCCCCGCCTGAACTGCCTGATCCTGACGAGTTACGACGACGAGCAGGCCATCCGGGGAGCAGTGCTGGCAGGCGCGTCCGGTTACATCCTCAAGCAGATCAGGAGTGATGACCTGCTGGCAGGGATCCGCAAGGCTGCCAGGGGCGAATCGCTGTTCGAGCCCGGTGTCAAGGAGCGGATTATCGCCGGCCTGTCCAAGACCCCGACAGACCCGCGCCTGGAGGCGCTCAGCGCGCAGGAGAAGAAGGTCCTCACGCTGATCGGGCAAGGTCTGACGAACCGCCAAATCGGCGAGGAACTCTTCCTCGCCGAGAAAACCGTGAAGAACTACGTTTCCTCCATCCTGGCCAAACTGGGGTTCGAGAGACGCACGCAGGCTGCCGTGTACGTAACCCGGAACGCGCAGGACGCGCAGTAGCCGCCGGCGCTTAAGCGCAGGGCCGGACCGTTCGGGTTCTGCTGGATCCGGGCCTGATTATTGGCGGTGGGCGGACCAGGTTATCCGGGTGCCGTCCCCCGGAGCACTCTGGATAGCGCAGCTGCCGCCCAGCAGCTCCGCACGGTGCCGCATGTTTGCCAGGCCACTGACCCGTGCAGGCTCGGCAAAACCGCAGCCGTTGTCCGTGATCACCAGCTCAACCTGTTTTTGGGTGACGGAGATGGTGACGCGGATTTCGTCGGCGCCGGAGTGCCGGGCGGCGTTGCTCAGTCCTTCGGAGAGGACGGAAAGCAGGTGGCCGGCGATGTTCTCCCGGACGGCATCGTCCACGGGCCCGGCAAAAGCGACTTTCGGCGCCACGGCGTAGCTCCGGGATGTCTCCTGCACCACCTTCAGGATGCGGCCCGTGAGCGGTTCATGCTCGTGTTCGCCCGTGCGGAGGGAGTAGATGGTGTCCCTCAGCTTCCTGATGGTGTCGTCAAGTTCTGACGTGACGACGGCGATCCGCTCGTGGGCGATCGGGTCCAGCGTGTAACGGCGAAGGCTCTGGATGCTCAGCCCCGAAGCGAACAGCCTCTGGATAACAAGATCGTGCAGGTCACGGGCAATCCGCTCCCGGTCGGTGAACAGGAGATTCTGTTCCCGCAGGGCGTGGACACGGGCCAGGTCAAGCGCGAGCCCGATCCTGCTGCCGAAAAGCGAGCTGGACTCGACCTCGGCCTGGTTGTAGGCAGCCGAGCCCACCGGCCGGGCGAGCAGCAGCACGCCGTTTTCACTGTTGCTGTGGCCAATGGCGCAGACCAGCACCGAACCAAGCTTTTCCGCCACCTCGTCCTCGAAGACCAGCTGGGGGTCCCGCGCCACAAGCGACTCCCCTGTTTCGATGACCCGGGAGACGACGTCGGACGCCGCAATTTCCTGTCCCGCCTGCAGGCCCTGCACCCCCAGGCACGCCCTGCACCGCAGGACGCCGTCCCCGGCGGGAACCGCAATCACGGCAAGCGCTGAATCCGACACCCGCAATGCAGTTTCGGCAACAAGATCGAGGTTTTCCTCAGTTTCCGGGTGCGGTGTCATGATCAGCCGGCTGCTCAGCTCCATGCCGGCCTCCAGCCATTTCTGGCGCCGCTTGCTGTCCTCGAAAAGGCGGGCATTCTGGATGGCCACGCCCGCTGCGGCAGCCAAGGCGACCGCGAGGTCCTCGTCCTCCGGCGTGAAGTCCTGTCCGCCGTCCTTTTCCGTCAGGTAGAGATTCCCGAACACTTCGTCCCTGACACGCACGGGTACGCCCAGGAAGGTCTTCATTGGCGGATGGTTCCTGGGAAAGCCTGATGCTATGGGGTGCTGGCCCAGGTCGTGCAGCCGCAAAGGCCGCGGCTCGCGGATCAGGAGCCCCAGGACGCCATGCCCGGTCGGCAGGTCCCCGATGGACCTGATTTCGTCCTCGTCAATCCCCACGGTGATGAAATGGCTCAGGCTGCGGTCCTCGGCAATGACCCCCAGCGCACCGTACCTGGCGCCGACAAGTTCGCAGGCGGACCGCACCAGCCGGTCCAGCACGGCTTCCAAGCTCAGATCCTCGGCAAGGGCCACCACGGAAGAGAGGAGTCCGTTCATCCGTTCCTGGGTCTGCAGCAGCTCATCCGCACGGGCAACAAAATCGCGCAGGAGGTCCTCGGCCCTTTCCTTCATTGGAGAGCGCCACGGCTCAGTACTCACGTCCGACCTCCTGTGACAGTTACCCGCGACGCTGCGGGCCCAGCAGCATTCCAATCGTCCGGGCCGGTTGGTTCCCCCGGAAACACCACTTCACCTGAGCACGAAGGGATGTCTTGGGACCAGTCTAGAAGACAAAGTCAAGGCCTGAAATGCCCCATTTGGAGCGTAGATCAACGCAGGCGGCCTTCGGCGGAACGGTCCGGGACCTTCTTCCCTAGCCGGGCGGGATTCCCCGCTTTAGGCTACGGCCATGGATACAGCTGCGACGGAACCGGAAGCCGAAAGCCTCGGCGTACATGACTGCTGGAGATACCTCCGGTCAACCTCCCTCTGCCGGATGGCCTTCACGCGTGGCGACACGGTGGAAATCTTCCCGGTGAACTACGTGCCCAGCAACGGAACACTGCTGATCCGTACGGGAGAAGGAACGAAGTTGGACGCCGTGGCTGAACGCAGGGTGGTGGCGCTGGAGGCCGATGGGCTGAACCAATACGGCACCATCGCCTGGAGTGTGGTGGTGAAGGGCCACGCAGTGGCCGTCACCGACGCCGAGGAATTCCAGGACGCCGCCGACGCGGGCTTGTCGCCCTGGCAGGCGGGACCCAAGAACAGCCTTATCCGCGTGACACCCGAGGAAATCACCGGACGGAGGTTCGTGATCGCTCCGCCAACCCATTGGTGGGCTCCGCAGGAACCGGCCGACAGGGCCTGACGCGCATCCTCACCGCCGGACCGACAGTACCAAGGAAGGTAACCCATGGACGCAACCAAGCCCATCGCCGTCGGCATCATCGACTCCTCCCCCTCGAACGCCGCCTTGCTGTGGGCGGCCGCCCGCGCCCGCCGGCTCAAGCTGCCGCTGGCAGTCCTCCATGTCCTGGATGACCGCTGGATGGCAGGCGAGGCGCTGGACGCCCTCCCCTATATTGACGCTCTGCGGAACTCCGCGCTGGACATGCTGAAGGAGGCCGGGGAACGCGTACGCGCGGCAGAACCCGACCTCCAGGTAACAACCGAACTCCTGGAAGGCAGCGTCGGGGGTTCGCTGGGCGACTATTCAAAGAACGCGTCCATGCTGGTGCTGGGCAGCAGCGGCCACTCCCGCGCCGCACTGACGGACCGCGCACTCCAGGCGGCCGCCACCGCAGAATGCCCGGTGGCGGTCATTGGCACAAACCAGGGCGGCGGCCAGGGCGTCGTGGTGGGCGTGGACGGATCAAGGGAGTCCACCCAGGCCGTGGCCTTCGCGGCATCTGAAGCTGACGCACTGGGCGAAGAACTCACCGTCCTCTACGCCTTCACCGGCCCCAATCGCTGGATCAAGGCCGGACTGCCGTCCAGCAGTTTCGCCGAGCACGTGGTGGAAGAGGAACAGATCGTGCTGTCGGAGACAGTGGCCGGGCTCCGCCAGGACTATCCCGGCCTCGTGGTGCATGGAGTCCTCGAAACTGTCCTGGAACCTGCCGACGCCCTGGTGCAGGCCGCCGCCAACGCAAGGATGCTGGTCCTGGGAAGCCGCGGCAGGGGCGGCTTCGGGAGGCTGCTCCTGGGGTCGACGGCGCATGGTGTCCTGACCCAGCCTCCCTGCCCCACCGTCATCACACGGCTGAAGAAGACCCGGCACGAAAAATGACCGGCGGAACCCTGCCAACGGCGTGATGTATGAAGCCCGGGAAAGCATCGAACACCAACCGTCCTCCAGCGTTCCCGGGGGCCGGCGGCGGCGCGACGGGCTTACCTCGGCTGAGGTCCTGGAGCGAACCAGCGCAGGACGGGGCAACAGTGTCCCGGGGACAACAAGCCGCAGTCTCTGGGAGATCGTCCGCGCGAACGTCCTGACCCTTTTCAACGGCATCGTGGCGGGGTGCTTCATCCTGCTGTTGGTGCTGGACCAGTGGCGGGACGCGCTTTTTGGCTTTTCAGCCCTCGGGAATTCCCTGATCGGCATCGTGCAGGAATACCGCGCGAAACAATCCCTGGACCGGCTGGCCATTCTCCACGCGGCGGAGAGCAGGGTGGTGCGGGACGGCCGGACGCAGCAGGTCCCCGCGGACGCCCTGGTTCCGGACGACATCGTCCTGCTCAGCGCCGGGGAACAGGTCAGCGCGGACCTCCGCCTCCTGGACGGAGGGTACGTCGAGGCGGATGAGTCCTTCCTGACCGGAGAGTCCGAACCCGTGTCCAAGGCCCCCGGGGCGGTGCTCCTCTCCGGGTCGCTGATCATGGCAGGCAGTGGCCGTGCGGAGGTGGTCCGGGCTGGAGCGGACACGTTCGCCAACAAACTCACGGCTGAGGCCAAACGGTTCTCCCTGGTCACGTCCGAGATCCGCTCGGGCCTGGACAAGGTCCTCCGTGTTATCACCTGGCTGCTGCTGCCCACCGCGCTACTTGTGGCCAACGCCCAGATCCAGAACGCGGGCGGCTGGGAGGATGCCGTCAGTTCCGGAGGCTGGGTACCCGGCACCCTGGGGCTGGTGGCCAGCATCATTTCCATGATTCCGCTCGGCCTGGTCCTGTTCACCAGCGTCGCCTTCGCCGTCGGCGGGGTCCGGCTGGCCGGCCACATGGTCCTGGTGCAGGAACTGGCGGCCGTTGAGGTCCTGGCGAGGGTCGACGTCCTGTGCCTGGACAAGACCGGCACCCTGTCCTCCGGTTCCATCGCCTTCGAGGCCGTGCACGACGCCGGCACCCCACCAGTCGAGGGGTGGCGGAAGGCGCTGGAGTGGTTCGGTGCGAAGGAGGAAGCCAGCACCACCGCCAGGTCCATCGGTGAAGCCTTTCCCGCAGCGGACCTCCTGCCTGCGGCCGGCTCCGTTCCGTTCACGTCGGCCCGGAAGTGGAGCTCCGTGACGTTCCCGCCCGGCTCCGGGGCTGCCGGAACCTGGGTCCTGGGAGCCCCTGATGCCGTCCTCGGGGAATCGCCCTCCCGCGCCGGCGCCCACAGGCTCGCCGCAGCGCTGGCCTCCACCGGGCGGCGGACCCTGGCCCTCGCCCACCTGCCGGGCTCCATGCCCGCAATCGGGGAAGACGGCAGGCTGCCCCCTGGACTGGTGCCGGTGGTGCTGCTGACCTTCCGTGAGGACATCCGGAAGGACGCACACAGGACCCTTGCCTACTTCCGGCAACAGGGGGTCACCCTGAAGATCATTTCCGGTGACGATCCGCGCACCGTGGCGGTCCTCGCGCGCGAGGTGGGGTTTGGACAGGGCCCGGCCTATGACGCCCGGGAACTGCCCACCGACCCCGCCATGCTGGAGGAGACCATGGAGGGCAACCACGTGTTCGGAAGCGTGACTCCCGCCCAGAAGCGCGACATGGTCCAGGCCCTGAAGCGGCGCGGGCACACGGTGGCAATGACCGGAGACGGCGTCAATGATGTGCTTGCCCTGAAGGACGCGGATCTGGGCATCGCCATGGACACGGCGTCACCGGCAACCAAGGCCGTGGCGCGGCTTGTCCTCCTGGACGGGCGATTCGACAGATTGCCCGCCGTGGTGGCAGAGGGCCGCCGCGCCATCAGCAACATCGAGCGGGTTTCCATGGTGTTCCTCAGCAAGACGGTGTACATAACGCTGATCTCGCTGGCTTTCGCGCTGCTGCTGTTGCCTTTCCCGTTCCTTCCGCGCCAGCTGTCCGTGCTCGATGGACTGACCATCGGCCTGCCGGCGTTCTTCCTGGCGCTGCAGCCCAGTGCGCAGCGCTACGCACCAGGGTTCCTTAAACGCTCCCTGGCCTTCTCGCTGCCCGCCGGCCTGTGCGCAGCGCTGTGCGTACTGGCGGTCAACGCCTACGCACGGCTGGGCGGCCAATACAGTGCCGGGGCTGCCCAGTCCGCCACCGTCATCACCCTCGCCCTGATCGCGGCATGGGTCCTGGTCATGGCCTCGCGCCCGCTTAACTGGATCAAAACCCTCATCCTGGCCGGCATGTACGGCGGCCTGGTCCTGCTGTTCACCGTCCCGCCCGTGAAGGACTTCTTCAGGCTCGACTGGCCTCCCCCGGACCTGTTGGCGGCCTCCGTCATGGCAGCCGCGGCAGGAAGCCTTGCCATCGAAGGAGCAGGCTACTTCCAGCGGCGAGTGGCCGGCCGGCCAGGGGATGGCTGACGGAACATGACTTTTGGCTCTGTCCGGGCCCCGCCGGCCCATGCAACGGTTGTAATCCGACGGCAAGAGGAGGAACAGGTGCTCGCTTGGTGGGTGGACCGCCCCGGCCCCGTCTCTACCCGCCCCCTGGGCATGGGGATCCGCGAAGACCCCAGCCCCGGACCCAACGAACTGCTGGTTGATGTGAGCGTCTGCGGCATCTGCCGCACGGACCTGCACCTCACCGAAGGGGACCTCCCGCCCCGCCACCCCCGCGTTGTGCCGGGGCACGAGGCAGTGGGCGTGGTGGTCCGGAGCGGGCCGGGCTATTCCCGGTTCACCCCGGGGGACAGGGTAGGCGTCGCCTGGCTCGGCGGTGTCTGCGGTACCTGTGCCTACTGCCGGCGCGGAGACGAAAACCTGTGCACCGCCCCCGTCTTCACCGGATGGGACAGGGACGGCGGCTACGCCCAGCAGCTCACGGTCTCCCAGGACTTTGCCTACCCCATTCCGGATGTGTTTACCGATGAACAGGCGGCACCCCTGCTGTGCTCGGGGATCATCGGTTACCGCGCGCTGAAGCGGGCCCGGGTGCCTGCCGGCGGGCGCCTTGGCATCTACGGGTTCGGCAGCTCCGCCCACCTGACCGCGCAGTTGGCCATGCACCAGGGGGCGTCCGTTTTCGTCATGACCCGCTCGGCGAAGGCCCGTGCCCTTGCCCGCGACCTCGGCGCAGAGTACGTCGGCGGCGCCTACGACGATCCGCCGGTGCCCCTTGATTCGGCCATCCTCTTCGCTCCGGTAGGCGACCTCGTGCCTGTGGCGCTCCGGGCCCTCGACCGTGGCGGAACGCTCGCCATTGCCGGCATCTACCTGAGCGACATACCGGCCCTGAACTACCACGACCACCTGTTCTACGAGCGCCAAGTGTGCAGCGTAACCGCCAATACCCGTGAGGACGGCCTGGAGTTCCTGTCGCTCGCAGCCGCAATTCCGCTGGAACCGGCCACCACCGTCTATCCCTTTGAGGCCGCAGGAAGCGCGCTGGCCGATCTCGCTGCGGACAGGATCACCGGTTCCGCCGTTCTCCGGGTCCGCGCTGGGTAGGCAGCACGCCACGGTGGGACCTTGGACTCTGGAACCTTCCCTGCATGAAGCGGATGGTGGTAGTGCCGGGTAACCAGCTGACCCGGACCAACATGAGCAGGAGGCAAGAATGACCGAGCTGATGAAGTGGTTTGAATCCCGCCGCTCCCCCATGGACGTGATCGAAAGACTGTTCGAGGGCGAGGCGGGCACTTCCGCAATCCGGGTGGAGGAGATGGTGGACGGCAACACCCTGGTGGTGCGGGCGGAGCTGCCCGGCATCGACCCGGAAAAGGACGTGGACGTGACAGTGACCGACGGCGTGCTGTCCATCAGGGCAGAGCGGCAGGAAAAGAAAGAGCACAAGGACAAGGACAGCTACCGGTCCGAATTCCGCTACGGTTCCTTTGTCCGGCGGCTCCCGCTGCCCCGCGGCGTCCAGCTGGGCGACGTCACAGCTTCCTACAAGGACGGCGTCCTGGAAGTCCGTGCTCCCCTTCCGGACCAGGGCCAGGGACCCGCGGCGTCGAAAATCCCGATCAGCAGGGGTTAATGGTTGGCGCCTGGCCCTGCTGCGGGCCAGGCTCCCCACCCGGCGGTCAGCCGAACAGGATAGCCGCCTCCCTGTACCGTTCCTCGGGGACCACCTTCAGGCTTCCAAGTGCGAGCTCCAGGCCCACGGTGACAATATCGGTGCCCCGCAGGGACACCATGGTGCCCCACTTCCCGTTGGCGGCCGCTTCGACGGCGGCCATCCCCAGCCTCGTTGCAAGCACGCGGTCATAGGCCGTCGGTTCCCCGCCCCGCTGGATGTGGCCCAAAACGGTGGCCCGCGTTTCAATGCCCGTCACTTCCTCCAACCGCTTTTCCAGCAGGCGGCCGACGCCGCCAAGCCGCGGGCGCCCGAAGGTATCGAGGCCCCGGGGAGCGTAGGGTGCCTCCTGTCCTTCCAGCGCGAATGCCTCTGCCACCACCACCAGTGGCGCCCTCCCGCGCTCCCGCGCGGACAGGACCCAGGCGGAGATCTGGTCCAGGGAGACTGGATGCTCGGGAACCAGGATGGCATGGGCGCCGGTGGCCATGCCCGCGTGGAGCGCAATCCAGCCGGCATTGCGCCCCATGACCTCCGCAATCATGCACCGGTGGTGGGACTCCCCGGTGGTCCGCAGCCTGTCGATTGCGTCCGTTGCCGTTTGGACTGCCGAATCAAAACCAAAGGTGTAGTCCGTTGCCCCGAGGTCGTTGTCAATCGTTTTGGGCACGCCCACCACGTTGATGCCCTGGTCCGACAGTGCTTTCACCGCCGCCAGGGTTCCTTCACCGCCAATGGCAATAAGGCCGTCCAGGCCGTTGCGCCGGAGGCTGTCCCTTACCGCGTCAACGCCGCCGTCCTTGAGCGGATTGGTGCGGGAGGTTCCCAGGACGGTTCCGCCAAGCCGGGACAGTCCCCGGACGCTGGGGCGGGGCAAGGGAACAACATCCTGTTCCAGGACTCCCCGCCAGCCGTCGCGGAAACCCAGGAACCCGTAACCGTGGGCAACGTCGCCGCCCAGGACGGCTCCCCGGATCACGGCGTTCACCCCTGGGCAATCGCCGCCGCTGGTCAGGATGCCGAGTTGCTTCATCATGCGGCCGATCCCTGTGCCTGCGCCGGCAGCCGGAAACTCCGGGCCTGCCCGGCCGGGAGGGCCGTGTCCCTGCCGTTCACGCGTACCCTGATGGGGTCCGCGTCCCCTGGGGCGGAGGCCAGGTGCATGCGTCCGTCCCTGAGTTCAACCTTGAGGTGGTGTCCCCGGTAGCGCACTTCAAAGGCGACAGCCCGGAGCCCCCTGGGCAGGTTGGGTGCGAACACAATGGTGTCGCCGCTGAGCCGCAGTCCCGCGAAGCTGCGCTGGATAACGTCGATGGATCCAGCCATCGCGCCCAAATGGATTCCTGCCCGTGTTGTGCCGTGCTGCGTATCGTCGAGGTCGGCGTCGAGAGCCTCCCGGAAACTGTCCCATGCACGGTCCGCATCCACCGCCGCCAGGACGGAGGCGTGCGCCACGCGGCTGAGCGTGGATCCATGGGCGGTCCGGGCGAGGTAGTACTCGATGGTCCGGTTCAGCTGGTCCGGGGTGAAGGCGTAGCCGAGTTCGGACAGGAGGCTGATGAGTCCTTCCTGGCCCAGCAGGTAGGGCAGCATCAGGACATCTGCCTGCTTGGCGAGCTTGTAGCGGTTGGTTTCGTCCCCCTCAGCCTCCAGGATCAGGTCCAGCCGCTCGATGCTGTCATAGGCCTCGCGGTAGCGGTCCCAGTCGAGTTCCTCCAGTTGTTCGTAACCGGCGAACTGGCTGATGACGCCGTCGGCGTGGAACGGCACAAAGAGTGCCCTGCCCACCAGCTCCCAGCCGGCAACTTCCTCGCTGGTGATGCCGAGGCGGTCCATCAGCCCGCCCAGTTCGTTGCCCTGGACAATTGAGACAATCTCAGCGGCCCGGAGGCACGCCCAGGCAGCCATGACGTTGGTGTAGGCGTTGTCATCGAGTCCCGGAGCAGCGCTGCCCGGATAACCCGTGTGGTACTCATCGGGCCCCACGACGCCGCGGAGGTGGTAACGGCCGGTGTCCTGGCTGTGCTCCGCCCGGGACGAGAAAAAACGGGCAACGTCGATGACCAGTTCGGCGCCCCTCCGGAGGAGCCAGGCTTTGTCACTTGTGGCCTGGTAGTACTGCCAGGCGTTGAACGCCACGGCCAGGCCGGCGTGCAGCTGCATGTGCGAATGGTCCTTGACCCACCGCCCGGACCTGTCGTTGTAGAGCCATTTGGGAGTCTCCTCCGTCCCGTCGCTGCCGCTCTGCCAGGGAAACTTCGCACCCGCGAGCCCCAGGATGGAGGCGGCGTGACGGGCCGCGGGAAGCCTGCGCCAGCGGTAGTCGATGAGGGACCGGGCAACATCGGGCGTCCTGGACGTCAGGAGGGGCAGCACAAACAGCTCATCCCAGAAGACGTGGCCCCGGTAGCCCTCGCCGTGGAGCCCGCGGGCGGTAACTCCCGCATCAAGCTCGGCCGTGTGGCGGGTCAAAGTCTGCAGCACATGGAAAATGTGCAGGTTGAGGACCAGGCGCACCTGGACCGGTGCGTCGATGTCCACCAGGAACGGACGCAGTTCACGCCGCCAGGCCTCCTGGTGGGCAGCCAGAAGGGCTTCGAAGTCATCATCGGACCGCTCCAGGACTGCGCGTGCAGCCGACGCCGGGGAGGAAATCGCACGGTCACGCGAGGTCACAACGGCCACGGCCTTGCTGATCCTCGACGGCGCCCCGTCGACGAGCGGAACCTGGAACGTCCGGAAGTGGAAGGCACCCTTCCTGCCGGGGTGTCCCGCGCCCTGCGCCCCGGCGGCCCCGGTGCGGAATGCGGCAGCTATCCGGACCAGGCTTTGCGTCGTTTCAGCCTCAACGACGGAAATGGTGTCCGGAGGGGACTGCCGGGCGCCGCTTCCAGGCCCGGTCCGGTCCACCAGGTGGGTCCCGGGGCCGGCCCCCTGGCCGGGAGTGTTCGCGTTCCTGACGCCGGCATTGATCCCGCTGCGGACGTCCACTGAACCGCTCCAGCCCAGCGGGGTGACCTTCATTTCCAGGGCCAGCAGGTGTGGTTCGGCCATGGACACGAACCGGGTCTGGACCACTTCCAGTCGCCGCTTGTCGGCAGCTTCCAGCAGCAGCCGCCGTTCCAGGACGGCCCGCTGGAGGTCCAGGGTGCGGCGCTCGCGGAGGACAGTCATTCCTCCCGCCGACCACCACTGTCCCGACCCCAGCCGAAGGTCGACGGGAAGGCAGTCAGGAGCATTGACCATGTGTTCTTCCACGAGCACTTCACCGGCCACTTCAGCGGTTACACGGTTGTACACCCCCGCCAGATACATGCCCGGGTACCGGAAGCTTCCACCTTCCGGTGCCGCGCCCCGCACGCCCAGGTAGCCGTTGCCAAGGGTGGTCAGCGCTTCACGGTGCCCCTCGTGGCCGGCGTCAAAACCCTCATAGACCAGCTGCCAGGGATCACCCACCACGAGGCCAAGGTCCAGTTCACCCACGTCATTGAGGACTGAACGGGCCCCGGCGGCCTCAAGCTCCCGCCGGGTACCGTTCCGGTCGATTCCCACCACCAGCCCGAATCCGCCCCGGTGCGCCGCAAGTACCCCCGCCACCGAGTCCTCGATAACCACTGCGTGGGACGGCGATACCCCCAGGCGGAATGCGGCGGCCAGGAAGACGTCAGGGGCCGGCTTCCCGCGGAGGCCCAGGTTGGCCGCAGCGGTCCCGTCCAGGATGACGTTGAATTTGCCCGGAATACCGGCCGCGTCCAGGACGGAGGAGGCGTTGCGGCTGGACGTGACCACACCGGTGGGAACACCGGCGTCGGAAAGCCTTTGCAGCAGCTGCATCGTCCCCGGGTAGCTTTGCACCCCTTCCCGCCTCAGGTGCTCGAGGAACAGGCGGTTCTTCAGGGCACCAAGCCCAAAAGCCGTCCAGGTGCCCGGCTCGTCCCGGTCAGATCCCCGGTCAACCTTCACGCCCCTGGAGGCAAGGAACTTCAGTACACCTTCCTCCCGGGGAAGGCCGTCAATGTAAGTGCGGTAGTCGGCTTTGGTGAGGGGGGAACGGTCCGCGGCTGCGGGTATCCGCGGGTCCTGCAGGATCTGTTCGAAGGCCTCTTTCCAGGCGGCCTGATGGACCAGTGCCGTGTTGGTGACCACCCCGTCCAGGTCGAAGATGACGGCGTCAAAGGGCGGCTTGGCGGCAGCTGCGGTGGGCGACGCGGTCATATGACAGTGCTATCAGCCGGCCACCCGCCCGTGACAGTGCCGTTAGGCCTGTCTGCCCAGCCGCCGCTCGGCTGCGGCGATGACGGGCAGGGCCTTCAGGAACGTGTCCGGGTTCAGCGAGATGGAATCGATGCCCTTGCCGATGAGGAACTCGGCAAGATCCGGGTGGTTGCTGGGGCCCTGCCCGCAGATACCGATCTTGATGCCGGCGGCATGAGCCTTGTCGATGGCCTGGGCAATCATGGCACTGACGGCGGGGTCCCGTTCATCGAACAGCCCGGCCAGCTGTTCGGAGTCGCGGTCCACGCCCAGGACCAGCTGCGTGAGGTCATTGGAGCCAATGGAGAAGCCGTCGAACCGTTTGGCGAACTCTTCCGCGAGCACCACGTTGGAGGGTATTTCGCACATCATGTAGAGCTGCAGCCCGGCGCTGCCCCGCACCAGGCCGTGCTCCGCCATCGCTTCGATGACCAGGTCGGCCTCGTGCAGGGTGCGGCAGAAGGGGACCATGACGATGACATTGGCGAAACCCACTTCTTCCCGCACGCGCTTCAGGGCTTTGCATTCCAGGGCAAAGCCCTCACGGTAGTGCTCGCTGTAGTAACGCGAGGCACCCCGGAAACCCAGCATCGGGTTTTCCTCCGCGCTTTCAAAGTAGCCGCCGCCGATCAGGTGGCTGTACTCGTTGGTCTTGAAATCGCTGAGCCGGACGATCACGGGTTTGGGATGGAACGGCGCCGCAATTTTGGCGATTCCGGTGGCCAGGACGTCGACGAAGTACTCCCGGGGGTCCTGGTAGCCGCTGGTGAGCTTCCGGATGAGGGCCGCCTCCTCCGGATCGGTCACCCGCTCCGGGTGCACCAGGGCCATCGGGTGGATGCGGATGAGGTTGTTGATAATGAATTCCATCCGGGCAAGCCCCACCCCGGCAGCCGGCAGGCGCCACCACTTGAATGCTGCGGCCGGACTGCCGATGTTCACCATGACATCGGTGCCGGTGGCCGGAAGCGCCTCCATGTCCACCTCGTCCACGGCGTACTCCAGGAGTCCTTCGTACACGCGGCCTTCTTCGCCTTCCGCGCAGGACAGGGTGATGGGGGCACCGTCCGGGAGCGCTTCGGTTGCGTTGCGTGTTCCGACGACGGCGGGCACGCCCAGTTCCCGGCTCACGATCGCCGCGTGGCTGGTGGGCCCGCCGTGGTCCGTGACGATGCCGGCGGCACGCTTCATGACCGGAACCCAGTCCGGGTCCGTCATCCGGGTCACCAGCACCGAGCCGTCCACGAACGACTCGATGTCCTTCGCGTCCCGGATGACGCAGGCCTGCCCGTTGGCGATGGCATCCCCGATCGCTGCCCCCGAGGTCAGCACCCGCCCCGGCTGCCGGAGGTGGTAGGTGCGGAAGGTCGAACTGCTGCGCTGCGCCTGGACTGTCTCCGGCCTCGCCTGCACCATGAACAGTTCGCCCGTTATTCCGTCTTTGGCCCATTCCATGTCCATCGGCCGGCCGTAATGCTCCTCCACCGCGGTGGCCCAGCGCGCCAGCAGGACCACTTCCCGGTCGTTAAGCACCAGGGTTTCCTGCTCACGTTCCGTGGTTTCCACCATCCGGGTCCTCGCGTTTCCCCCGTGGCTGTAGACCATCTTGCGTTCCTTCGCGCCCAGTTCCCTTTCGATGATTGGGCTGAAGCGGTCATTGGCGAGCAGCGGCTTGAATACCTGGTACTTGTCCGGGTTGATGGTTCCCTGCACCACTGTCTCGCCCAGGCCCCAGGCGGCGCTGATGAGCACTGCCTGCGGGAAGCCGGACTCGGTGTCGATGGAGAACATGACCCCCGAGGCGCCAAGGTCCGAGCGGACCATGCGCTGGACCCCCACGGACAACGACACCTCAAGGTGGTCATAGCCCTTCATCTCGCGGTAGCTGATGGCGCGGTCTGTAAACAGCGAGGCGTAGCAGTTCCGGCAGGCTTCGAGGACGGCGCGCTCCCCGGCCACATTGAGGAAGGTCTCCTGCTGGCCCGCGAAACTGGCGTCCGGGAGGTCCTCCGCGGTGGCGCTGCTGCGGACGGCGACCGCCGCCTCTTGCTGGGCGGCGCGGCGGCACAGGAGGCGGTAGTGCTCCCGGATTGCCTCTCCAATGCTTTCCGGGAAGGTTGCCGACAGGAAAAGTTCCCTAATGGCCGCGCCCGCCTGGCGCAGGGTGGCCCGTCCCGCGCGGTACTCCTCGATGTAGGCCCTGATCCGCGGCTCCAGGGCGTTGGCTTCCAGGAAGGCGCGGTAGGCGGCGGCGGTAGTGGCGAACCCCTCAGGGACCCTTACTCCGGCAGAACGCAGGGACCGGCTCAACTCGCCCAGGGAGGCGTTCTTTCCGCCCACGGACGCTATATCCCCTATTCCCGTATCTTCGATCCACATGACATGGACATCGGCAAGGGGGGTTGCGGGAGCAGTCATGCCTTGATTCTGGGCCGTGGCGGAAGAAGCCGGGCAGAGTCTTTGGTCCCGAGCCCCGCCCCTGCCGGGAATGCCCCGTTCCGGGCAAACACCCCGGGCAAACGCCCCGGGCCGGGCACCTCACGCCCAGGGGCACGTACGGTCACGTGTGGCTGGCGCGTCCCCTGATGCCCTTGTAGGCCCAGTCAGCGGCGAGCACTGCGGGCACTGCGGACAGGGCCACGAGGAGTCCGGCCGGCGTCGGCGGGGCCTGCCCCAGCACGGCGGCGAGCTGGGGAATGAACAGGCAAGCCGCCAGCACAGCCAGCTCGGCCACGATGGCCCATACCAGGAGCCTGTTCGTGCCCCAGCCCAGCTGCCAGGGCGGCATTGTCGCGCTTCGGCAGGCGAAGGCGTTGGCCAGCTGGCCCAGCACCACGGCCGTGAAGGCGGCACCTGATGCGGCGAGGAGCAGCCCGGGATCCGGCGCTTCGCCGCGGGCCCAGCCGCCACCGAAGAGCACCGCGGAGAAGGCTGCCATTTCAACGGCCGCCTCCACGGGGCCCAGCACGCAAAAGACGCGCACCATCAGCTTCCGGTCCATCAGGTGCCGCCGTTCCGGCGGGCGGGCCAGCACGTGCTTGCCGGGCTGTTCGGCGCCCAATGCCAGGGCCGGCAGCAGGTCGGTGCCGATGTCCAGGGCAAGGATCTGCAGGACGCCGAGGGCAAGGGGAAACTGCCCGCCGGAGAGCGCCCAGACAACAAACGGCGTCAGCTCTGCCACGTTGTCCGTGAGGTGGTAGGTGAGGAATCTGTGGATGTTGGCGTAGGTGGCCCTGCCCTGCTCGATGGCAGCAACGATGGTTCCAAAGTGGTCATCGAGGAGGACCAGGTCCGCAGCTTCGCGTGCAACGTCGGTGCCGCTCAAGCCCATGGCCACCCCGATGTCCGCCTCGCGCAGGGCCGGGCCGTCGTTCACCCCGTCTCCGGTCATGGCCACCACGTGTCCCCGGGACTGCAACGCCTTGGCAACCCGCAGCTTCTGCTCCGGGGACACCCTGCTCACCACCACGCCGTCGCGGTCCAGGAGAGCGCCCAGCAACTGTTCATCGTCCGGGAGGTCCGAGCCTTCCAGCACCCATTCCGGAACCCCCATCAGGCCAATCTCACGCGCGATCGCCGCCGCCGTCCCGGGGTGGTCGCCGGTGATCATGGCGACTTTGAGCCCGGCATTGCGGGCGGTCCGGATGACCTCGCCCACGTCGGGCCTGGGCGGATCATGGAGCCCGATCAGGCCCAGCAGCTCCAGGCCGCGTTCGAGGTCCTCCGCAGGGCGGGACTCCCAAAGGTCCGGCGCGCCCTCCAGCTTCCGGCGCGCCACGGCGATGACACGCAGTCCGCGGGAGGCCATCAGGTGGACTTGTTCCTCCAGCGGCCCGGACACGGGGCCGCACAGCGGAAGTACCGCCTCGGGGGCACCCTTGCAGTACAGGTCCTGTCCCACGATCGCCGATTCCCGCCGTCGTACCGGATCGAAGGGGAGCCGGCGCGAAGGCGCCCTCCCCTCACCCGCTGTGCCCGTCAGCCGCCGTGCCAGCACGTCGATGGCCGCCTCCATCGGGTCGCCCGAGGCCCGCCACTGCCCTTCGTGCAGTTCAACGCGGCCCTGCGAGGCGGCGCGGGCCGCGAGCGCAGTTTCCGCGGCTTTGTCCGTTCCCTCCCCCTGGGCCGTCCCTTCGGGGCTGTACCCGTCACCGGCAATCTGGACCTGTCCGCGCGAGGTGAAGACCTCCACGGCGTTCATCCTGTTCTGGGTGAGCGTGCCTGTCTTGTCTGTACAGATGAACGTGGTGGAGCCGAGGGTCTCCACGGCCTCGAGGTTGCGGACCAGCGCGTTGCGGGAGGCCATGCGCTGGGCGCCCATCGCCAGTGACAGTGTCACGGTGGGCAGCAGGCCCTCCGGAACCAGGGCAACGGCCACACCGATGGCGAAGAGGAAGGAATCGCGCCACTGGATGCCCACCAGCAGGGAAACCAGGAAAAAGAGGGCGGCGATGGCCAGGGCGACGGAGGCCACCACGCGGACAATCCGCCGCAGTTCCAAGGACAGCGGAGTGGGTGGGGACACGGCGCCGCTGGTCAGGAGGGCGATCCCCGCCAGCCGGGTCCTGGCGCCTGTCGCGGCGACGGCGGCCTCGGCGTTGCCGTTGACCAGGAACGTTCCACCCCAGGCAGGATCGCCGCCCACTTTCGGCACCGGCTCGCTTTCCCCCGTCAGCATCGATTCGTCCACGGTGCAGGACGCTGCAGTGACCAGCGTGACATCGGCGGGGATGCGGTCTCCTGCGGCCAGGAGCACCACGTCGTTGACCACGAGTTCACTGGCATGGATTTTCCGGACGCGCCCGTCGCGCCGCACCAGGACGTCCGCGGGCAGCAGCGCCCGCAGTTTGGCCGCCGCATGCTGGGCGCGTTCCTGCTGGATGTGGGCAAAGACGCCGTTGACAATCACGACGACGATAATCGCCACGCCCAGTTGCGGCATGTCCGCGAGGAAGGCCAGGCCGGCCGCGCACCACAGCATGAGGGCGAAGAAGTGTGTCAGCTCCCCCCAGAGTTTCCGCCACTGCGGTACGGGTTTCTCGGCCGGAAGGAGATTGGGCCCTGCCTTTTGCAGGAGTTCCGCGGCCTGGACCGAGGTCAGGCCAGCCGCGGTCATCACACGACGTCCGCCTCCTGGCCCACCAGGAGCACCGGGCACACGGACCGTGCGGCGCACGCCTTGCTGACCGAGCCCATGGTGGTTCCGAGGAAACCTCCCTCACCGTGCCGGCCCACCACCAGCAGCTGCGCGCGCCGGCTCTCTTCCACCAGGACCTTGCCCGGCGGCCCGAACTTCACTGTTATGCCGATGTCCTCGGGCCGGTCGCCGGTAAATGCACGCCCCAGGGCTTCGTCCACCAACCGGCGGGCAGCATCCTCCAGCCTCGCCGTGAACTGGCGGTCGGCGCCTTCAAGGTGGGGCAGCACCAGGTAGTCCGGCATGCCGATGCAGGTGATGACCTCCAGCCGGGCGCCGAGGCGGGCCGCCAGGGTGCCCGCATACCTCAGGGCTGCCGAAGAGAATTCCGATCCGTCGACGCCCACGATCACGGGCTTGGATACTGTTTCTGCTTTCATATCCACCACACTCCCTACTGCTGCAGGCCATGGGAAGGGCCGAAGGTCATACCCGCCCCTGCGGTGTCAGCCGAGGCTCAGGGGCTTTTCGGCTTGGGTCCGTGCAGCGCCCGCAGCCCGTTCAGAATCGTGGCCAGGTCCACGAGCTCCTGCAGGAGTGCCCCGGTGACGGCGGGGATGTATCCCGTCATGGCCACAGCCATGAGTCCGATGCTGAGGCCTATTCCCGTCCAGATGCTGACCAGGGCCACGGCTACGGTGCGCTTGCCTATTTCGACTGCAACGGCCACCTTGGAGAGGTCGTCCAGCATGATCACAACGTCCGCCGATTCACTTGCCGCTGTGGCGCCCTTGGCTCCCATGGCGATCCCGACGTCCGCTGCCGCGAGCACGGGGGCGTCATTGACGCCGTCGCCCACCATCACCACGGGGCGCTCCCGCACGCCGGCCACCGCATCAACCTTGTCCTCGGGAAGGCAGTCCGCCTGCACGTGCCGGATGCCCGCCTCTTCGGCAATGTGCGCCGCTGTCCCCTGGGCGTCACCGGTCAGCAGCATGGTGTGCCGGATCCCCAGGCGGTGCAGCCGGGCAAGGGTTTCCCGGGCGTCGGCGCGCAGCGGGTCCTTCATGATGAGGGCACCGGCGTATTCGCCGTTCACGGCAACGTAGACCGCCAGCTGACCGCTCCGCACGGCGGCTTCCCTGAAGCCCCCTGACAAGCTCCGGACCAGGCCGGCCTTTCCCACCACCACAGTGTCCCCGCCGCATACCGCCTCCACCCCCTGGGTGGCGTGTTCCGTGGCCCGGGTTACCGGCAGGAGTTCAAGATCGCGCACGGCAGCGGCTTCGATGACGGACGCCGCCAGGACATGCGAGGAGTACTGCTCGGCGGAGGCGGCAAGCTGCAGGATACGGGCAGGGTTGATGGACCCGCCTTCTTCCCCGCCCGGCGCGGCCTGCACGGTGTCCAGGACAGGCCGCCCGGATGTCAGCGTTCCGGTCTTGTCGAACACGGCTGTCCTTGCTTTGGCCAGTTGTTCGAGGGTCCCGCTGTTCTTGATGATGATGCCCCTGTGGGCGGCCTGGCTGGTACCGGCAAGGAACGCCACCGGGGCGGCGATCAGGAGCGGGCATGGAGTTGCCACCACCAGGACCTGGGCGATCCGCACGGGATCCCCCGAGAGGAGCCATGCGGTTCCAGCCATGAGGACGGCGAGCGCGGTAAAGGGAACGGCGTAGCGGTCCGCCAGGCGGACCACCGGGGCCCGGCTGGACGCCGCCTCCTCCACCAGGGCGATGATGCGGCTGTACTGCGATTCGGCCGCCGTGGCGGCGGCCCGCATCCTGACGGCCGTCTCGCCGTTGACGGAGCCGCTGAGCAGGAGGTCCCCGCGGACCCGCTCCACCGGCAGGCTTTCGCCCGTCAGCGAGGATTCATCCATGCTGGCGGCGTCGGACAGGAGCTCCCCGTCCACGGGGACCAGCTCGGAGGGACGCACCACCAGTACGTCCCCCGGCACCACCTCGCCAATCGGCGTGTCCTCCAGGACCGATCCGGCGCCTTCCCGGTGCGCGAACCGCGGAGCCCTGTCCAGCAGCGACCTCAGTTCCCGTGCAGCGCGTCCCTGGGCAAAGGTTTCCAATGCTTCCCCGCCGGAGAGCATGAGAATAACCACCAGGGCGGCAAGATACTCGCCCACCCACACTGTGCTGCCAATCGCCATCAGCGCAAGGACGTCGATTCCCCAGCGGCCCTCGCGCAGGGAGCGGAACATTGAGACGCCACGGCTGGCGGCGACGACGACGGCATAGGCGGACGCGCCGAGCCGGGCCTGCTCCTCCAGGCCCGACTGCAGCAGCAGCCCCGTCAGAATCAGCATCAGGCCGGTCACTGCAACCAGCGGGTACAGCCGGACAAACGCGACGCCCCTGCCCGCCGCCGACGTGCGGGGCTGCTCGGGGTTCGCCGCCTGCCGCGGCCCTAGAGCGGTGCCGGGCGGGGCGGCCGGCCGTCCCTCAGGCAAAACCCGCCCGCGCCGGATCATCCAGGTGGCTCCACCAGGTCAGCGGCGGGGTGACCTTAAAGCGCCGGCCGGTCACCGCCGTCGGAGTGATCCGCACAAAGTAGTCCTTGTGCCCCGCCTGCCAGGGAAAAAGGGTGAGGCCAACGCCTGTCATCAGGTCCGGTGAAGGTTCAAGGACCTCAGCATGGCCCTTCACTTCGACGCTCCATGCGGTGTGCCTTCCCTGGTCGGTGCCATCGGCTTCGAGGGCGACGGCGGCGGGCCCGGCCGCTGCGTGCAGCTTTGTTCCTTCTCCGGTGCGGAAGACCACCGACTCATGGTCCACCTTGTAGTTCACGGGGAAGATCTCCGGATGGCCGTCAACCAGGACGGCAAGGTGGCCAACCGATACCGTGCGCAGGAGATCCCAGCAGGCACTTGCGCCAAGGACCTCGACTGCAGTTGCGTCCCGTTCCGGTGAGTTGTTGCGCATACTGCTGAACGTAGTGCTCCCTGGCGCGCTGCACTAGGGCATTTAGGCACTACGGCACAAAAGCAGCAGGGGCATTCAGGCATCAGCAGATGGTTCCGCGGCCGGGCTTTCCCCGGCCTTGTCATGACTTTCGGCCCTGCACTGCGCGCCGTGCCGCCCGCATGCTGGAGGGAACAATCCTCCTCCGGCTGGGTCCGGGAAAGGCCAGGGACACCATGAAGGCATTCGTCGTCTATGACTCCGCCTACGGCAACACCAAGACCATCGCGGAAGCCCTGGCAGCGGGCCTGGGCAACAAGGCCGCTGCAGTCCCCGTTGACCGTTTCGATGCCGGCTCACTCCAGTCCGGCGACCTCCTTGTGGTGGGCAGCCCCATCAATGGCTGGCGCCCGACGCCCAAAATCACCCAGGCGCTCGCAGACCTTGCCTCCCGTGGGCTGGCAGGGGTGAAGGCGGCAGCGTTCGACACCCGGCTCAAGCTGTTTATCCATGGGGATGCCGCCAGGAAGATGACCCGGGCGCTCAAGGCCGCCGGCGCCAGCATCATCACCGGCCCCATGGCCTTCTACGTCAAAGGCAGCGAAGGCCCCCTCCGTCAAGGGGAGGTTGACCGCGCAGCTGCGTGGGCGGAAACGCTCCGCTCCGCCGTGAAGGACCAGGGCAGCCGCAGGGAAGCGTGAACTCCGCGGGAGGTCAAAGGTCTTTGGGCCCTGTCAGTCCAGTAACCAGCCCCGTAGGATCTGGGCATGACCGACAAGAACATGGTGCCAGAAGCTGAAATCCTGGACTCCGAGGAGTGCTGGAAACTCCTGGAACGCACGAGTGTGGGACGGCTTGGCGTCGTCGTGGACGGCCAGCCCGATGTGTTTCCGGTGGGCTTCAAGGTTGACGGCGACGGCCTTGTTTTCCGGACGGGCAGCGGCACGAAGCTCCAGGCCATTGAAGCGAACTCCCTGGTGGCCTTGGAGGCGGACAGCGTCAGCGCCGAGTTTGGCCTGGCCTGGAGCGTTGTGGTCAAGGGCAGGGCTGTCCAGGACGATGCCGCGGGGCCGGCCCTGAACGAGACGCGCCGGGGGCTCTTTCCCTGGCAGGGAGTAGGCCAGGACCACCTCATCCGGATCGTTCCCCAGTCCGTGACGGGCCGGCGGTTCACCCTGTCCGCCACAGGCACCTGGGGCACCCCGCTGGACGAAGCCACCCGCGCAGGACTCGAATAGCCCCTCCCCATGGAGGACGGCGGACCCTGGACGGTTGACCGCTTTTTTGAAGGTTCCCCCACGGCCTACGGCGTTTACCGGGCGGCAGAACGCATGGCAACCGGGCTGGGACCCTTGGAGGTCCGGGTCTCCAAGAGCCAGGTTTCGTTCCGCCGCGGGCGCGGCTTCGCATTTCTTTGGCGCCCTGGCTCCTACGTGAAGTCCACGGTCCCCGTGGTCTTGTCCCTGGCGCTCCCTTACGAGGCGGCATCGCCGCGCTTCAAGCAAATCGCGCACCCCTCCCCCGGGATCTGGATGCACCATCTTGAGCTGCAGGACAGCGGCGAGCTGGACGCCGAGGTGGAACAGTGGCTGCGCGAGGCCTATGAAGCTGCCGGCTAGGGCGGGACGCCGTGGGCACCTTTTAGAGTCCTAAGGCCCTGTAACCCCGGCAGCCTGCGGCGCAGGCTAATGCCATGAACAACTCCGCCCAGCACCCGCAGAAAGTCCACCTCACGGAACAGCCCGTCGCCGTCGTCCGCGAACGCGTCCCCATGGCTTCACTGACCGACTTCTTCGGCCGGGCCTTCGGTACCGTGATGGCTGCAGCCCGGAAGCAGGGAGCCAGCCCCGCAGGACCGCCTTTCGCGCTCTACCGGGGCATGCCCAGCGAGACGGTTGACGTGGAAGCCGGCTTCCCCATTGCCGGCAGCTTTACCGACGCGGATGGCGTGGCGGGCGGGACCTTGCCTGAGACGGATGCCCTTGAGGCGCTCCACGTCGGCCCGTACGACACCCTGGAAAACACCTACCACGCGATCCTGGGGCAGATGGAAGCTGACGGCCTCACCCCGTCGGACACCATGTGGGAGTACTACCTGACCGACCCGGAAGCCGAACCCGACCCCGCGAAGTGGCAGACAAGGGTTGTCTGGCCCGTCGCGTAAAAGCCAACCATCCAAGGAGGTCTCCCATGAAGGTCCTTGTTGCGTACGCCAGCCGGCACGGTTCCACCACCGGAATAGCCGGGCGCATCGCTGCCCGCCTCCGTGAACAGGGGCTCGAGGCCGAGGCCCGGCCGGTGGCGGAAGTGCATGACGTCGGCCCGTACGAAGCCGTGGTGCTGGGCAGCGCCGCCTACATGGTCCACTGGCTCAAGGAAGCCACGGCTTTCGCGAGGCGGCACCGGCGGGAGCTCCAGGACAAAAAGGTATGGCTCTTCAGCAGCGGCCCCCTTGGCACCGAAGCTGTTGACAAGGATGGGGAGGATGTTCTGGCGAGCGCCCGGCCGAAGGAGTTCGCTGAACTGCAGGAGCTGCTCCATCCCAGTGGAGAACAGGTCTTTTTCGGCGCGTGGGACCCGGATTCCCCTCCCATCGGCATCGGTGAGCGCCTCATCAGGCTTGCCCCGGCAGCGAAGGAAGCCCTGCCTGCGGGTGATTTCCGGGATTGGGCGGCCATCGACGCCTGGGCCGACAGGATCGTTGCCGGACTGGACTCCCCAGGCGGACCGGCCGCCGGCGTCCAGGCAGGCTAGCCCGGCCATGCCTGATGTTCAGTCCGCGGTTCCACCCAGTCCCGCCTTCCAGGACAATCTCCAGCCATGGAGGCCGCTCTTCCGGTGGGCGGGGATAGCTTCTGTCCTCTTCGTGTTCCTGCTGATAGCCGCCCTGGTGCTGGATTTCCTTGCACCTCCGCCTGTGCACGGAGGGGCGGAAAACCTCGAATTCATCGCCGCCAACAAGGCGCGAATTACGTTGCGGAGCAGATCCTGTGGATCCTCCCCAACATCCTTCCGGTGCTGGCCTTCACCGCGCTCTTTGTGGCATTGGCCCCCGCACAGAGAAGCCTCGCGCTGATCGCCCTCATTTTTGGCGCCCTGCCATGGGCCCTCATCCTGGCCGTCCCTGTCAGCAGCCGCGGATCGCTGAACCTCATCTACCTCAGTGACCGCTACCTGGAGGCCGGTACCGAGGAAGAACGCAGGGTTTTTGCCACGGCCGCAGAAGCAATCCTCGCGGAGAACAACACCCCCGCGATCGTAGGAACCCTTTCTGCCTTCGGCATCCTCCTGATGGCTGTCGCCATGGCCACGGGGCCCAGGGCACTCTTCCCCCAGTGGATTGCCTGGCTGGGCGTGGCAACAGGGGCGCTGGGGGTGGTGAGCGAAATCCTCCGCCACGCGGTGCCTGAATTCTACTGGGGCTACGGCATCCTGCTCTGGGTGTGGTTTGTGGCTACCGGTTTCGCGCTGATCCGGCTTTCCGGGCACAGAACGGACGGAAAGTCATAAACCATCATCCGTGCCTTCATCCTGCCGCTCCTGCACTGCCCCGGATGGCAGCGCGCCGGGCCGGGAGAGCAGGGCCCGGAGCTCCTCGAGCAGCTCAAGCTGCTGGCTGTTGATCGCCATCAGCCGGTCGATCTCCGACTTTGACTGCACGTCTGTCTCGTAGTCGTGGCGGGCCATCGCCGCGGCAATGGCGTCCTGGCGCTTTGCGGCAATCAAAAGAATGGCGCCCTGAAGCCCGGCCAGCATGGAGAGGAAGAGGTTCAGGAGGATGTAGGGATAAGGATCCCAGGCGTCCGCCGCCAGCACGTAGGAATTAAACCCGGCCCATGCCGCCATGAAGGCAACGAACAGCCCCACGAAGGTCCAGCTGCCCATGCCGTTCCGTAGGACGTCCGCCGCCCGCTCACCCCGGCTTAGGCCCTCCTTGTGCCGTGCATGCCATGTAGTTCTCCGCTCGCTCATGTGCCTAGGGTAAGTGGCGGCGGCAGTACCCGCGCCCGCGAACCACGAATTACCCCAATGAATAGGGCAGACGGGACTTTGGTCCCTGATGGCAGCCCCTACCCTCTGGCACGCTGGATTGAGGCCCGAAGGATGCACCGTGGCTGGGGTGCTGTGTCCGGGCTGCGCACCGGATGCCGGTGGGCCCATGCGCTCCACTGCTTGGAGCAAGGATGCTTGAGGAGAACAAGGCTTATGGCGGGAACGTTCGAACTGTTTGTCGACGAGGATTCGCGGATCAGGTTCAGGCTGATGGCGCCGGATGGACAGGTACTGGCCGTTTCCGGACAGTACCCGGACAAGTACACCGCTGCTGACGCCATCAAGGACGTCCGCGAATGCGCCGGCACCGGTTTGATCCGGGATCTCGCGCCCGCGGCCACCCTTGTCCGGACGCCCCGCAGGGGACCCCAGTTCCGGGCGTTCGGTTCCGGCAAGGCCGGTTCCCTCGGTGCCGCCTAGGAAACCGGCCGCGCCGTGACGGCGGACGTCCAAACCCGGAAGGCGCAGGTCCTGGGCGTCAAAGGCCTGGTGAAGAGCTATGGCCAGCACACGGTGGTGGACGGCGTCACCTTCCACATCGAGGCCGGCGAAACCTACGGGCTCCTGGGCCCTAACGGGGCGGGGAAAACCACCATCATCTCCATGGTGGCCGGGCTGATTCCCGCGGATTCCGGAACCATCGAACTCGCCGGTTCTGCCATGACTCCTGCGAGCACCCGGGTCAAGCGGCACATCGGGCTGGTCCCGCAGGAACTTGCCATCTACCCGGACCTGACGGCGAAGGAGAACCTCCTGTTCTTCGGCAGGCTCCAGGGCCTCGGCGGCCAGGAACTCAAGAACCGGACGCAGGAGGTCCTGGACCTGATCGGGCTGGCGGACCGGGCCGGCGAGCAGACCAAGAAGTTTTCGGGCGGTATGAAGCGCCGGCTGAACATCGGCATCGGCCTCCTGCACCGGCCCACCCTGCTGATCCTTGATGAACCAACGGTGGGGGTGGATCCCCAGTCCCGCAATTCCATCCTGGAATCCGTGGAAGGCCTCGCCACGGAGGGCATGGCGGTGCTGTACACAACCCATTACATGGAGGAGGCGGAGCGGTTGTGCGACCGGATCGCCATCATTGACGAGGGCCGGATCCAGGCCGAGGGCACCCGGAACCAGCTCGTTGAATTGACGGGCGGCGTGGACCGGATCGACCTGCACGGCAGCGGAAACACCGGTGCCGCCGCCGCGGCACTGCGGCAGCTTCCAGGCGTGCAGCATGTCGACGGCGGCGCCTCCGGCCTGATCCTCACGGTGCACAACGGACCGGGCCTCCTTGCCCCCATCGTGGCCGAGGCGGGCGGCGCCGGGATGGTGCTGACCTCGGTGGAGATTGTCCGGCCGGACCTGGAGTCCGTCTTCCTGCACCTGACCGGCAAAGCGCTGCGGGACTGACGTGCACGGACTGTGGACCATGGTGGCCAATGACCTCCGGCAGCGGATCCGGGACAAATCCGTGTTTATCTTCTCGCTCCTTGTCCCCCTGGCCCTCATGGGGGTCCTGAACCTCTCCTTTGGCGGCTTCGACACTGAAAGCGTGGACCTCAAGCCCGCCGTCGTCGTCGCAAGTTCTGAGGACAGCGGGCAGTTGGGCGGCGCGCTGCTTGATGCCCTGGACTCGCTTCCCATCATGGACGTCACCATCCGCAAGGTGCCTGCCGCCGACGTGGGCCGGGAGACGAAGGACTCCGGAGCCGACCTGGGCATCATCCTCCCCGCGGAATTCACGACGGCGGTGAGGTCAGGGCAGGCCCTCTCCGTCCAGGTGGTGGAAGGGGATTCGGCGGGCCTTGAAGCCAACGTCCTGATTTCCGTGGTGGACGGGCTCCTGGGGCAGTTAGCGGCGGGCACCGCGACCGCCGCGGCAGGGGAAATCGCAGGGCTCCCCCATGAAGGCCTCGGCGCCCTTGCACAGCAGGCCGCAGCCGGCAGCCCTGCGCTGACGCTGTCTGAAGGCAAGGCGTCCGCTGAACAGCTTTCCCTCAAGGGCACCCTGGTGGCCGGCCAGACCGGGCTCTTCCTGCTTTTCACCGTCGGTTTCGGGGTGCTTGGGCTGCTGGCCGAGCGGGAGGAAGGCACGCTGGCCAGGCTGCAGGCCAGCCCTGTGGCCCACGGGACAATCATCACGGCAAAAGCCCTTGTTGGATTCATCCTCGGCGTTACCGCCACTACCATCCTGCTCACTGCCGGCAGCATGCTGTTCGGCGTCTCCTTCGGCTCGCCCGCGGTGGTCGCGCTCCTGGTGCTGGCCGTGGCAGCGTCCGCCACCAGCCTGACCTTCGTGGTTGCCCGCCTGGTCCGCAGCGCGGAGCAGGCGAACATCGCCCAGTCGATCCTGGGCATGGTGCTGGGCATCGCCGGCGGCGCGTTCTTCCCCATCGAGGCCTCGGGATTCCTGGCCACCCTCATGGACCTCAACCCGATTGCCGCCTTCATCCGGGGCCTGGGCATCACGTCGGGCGGGGGCGGAGTGGCTGACGTCGCCGTCCCCCTTGCCGTTATGCTGGGCTTCGCGGCGGCAGCCACACTGGCTTCACGCCTGCTTCCGGACAGGGGCGCCAGGGCATGAGGAGCATCACCGGCATCGCGGCCGTGGAAGTCCGGCTCTTCCTGCGGGACAGGTCCAATATCTTCTTTGTCTTCATCTTTCCCCTCCTGCTGATCCTGCTGCTCGGCTCGCAGTTCGGCGCCAACAGCGGCCAGTCACGTGTTGCCCTGTCCGGCGCACCGGACACCCGGCTGGCGACGGCCCTGGCGGAACGGCTGGGAAAGGACGGCCTCCAGGTGTCCACTGCCGGGGCCGGGACGGTGCGGGACCAGCTCAGCCGAGGCCGGACCGACGTCGGGATCTTCATCAGTGACGACGACGCCGCAGCGTTCGCAGCCGGCCGGCCTGCCGACCTTGAAGTGGTCACGGCGTCCCAGTCGGCAGCGCAGGCCGTGCTCCAGGAGGTGCGGGCCTCCATCCAGGCAGTCAGCACCGAGCGGCGGCAGCAGGCCCTCCTCGAATCCGCAGGGGTGGGTGCGTCCGAGGCGGCCGCCGCGCTGGAGCAGGCCAGGAAAGCGGTGGAACAGCCCCGCGTGGAGGTGGTTGACACCAATGACGTCTCCCAGGTGTTCCAGGGGCTGGGACGGTTCGACCTAGGAGCGGCCCAGCAGCTCCTGCTGTTCGTCTTCCTCAGCTCCCTCACCGGGGCCACCACCTTGATCAAGGCCAGGCGCCTCGGGGTCATTGCCCGCGTCATGGCTGCCCCCGTTTCAAGCTGGCAGGCATTGGCGGGCCAGGCCCTGGGGCGCTTCGGCATCGCCGCCGTCCAGGGTGGTTACATCATGGCCGGCACTGCCCTGCTGTTTGGCGTTGACTGGGGTGATCCCCTGCTGGCGGGGCTGGTCCTGGTTCTTTTCTGCGCAGTTTCCGCCGCTGCCGCCATGGTCATAGGTTCAGTGATGGATAACGACGCCGCTGCCTCCGGTGTGGGGGTTGGGCTGGGCCTGGTGCTGGGTGGCCTGGGCGGTTCCATGGTGCCGCCGGAGTTCTTCTCCGAGGCACTCCAGGCAGTGTCCCGGCTGACCCCGCACCGCTGGGCATATGACGCCTTCGCGGACATCCAGCGGCATGAGGGAACCCTGGCGGAGATCCTTCCGCAGCTGGGCGTCCTGGCCGCCATGGCGCTGGCGCTGCTGGCGCTGGGGTCCTTCCTGCTGCAGCGGAGCCTCAGCCGGGCGTTGTAGGTCGACGGCCGCCGTCGTACCCTCAGCGCCGGTACCCGCTATCAGAAGCTGGATGAACTGCCTGAGCCGGAAAAACTGCCGCCGCTGCTTCCATAGCCGGTGGTGCTGCCGCCTCCGCCGCGGGCTGAGCTGACGCTGCTGACCCCCGTATTGAGCCCCGAGTTGAAGGTTGCCACGGAGAAGAAGTGGTAGGACGGGTAGACGGTCCCCAGGATACTTGGCTCATAGCTACGGCGGCGGTGGTCCAGGCCTTCCTGGGCTTCCTGCATTTCCTTGCGCATGAGCCCGGCTTCGCGTTCGTTCTTGGCAAAGCCCCCGATAACCGTTTCCGCGTGGTTCTCCAGGAGCGAAGCGAGGCGGGTCCGGGCGTCGTAGAGGCGGTCCAGCGCCTTTTCCGGGCTGATCTTTTCCTCCGCCAGCTCCGCGGTCCACCGCTCGATCTCGCGCAGGCTCTGGTCCCGGAAGGACCGCAGTGCCGCCGCGGTTGCCGAGTCCCCCTGCCCGTGGCGCTTGCTGAGGAGCTGTTCGAGTCCGGCCAGGTCGCTGCGGAAAGGTGCCAGCTGCCGGTCCCAGGCAGTGTGCCAGGCGCTGGCACGGTTCAAGAGGGCGTTGGTATCCGCGATGACGTCGTCAAGGGCGTCGAGCTCGGAGGCCGCGTCTGCGTACTGGCGCGCCAGCTTGAGGTTCTTCCGGCGGCTCAATGCGCGTCTGGAGAGCGCGTGCACTTTGTTGGAGAGCTCGCTGGCCGCGTTGTAGCGGCTCAGGAAGGTGCGGTGTTTCTCGAGGACGTGGCTTCCATACCGGGATGATTCGGGAATGGTGGCGGCGTTCAGCTCCGTCACATCCAGATCCATGCTCACATTGCCGTAGCTCCGGTCCCCGCGCTCGATCTCCTTCCGGCTGGAAGACCTGGTAACGGCCCGCACAACGAGCCAGGCTCCGCCGCCGAAGGCTGCTGTTCCAGCCGTGATCCAAGCCGCGACCAGGAAGGCGGCCGAGCGGTACCAGGGCTGGTTGATGAGCTCCGCCGCGCGCCGGACGCCGGCGATGGTTCCCTCTGTCCACTGCGCATCCCGCAGGAGTTCCTTGGCCGAGTCCTGGATGTCGGTCCGCTGTTCCAGGGACACTTTGCGGTCTTCGCCCATGTACGTGCCAACATGGCGGCCCACCGGGTCAAGGGCAAAAATGAAGAGCCCGTCCGCCCACTTCTGCCCGTCAGCACTGATCCACTCAGGGTGCCCGGCCCGGGCAAACCTCAGGACTTCCTCGTTGAGGTTGTCCTCCGCGCTGCCGTTGTAGGTGTACACCACAACCTTGGTGGGGTTGTAGAAATCGATGCGTTCGAGGGCCGGTACCAGCGTGTTCCGGTCCAGCACCCCTGCCGTGTCCTGGACCTCCACGGACGCCGGCGGGACAGCGAAGGCGATGCCCGCTCTGCCGGGCAACAGCACCAGCAACGCCAGCAGCAGGCCAGCAGTCCTGCGCATTATGAGGCCCATTTCCGCCCACTTCCTGGAGGCGCGTCCGCCCCTAAACGGCGTTCCATCCGTTGTCCGAAGCCAGCACCACTCCATTGATGTTCGTGCCGTCCCGGCTCAGCAGGAAGGCGGTTCCTGCCGCCACCATGACTGTCTGGCCCTCGAACCGGTGCGGGGTGATGTTTTCCTGCCAGGCGGCCATGTGCTGCTCCTCGGGATCGGACAGAAGTTCTTGCTTCCGGCAACTGTGGGTACTCTGCTGGAATAGGCGGTACACAGCGCGGCCCACCCCAACAGCATGGAGTCTCACGGGGAGCCACCACAGTGCCGAAGGTCCCCTGGGCAGGAGCGGAGAGCAATGGAGGAATCAGGATCCATCGTTGCGGGATACGACGGTTCAGCTGAAGCCGCCGCCGCCGTCCATTGGGCAGCCCGGCAGGCGGACCTGCGCGGTTGTCCCCTCCACGTTGTCCACGTCTCCATTTGGCCGCTGCTGACACACCGGCTGGGCCCGGTTCCGGGGGTGGCGGACAGCGGCCTGGAGCGGTCAGCACAGGCGATCCTCGAGGAGGGCGTCAGCCACGCCCACGCCGCGGCCCCGGGACTGGACGTGCAGGGCACCCTGTTGCATGGGCTGCCGGCCTCCTACCTTGCCGAGGCCTCTGCCGGCCAGGAGATGGTGGTTGTGGGCAGCCGGGGGCTGGGTGGATTCCTGGGGCTGCTGGTGGGGTCGGTCAGCCTGGAACTCGCAGCCACTGCATCCTGCCCCGTGGCAGTGATCCGGCCGGACCTCCACCCTGGCGGGCCGATCGTCGCCGCGGTGGACGCATCCGGGTCCCCCACCGCGCTGGAGGACGCTTGCGCCCTCGCCTCGGCAACGCAGGCCAGGCTCAGTGTCCTGCACGTCCACCATGTGCCCGCCGGGTACGCACAGCGGAACGAGCCCGACGCCGAGGCTGCCGCAGGCGAAGTGCTCCACGCCGCCCTCCGGCGTGCCCGGGCGCTCGCACCCTACGTTGCCGTGGAGGGCAGGGTGCTCACTGACTCATCGGTCCCGCATGCCATCCTCAAAGCCTCGGATGACGCGCAGATGCTTGTTGTTGGGACCAAAGGCCACGGCTTTTTGCGGCAGACCATCGGTTCCACCGCCCACGCGGTCCTTCACCATGCACGCGGCCCGGTCCTGATCTCCCGGCGCGGCAACAGCTGACGGACCTACGCTCCTGCGCCAGTCCCAAGCCCTGTCTAGCCCGAACACGCCTATCCGGAGCGCCACGGGAAGAGCAGGTACAGGCTGACCCACGCCAGGCCGACCAACAGCAGGGCCCGGATCCACAGTTCCCAGGCGGTGTTCCACACCCACAGTGCCGCAGTCCATGGCAGGAGAACCAGGAATTCCAGCCCCTGCAGGACCCAGGGCTGGCCCCGGAAAGCGGCCCACAGGTCAGCCAGGTTTCCCTGCCTGACCAGCAGCACTGCGCCGAACGCCGCCCACAGCAGAACGGCGATGACGAAGACGATGGCGCTGACGATTTTGGTGGAGTCCGCCATGGTTCCTCCGGACTTTCTTCTGGATGGCCAATCGGTCGACCAGCTCCAACCCGCGTTGGAGCTCCAGAAACCAGCGTCACCCGAAATCCCGCGGGCCCACAGGGTCTTTCGTCCCAGCGGCCCGGGCGCGGTGGCCCATCCCACAGCGAATCGGGACGGTCGGCCCTATGCCGGGCGTTCCGTGGACAGGAACCTGAAGGTACGGCACGCGTCAACCGGGAGGATCCCATGCACGCCCTCCGGACATCAGTCCGAACGCATCCGCTGTGGTGGTATTTCAGCGTCACATTCCTCTTGTCCTGGGGCTGCATTGTGCTGGCCGTCTGGGCCAGCACGGGTGGCTTGTCGCCCACGCCGGAAGAATTCCAGCTGACGGTCCCCGTCACGGTGCCGGCGATGCTGCTGGGGCCTGCTGTTGCCAGCCTGCTGCTGACGGGAGTTGCCTCCGGACGTGCAGGCTACAGCGAACTGTGGCAGCGCCTGAAGCACTGGCGCGTGGGCGGGCGGTGGTACGCCATCGCCCTGCTGGTCGCGCCCGTGACGATGGCCGCCGTCGTGCTGGGTCTGTGGACTTCCTCTCCCGCATACGCGCCACGGATCGCCACGGCAGAAGACAAGGCCGGGACCATCGCCATGGCACTGGTGCTCGGGCTGGTGGTGGGGCTGCTCGAGGAAGTCGGCTGGACCGGGTTCGCCATCCCGAGGGCGCGCCGTCGCCTCAGCGCACTCTGGACCGGAATCCTGGTGGGGGTGCTCTGGGGAGTGTGGCATTTCTTCGTGAGTTACTGGGGCGGCGGCGGAACCAACGGCGGCATACCGATGGAGATCTTCCTTTCCCTGTGGTTCGTGGGCGTGCTCGTCGGGCAGCTCACCGCCTACCGGGTGCTCATGGTGTGGGTCTACGACCGCACCGGCAGCCTGCTCCTGGCAGCGCTGATGCACGCGAGCCTCTCCACCTTCCAGTTCATCCTGAACCCGCTGACGCCGGGGATCCCGCAGCAGGTCTACCCGTGGGGCCACGCGGCAACAGCCTGGCTGGTGGTCGCCGTCGTGATGCTGGTCCGCCGCGGCGACCTGACCCGGGGACCTAGGACCCTTTCAGCCAGGAAACCCATCCACCATTCTTGAGTTAACGCGGCGCTGGACGGCACCCGGATCATCGACGAGCAAGGAGCAGGAATGAAAGCCATTGTCTACGGCGGACCGGGGAAGAAATCCTGGACCGATGTGCCGGAACCAACCATCGTCAATCCCAGTGACGCCCTCGTAAAAGTGGACACCACCACCATCTGCGGAACGGACCTGCACATCCTCAAGGGCGACGTGCCGGCAGTCCAGGAGGGAAGGATCCTGGGCCACGAAGGCGTAGGAACAATTACCGAGGTGGGGTCCTCCGTCACCACGCTGAAGCCCGGTGACCGGGTCATCATTTCCTGCATCAAGTCCTGCGGCCACTGCGCCAACTGCAAGACCGGCCTGTACTCCCACTGCCTGGGGGACGAAGGCGCGTCGGGCATCGGCTGGGTTTTCGGCCACCTGATTGACGGCACCCAGGCCGAATACGTCCGTGTGCCCTACGCCGAGAATTCCCTGCACCTGCTGCCCGCCGGAGTGAGCGACGAGCAGGCGGTCATGCTCTCCGATATCTTCCCCACCGGCTTTGAAATCGGAGTGCAGTACGGGCGGGTCAAGCCAGGAGACACAGTTGCGGTGGTAGGAGCAGGGCCGGTGGGGCTGGCGGCCATCGCCACCGCGGGACTCTACGGAGCGGCCACCATCATCGCCATCGACCTTGACCGCAACCGCCTGGAGCAGTCCCGCGGGTTCGGGGCCACGGACATCGTTGTTTCGGGCGACCCGGACTGGAAGGACCAGGTCCTCTCCCGTACCGACGGGCAGGGGGTGGACGTGGCCATCGAGGCGGTGGGCATTCCCGCCACCTTTGGCATGTGCACCGAGATAGTCCGTCCCGGCGGCACCGTGGCCAACGTTGGCGTCCACGGCAAGGCAGTGGAACTGCACCTGGAAAGACTGTGGATCCAGAACGTCAACATCAGCACGGGCCTGGTGAACACCAACACCACGCCCATGCTGCTGAAGCTCGTGGCGCAGAAAAAGCTGCCCGCAGAGAAGTTCGCCACGCACCATTTCCGGTTCGACCAGTTCATGGATGCCTATGACACTTTTGCCCGGGCGGCGGAGACCAATGCCTTGAAAGTCGTAATCACTGCCTGACATGCCCGGCTGCGGGGTGTCCGGACGTCTGGCAGCACTTCCCGGCCTATGCTGGCAAGGTGACCCCTGTCCCGTCCCCCACGCCGCTGGACGTCGTCGTCCACTCTGGTCCGGCCGAGTGGTGGGTGATCCTCGCCGGGCTCGGTCCGCTGGCCGTGCTCATCGCAGCCCTGCTGGCGTTCTATATCAACTGGCGCACCCTTAAGCAGCGCACCGCTGCGGACAAGACGGCCCTGGACCAGAAGCGGGAAGCGGATGCCCGTGCCCTGATGCAGAAGACTGAAGCGGACAGCCGCGCTGAATGGTGGCGGCGGACGCAGTGGGCACTGGACCGCGCGCTGGACGGGGACGAGGGAACAAAGGCCTTGGGACTGGCCACCCTGGAAGTGCTGGCCCGCAGCGAACTCGCGCGCACCGAAGAACTCGAGTTGTTCGACATTGCATGGAAAAGCGTCTCCGGCGATGAGAACGGGGAGGACCTCGGGGAGGAAGGAAACGGCGGCCAGGAGATGCCCTTCGTGGACGACAGCCGCATCATGGGCGAGAATGGAACGACGGATGAAGGCACAACCAAGGAGGCTGGACCATGAGCGCAGCGTCGCCTGAACACCGGTTTGTCCATCCTCCGCGGAACACTTCCGCCAAGCCTGCCCCCAAGAAGGCCACCCCGGCTGAGCATCGGGTCCAGGTTGCGGCCGCCAGGCTGCGCGTCACGCTTGACGAGCGCCTGGGCCGCGAAACACCGGCCAAGACCAAGGCGCTGGCCAAGGAACCTATCTAGGTTCCATTCGGAAGGCTGTGCACCACGCACAGCGTGTGCTGGATCGGGTGGGTAGTGGCTGCAGTCCTCCTTGGATGGAATCCCAACGCATGGGACCGCTGGGACTACCCTGCCGCCGTCGAGCAGGTGGCGCAGTCCGGCCGGTTCCTGCAGCGCTGGAGCGTCGGCCATGCGCTGGACGTCCGGCTGGGGACTGAAGCCTGGCTCCTGGTGCAGGGCAGGACTGACGCATGGACCGGGCTTATTGGACACGGGGTGGTGGTGTCCGAACCATACGCCGGCATGCCCGGTGCGGAACCTGCCGACGCCGGCTGGAGCGTCAGCGTCGCTTTCGACGCCCTGCTCCCGCTCGGCGAGCAGATACGGCCCGAGGCCCTCAGCGAGGCCGTCCCCTGGCTGGCGTGGCGCGACGCCGTTGTTCGTCCAGGCATGGACCTTCCGCCTGGGGCGGAACCTGGCCTTCGCCGGTTGTGGCGGGAGCAGGGGCCGACGGCGGGTACCCCCGCCCAGGTGGTGTCCGGGACCTGCCCGCCGTCCGCGGTCAGCAGCATCGAGGTGAACCGCTACGAGCGGGACGCCGAGGCGCGCGGGGTATGCCTGGCTTTCCATGGAACGTCCTGCGCTGCCTGCGGATTCTCCTTCGAGGCCTCCTACGGTGATGCCGGCACGGGCTACATCGATATCCACCACGTTGTGCCGCCGGAAATGCTCGGGAGCGGGTACCAGCTGGATCCTATTGCCGACCTTGTTCCGCTGTGCCCCAACTGCCACACCGTGGCGCACCACGGGGTGACGGAACCACGCACGGTGTCGGAACTCCGGAACATCATCGCCGCTGCCGGCCATTTGAGGGGCGAGGCAGTGAGCCCGCATGCCCTTCAGGCGCAGGATGACGCCCGGCGGATCCTTGAAGGCCGCCAGGACTGACCAGATTGCCGTCCCGCGCTTGCGCCGCGGGGACCTTATGCCCTGTTTCCTCCGGCGGGTAAGCCGCATCCTGATCGGGACGTGTACGCACAAACTGTGGGAAGCAGCCATGCCAACAAGAAGGAAGACCAGCCGCACTGCCGGTCCTGCTGCAGGCGGCGGGCAGGGTGCCCAGGCATCCGTCGAGGCCGCCTACCTGTTCGGGTTCCGGGTGGCAGTTGCCACCACCGTCCTGACGGTGCTGACCTTTGCGCTTGCCCTGACAGCACTGCCGGACAAGGTCCCCTACCCCTTCACGGACGACGTGATCGCCGCCCAGTGGCCCGGTGACTACTACTGGCTGTTTCCGGCGATGATGCTGATGCTGCTGTTCGTGGCGTTGGTTGCCGCACTGCATCAGTACTCCCCGGACAGGAGCAAGACCTACAGTTCGCTGGCGCTGTGCCTCGCGGTGATCGCGGCGGCTGTCCTCCTGGTCAACTACTACATCCAGGCAGTGGTGATGCCCACGAGCCTCGAAAAAGGTCAGCTTGACGGCTGGTCCATCTTCACGCAGTACAACCCCAACGGGATCTTCATCGCCCTGGAGGAGCTCGGGTACCTGCTCATGACCGTGGTATTTCTCTGCCTGGTGCCTGTGTTGTCTACCCGGACCAGGCTTGAGCGGAGTATACGGTGGCTGTTCCTCGCCAGCTTCGCCGCTGCGGTGGCCTCCCTCGCCGTCGTAGTGGCGCTGCGCGGCATGAACCGGGAGGATGTCTTCGAAATCATCATCATCAGCATCGTCTGGCTGACCCTGATCGCCGGCGGGGTCCTCCTTGCGGTCCTTTTCAAGCGCGGCCCGCAGTCGGTATAGGCGTTCGACGGCGGCATCGAAGGAGAGTGCCATGGCTGGAGCGGCGCGGTACGGCGGCCCGCACTGGCGGCGGGTTGTGGCTGTGCTGGCCAACAGCGATGCCCGCACTGCTTATGCACAAATTGTCCTCGGTGCCGTGCCCGGGGACGCGCCCACAGAGTTGAAGAATCAGCAGCTGAACGGCCGGCGGCGGAACCGGGCCATCGAAAACCTGCTCGGGTCGGGGCTCGTGGAGCGCACTGCGGCCGGCGGGCTGGTGGCGCCTGAAGCGATCTTCCGGAATCTGCTGGCCCAGCAGCCGCGGCGGCAGGCACCCACCGGGGTGGCACGTTTCCTGCGCCTGGGCAGGATTGAGAGGTACCCGGCCACCATGGCGGAGCGCCGCGAGCTCCTGGCTTGGATTGCCAACGACTCGATCCGGCCTGGTGAGCACCTGACCGAGAAGCAGGTGAATGAGCGGCTCCTCTCCTACACGGAGGATGTGGTCCTGCTGCGCCGCTACCTGGTTGACTTCGGACTGCTGGAGCGGACGCCTTCGGGTTCATCCTATGGACGGCCACAGGAATCCTAGGAATTACAGCTCGCCCTTGACGGCTGCAAAACGTTTTGCATATAGTGATTCAAGCAACATACAAAACGTTTTGCAAAGGAACGGTCGATGGCGACGAAGGTAAACATCCGGGACGTAGCGAAAGCTGCAGGCGTTTCCGTGACCACGGTGTCGCACGCCCTGAGCGAAGCGCACAGCTCCCGGGTTAACGCCCGGACCGTCGAGCACATCAAGGCCGTCGCCGGCGACCTCGGCTACGCACCGAACCGTTTGGCGAGCGGACTGCGCAACCAGCGCTCCCAGATCCTGGGCCTCGTCAGCGACGAGATCACCACCACCCCCTTCGCCGGCGCCATGATCCAGGGCGCACAGGACGCGGCCTCCGAGCACGGACACCTGCTGATGGTGGTCAACTCCGGCCTGGACAATGAACTGGAGCGCCAGGAGATCCGGGCACTGCAGCAGCACCAGGTTGACGGAATCATCTTCGCCCGGATGTTCAACCAGCGGGTGTCCGTACCCGACGAACTGAGCGCGGTTCCCACCATCGTGTTGGACGCCACCACAGACAACCCCGGGTTGTCCTCGGTAGTGCCGGATGAGTTCGGCGCCGGCGAGTCCGCTGCCGAACTCCTGGTGGCGGCAGGCCACCGGAGGATCGCCATGATCAACAACGAGGACGACATCCCTGCTGCACACGGCCGGTTGGCAGGTTTCCGGGAAGGCCTGCTGCGCCATGGACTGGAACTGCCGGCAGAGTACCTGCTCGCCGGGCATCCGAGCACGGCCGGAGGGCGCAATGCCGCCCTGCAGCTGCTGTCCGGACCCGGGCGGCCCACCGCATTGTTCTGTTTCAACGACCAGATGGCCATGGGCGCCTACCAGGCGGCCGGCTATCTTGGGCTGGGCATCCCGGCAGACCTCTCGATTGTGGGAGTGGACAACCTGGAACTGATTGCCGACGCCCTTTGGCCCGGGCTCTCCACCATGGCCCTCCCCCACTATGAAATGGGCCGGTGGGCGGTCCATAAGCTGCTCAACGAACTGGAAAACCCTGGCGCGCCCCGGGTGCAGGAAAAGGTCGCATGCCCGCTGGTCGAACGCGGCTCCGTGGCCCCGCCCAAGAACTGACCCTGACGCCAACTGACCCGCAGGGCAGCCGTCGAGGCTGCCCTGGAACGAACCTGTCTTACCCCACAAAAAACGGGAACGCAGCCGTTGCAGCGGCCGCGTTCCCAGCAGGACCCCGTCACACCCCTCCACCCTGTCCAAGCAGAAAGACTGACCATGAACACGAAGCTCACCAAGGTCCTGGCGACCAGCATAGCCGCCGTCGCCCTCACCGCCACCCTCGCCGGCTGCGGCAAGGGCAGCGCCTCCTCCTCCAGCGAAGGGTCCGGCGAGATCGCGCTCTGGACCCACAACGCCGGCAACCCCGACGAACTGGCCGCAGTCCAGAAGATCGTGGACTCCTACAACGGCAGCCAGGACAAAGTGAAGATCAAGGTCCAGGCCTTCCCCCAGGACTCCTACAACGACTCGGTGGTCTCCGCCGCCGCAGCAGGCAACCTCCCCTGCATCGTGGACATTGACGGACCGAACGTGCCCAACTGGGCATGGGCCGGTTACCTGAAGCCCCTGGAACTGGACGCTGACCTTTCCGAGCAGCTCCCCAGCACAGTGGCTGAATGGGACGGAGAGCCCTATGCGGTGGGCTACTACGACGTGGCGCTGGCCATGATGGCACGCGGCTCCGACCTGGAGGCCGCCGGGGTACGGGTTGCCACCATGGAGCAACCCTGGACCAAGGAGGAGTTCCAGGACGCCCTGACGAAGCTCAAGGCCCTCGGCAAGTGGGAGCACCCGCTGGACCTGGGCACTGCCGGCACCGGCGAATGGCTTCCGTACGCCTATTCCCCCTTCCTGCAGTCCTTTGGCGGCGACCTGGTCAACCGCGACGGCTTCCAGAGCGCCCAGGGCGAGCTCAACGGCGACAAGGCTGTGGCGTGGGCGGAGTGGTTCCGCGGCCTGGCCGACCAGGGTTTTATGGCCAAGAAGAGTGGCAAGGATTCCACCCAGGACTTCCTGAACAACAAGAGCGCCATCGTCTACACCGGCTCGTGGGCCGCGGACAAGGCCAAGGCCGCACTGGGCGATGACCTCGTGGTCATGCCGCCTGTTGACCTTGGTGAAGGCCCCAAGATCGGCGGTGCCTCCTGGCAGTGGGGCGTCACCAGCGGCTGCAGCAATTCCGAGGCGGCCATGGACTACCTCTCCTACTCCCTGAAGCCGGAGAATATCGCTGCAGTGGCCAAGGCCACCGGCGCCATCCCCGCCAGCGAGGAGGCCGCGGCCCAGATCCCATCGTTCGCCGAGGGCGGCGCCAACCGGATCTTCATGGACTTCTCCCGCGAGTACGCCGTCATGCGGCCCGAGACACCCGCTTACCCCTTCATCGCCACGGAGTACGGCAAAGCCGTCCAGGACATCCTGAACGGAGCAGACCCCAAGTCCACCCTGGACAGCGCCGTGAAGGCCATCGACGCCAACATCAAGTCCAACGGCGGCTACAAGAACTAGCCGGCGCCGCCGGAGGCCTGCCGCTCCCATCGGCGCGGCAGCCCTCCGGCAGCCCGACCTACGAAAGACTCCCCATGGCAACTGCTCCCCTTCCCACCCGCCCACGCGTCCCATCGAGCACCCAGGCCGCCCCGCCGCCGTCGAACGTTAAACCCGCTGCCCACCGCCGGCCCGGATTCCGCCGCGACCAGCTCAGCGGCTGGGGCATGATCGCCCCCGCGGCGCTGCTCCTGCTGGCCTTCATCTTCATTCCGGCCATCCTGGGCTTCGGCCTGGCCTTCACCAACGCCCGGCTCATCTCGCCGCGGCCGGTTGAATTCGTGGGGCTGGACAACTTCACCCGCCTGTTCACGGACCCCACGTTCTACCGCGCCCTGCTCAACGTCGCCTACTTCACCGTGGTCATTGTCCCGGTGCAGTCCGGCCTGGCGCTGGTAATGGCACTGTTGATCAACAAGAAGTTCCGCGGCGTGAATTTCTTCCGGACGGTGTACTTCCTTCCCGTGGTCACCTCCATGGTGGTTGTCTCACTGCTGTGGCTGTTCATGTACCGCAAGGACGGCCTGATCAACGAGATCCTCGCGGCCGTCAGCTTCGGCCTGATCGACGGGCCGGACTGGCTGGGCGATCCCAACACCGCAATGCCGGCCATCATCATCCTGTCCATCTGGCAGGCCGCCGGCTTCCACATGATCATCTGGCTGGCCGGGCTGCAGGGCATCTCGGGCGAACTCTATGAGGCAGCCCAGCTGGACGGCACCAGCCGCTGGCAGCAGTTCCGCTACGTCACCTGGCCCGGGCTCTTCCACACCCGCAGCCTGGTGCTTGTCACCATCACCATCCAGGCCCTTGGGCTCTTCGACCAGATCAGCGTGATGACCCAGGGCGGACCCATGGATTCCACCACCACCATCATTTACGAAGCCGTCCAGTCCGGCTACCGGCAGCAGGAAACCTCCTACGCCTCCGCCATTTCGCTGGTGTTCTTCGTCCTCGTCCTGATCGTCTCCGCGGTGCAGCGCTACCTCACCCGGGAGAAAGACTGACATGAAAAACCAACTCCTCCTGAAGAACGCCGGCACCATGCTGGTGCGCATCCTCTTCGCGGTTGTCGCCGCGTTCCCCATCGTCTTCATGCTGGTGTCCTCACTGAAACCGGACCAGCAGATCTTCGGGGACATGTCCTCCCTGGCCGCGTTCCTGCCGGTGGGCAACATCTCGTTCGACAATTACACGGCCGTCTTTGACCGGGTCCCGGCGGCCCGATTCCTGCTCAACTCGGTGGGCGTCTCCGCCGTCACGGTCATACTGGGCATCTTCGTCAACAGCCTCTGCGCCTTCGCCCTGTCCCGGATGCAGGTCCGCGGCAAGAAGATCGTATTCACCGCCATCCTGGCCACGCTGATCGTGCCTTTCCAGACCCTGGCCCTGCCGCTGGTGTGGTGGGTCAACCAGCTCCCCTACTTCGAGCTGAACGGCTTCAGCCTCGAGTTCTCCAAGGGCTGGCTGGACACCTACCAGGTGCAGATCATCCCGTTCATCGCCAACGCCTTCTCCATCTACCTGTTCCACCAGTACTTCGAATCCATCCCCAAGGAACTGGACGAGGCCGCCCGCATCGACGGCGCCAGCTGGTTCAAGATCTACCGCCAGGTGGTCATGCCGCTCTCCGGACCGGCCACCGCAACCGTGGCGATCCTGACCTTCCTGCCCGCCTGGAACTCCTACCTCTGGCCCCTCATGGTGGTCCAGTCCGAGGAACTGCGGCCGGTGATGATCGGCATCCAATACTTCTTCCAGCTGAACGTCTCGTGGGGCGAGGTGATGGCCTACGCGTCCCTGATCACCGTCCCGGTGGTGGTGCTGTTCATCGCCTTCCAGCGTTCCTTCGTCAACAGCATCGCCTCCAGCGGAGTAAAGGGCTAACCATGAATTCATTGACGACGGCGGGCGCCACTGTTCGTGCCACAGGTCCCGCCGCGGACCAGTTCCGGCCCGCCTTCCATTACACCGCCGAACGGAACTGGCTGAACGACCCCAACGGGCTGGTGTACCTCAACGGCACCTACCACCTCTTCTACCAGCACAACCCGTTCGGCCCGGACTGGGGCAACATGTCCTGGGGGCACGCCACCTCGCCGGACCTGCTGCACTGGGAGGAGCAGCCGGTAGCCATCCCCTGCGACGAGCATGAGGGGATCTTCTCCGGCTCGGCAGTGTTCGACCAGCACAACACCAGCGGCCTCGGCACGGCAGCGCATCCCCCGCTGGTGGCCATCTACACCAGCGCCTACAGCGAGGCCGCCCCGTTAGCGGGCCGGCAGGCCCAGTCGCTCGCGTACAGCCTGGACGAGGGCAGGACCTGGACTAAGTACCACGGCAATCCGGTGCTGGACCGCGCGTCCGCGGACTTCCGGGATCCCAAGGTCTTTTGGTACGACGGCGGTGCCGGCAGCTACTGGGTGATGGTCGCCGTCGAGGCGGTGCGGCGCCAGGTGGTGCTGTATAAGTCCGCCGACCTCAAGAGCTGGGAACACCTGAGCACTTTCGGGCCTGCCAACGCCACCGGCGGCGTATGGGAGTGCCCGGACCTGTTCGAGCTGCCCGTGGACGGGAATCCGGCGGACAGCCGGTGGGTCCTGATCGTGAACATCAACCCGGGCGGCATCGCCGGCGGCTCGGCGGGGCAGTACTTCCTTGGAGAGTTCGACGGCGTGGCGTTCCGTTCCGAATCCACCGTCACCGAGGGCCTCCAGAGCGATGTCTCGCGCATGCGCGAGTACGGCTGGCTCGACTGGGGCCGGGACTACTACGCCGCTGTCTCGTTCAGCAACATGCCGGACGGCCGCCGGGTCATGATCGCCTGGATGAACAACTGGGACTACGCCCGCGAGACGCCCACCGGCGGCTGGCGTAGCGCCATGTCCCTGCCCCGGGAGGTGTCACTGGCCCGGGTGGACGGGAAAGTGGTGCTTCGGCAGGAGGCAGTTGATCCGTTTGATGGGTTGGATTGCCAGGGCTTCCGGCTTGACCCGCAGCCCTTGGCCTCCGGCGTCCTGGACGTCCCGGCCGCCGCATCCGTGGCGCGGATCGATGTTGAGTTGGAGCCGGGTGCGGCCCCGAGTGTGGGTCTGGTGCTTCGGGCGGGGGACGGTGAACGGACGGTCATCCGCTACGACGCTGCGGACGGGATGCTGCGGCTGGACCGGCGCGAATCGGGGCACGTGGATTTCCACGAAACCTTCCCATCCGTCGAAGCCGTGGCCGTGCCTTTGTGGGGAGGCCGGCTCCGCCTGCGGGTCTACCTGGACCGCTGCTCGGTTGAGGTCTTCGCCCAGGACGGGCTCGCCACACTCACTGACCTGGTATTCCCCGCTGAGGCGGGCACGGCTCTGTCTGTCTTCGCGGAAGGTGAGGGCGCGCGCCTCGTGGCGCTGGACGTCGTCGAGCGCTGATTTTGCAGGACGCCGGGGCTTCGTTCATGCACATGTAACGTCTCCTCCATCTGTTCGCTGTGGCAGGTTTCCCCTCGGTCCCAAGACTTGGTGTGCCCTTTTACCGGGCACACCCCAACTTGGAGAATGACAGATGAACTATGCAAAGCTGCTGACCGCGGCGGCCATGTGCACAGGACTGGCGCTGGGAACATCCCTTCCGGCGCAGGCCGCGGACACCAATCCGAAAGGCGCCGACAACCACTTTGACCTCCAGGCGCACCGCGGCGGACTGGGCCTGACAGTCGAGTCCACCCTTCCCGCGTTCGCCAAAGCGCTCGAAACCGGCGTCACCACCCTTGAACTGGATCTCCAGATCACCAAGGACGGCCGCGAAGTTGTCACCCATGACCGCAAGATCAGCGATAAGAAGTGTGCCGACACCGCCCCCGTCACGCCCGGGGATCCCCAGTTCCCCTACGTGGGCAAGTACATCAAGGACCTCACCTTCGACCAGGTCCGGAGCCTTGATTGCGGCAGCCTGACCCTTTCCCAGTTCCCGGGCCAGCAGTCCGCTCCCGGTGAGAAGATGCCGACCCTCGCCGAAGTTTTTGCCCTGGTGGATTCCTACCGTGCCAGCCAGGTGAAGTTCAACATCGAGACGAAGGTTGAGGCGGGAGCACCGGAGCAGACTGCTCCCCGGGAGCAGTTCGTGGCCGTGGCACTGAAGGAAATCAAGGCCGCCAACATGCAGCCCCGCGTGTCCATCCAAAGCTTCGACTGGGGTGCCCTCCGGCTGGTGCAGGATCTGGACCCCCAGATCCGCACCGTTGCACTGACCAACAAGGACTTCCTGCAGGCCGGCAAGCCCGGCAGCTCGCCGTGGCTGGGCGGCATTGACGCTGACGACTTCGGCGGGGACCTGGTGGCAGCTGCCTCCCATCTGGGCTTCGACGCCATTTCCCCGGTACACGGAACTCCCCAAAACGGGACCGTGGTGGACCCCGGATACACCCCTTACGTCACCGCAGACATGGTCAACCGCGCCCACGAGGCCGGGATGCAGGTCATTCCGTGGACCGTGGACGACAAGCCCACCATGCGCGCGCTCATCGACACCGGCGTGGACGGGATCATCACCGACTACCCGGACCGCCTTCGCGACGTCATGGCCGAATACTCCATGAAGCTCCCGCAGCAGTTCTCGCTGGAGCCGGGGGCTGCCCGGCTGTAACGCCGAAGCCAGCACCACGCGGGCCCTGCACGGTTTACGTGCAGGGCCCGCTTTTTTGCCTCCATTGGGACTTTGGGCTCTGGGTGCCGGGCCGGGACCGGCCGTAGTGTCAGGGCATCCGGTCCATGCGCCGAGAGTGGCACTTTTGGTTCCGCTTACTTGCCGGACACCTCTTAGCTTGGGAGGCAGGAATATGCTTTTGCTCCGAACCGAGGGCGGAAACCGCGGAACGGCCCGCATTCCAGGGCAATGGTTACTGGGGATCGTTGGTGCTGGCACGGTTGTCGGTGCCCTTACACACGGCGTGATGCCCCGCCTCTTAGGAAAATGGGGTGCCACCGGATCAGAGGCGGGCATGTTGCTGCCAGGCGATAACCTGATCCCCGAGCCCGACTCCGTCCAGACAATGGCCGTCACCATCTCCGCGCCGCCCGCGCAGGTCTGGCCGTGGCTCGTGCAGATGGGGGTTGACCGGGCCGGGCTGTACTCCTACACGTGGGTTGAGAACGGGTTGCTCCGTCTGGGAGTAACCAACGCGGACCGGATCCACCCGGAGTGGCAGGACCTCAAGGTAGGCGACACGATCGCCTTCACTCCCCCAGGTTATCCGGGAGGGCGCAGGGGACCCCGCGTGGCCGAATTGGAGAGCTGCCGGCACCTCGTTCTCGACTCAAGCCCGGGCGCGCCGGCAGGCACGGTAACCGGAACGTGGCAGTTCATCCTCCACGATACGGGCGACGGCGGGACGCGGCTTTTGCTGCGGACTCGCACCGGTCCGGGGCGGCCTGCAGTGCTGCGCTTCATGGACTTCCTGCTGCAGCCAGGTTACTTGTTCATGGATCGCGCGATGCTGCTGGGCATCAAGCAGCGGGCTGAGCGGGAGGTGCAGAAGGCACGGGTGGCAACCCTCGCGTGACCCCGTTGCCGGACGGTCCGGCAACGGAAGCCGCGCCTGCCCGGCGGCGTCCCGAAGCGTCCCGAAGAGCCATTCAGCCCGCGCGCCTACCGCCGCTCCCCCCCGCGCCGCCTACCGCCGCTCCGCCCCGCGGGGCGAAGCCGAACGCGCTAGCGCGAGAGCCCATCCACCGGTGACTCCAATGGCAAGGAGCACGGTGATGAAACCGATCGCCGGTGCGCTCGGCCACGACAGGACGTCGCCATACCGCAGCAGGGCAAGCGCCTGCAGAATGACGAAGGCCACGGAGGTCAGGGCCACAGGGCGGACGGTGCGGAGGTCGCGGCTGGACTGGCCCTGAGCGGCCGACCAGCCAAGACCGACCAGCCACGCTCCGACCGCCCTCGCTGTGAGCTCGGACAGTGGCCACGGCCACAACATGGCGGCAGGAATGGGTACGGCCAGGAGCGCAACGCCATAGAGCAGCAGTACCGCAGCGATTCCCACCATGAGCAGCCGGAGCGCAGCGGGCAGCACTGGCCGTGCCACCGTCCCGGACTTCGGGGCAGGACGCCGGGAGCGGACCTGCATCCAGCCAATGACGAGCATCGCCACGGGCACGGCAGCATAGATTGCCAGCCATGCCCAGGTGGCTCCTTGGGCGAGGGGGCCAGCGGCCGGCGACAGGTGGAAGCGGTCAAGATGAAGCAGGGTGACTCCGAGAGTCAGAGTGGTGAAGACAAACACGGGCCAGACTGCCAGCCTCGCTGCATCCCAACCCGCTGAACGGGCGCCCGCCACTTCCAGGCCAGCGGCCGACCAGTAGGCCGCCCCGAGGAAGACCGCCGTCATTGGCGGATTGACTGTCCACGCAAACCATTCCGCAGTCCGGAGCGGGAACACGAACAGCACGAGGCCCGCGAGGAACACGAGGAATGCAGCGGCGTAGAGCAGCCATCGCATTGGATGAATCAACGGTGCTGTTTCAGTTGACGCGGTCTTCACCGGTCAGCTCCTCGGCTGCGGCTGGGTCACCAGGGGCAGGGGGTGAGGCAGGAAGCGGGTTCTCGGCCAGGTAGGTGTGAAGCATGGAGACCACGGTGGCGCCGTCGCCCACTGCAGTAGCCACCCTTTTGATCGAACCCGCCCTCACGTCCCCAATGGCGAAAACGCCGGGCATGCTGGTTTCCAAAGCTAGTGGCGGCCTGGGCGGCCTGGTGGACGGGGCGTCGCCACTGCCCTCGCGCCTGATGCCCGTGAGCAGAAAACCGGCCGGGTCACGCCCTACGCTGCCAGGCAGCCAGGAGGTCCGCGGCACCGAACCTATCAGCACGAACAAGCCGCCCGCTTCGATCTCCTCGCCGCGGACTGCGTCGGCGGCTCCGGATGCGGCGACCTTGACGGCGGCAAGGAATCCGTCCTGGTCACGGGCGCCCACGATCATGGTGCTATAGCGGATGGCAACGTTCCGGGTGGCCTCAAGTTGGGCTATGAGGTACTCCGACATACTCACCGACAAAGTGGGTCCGCGCACCAGCAGCGTCACCTTCTTCGCATACTTGGCAAGGTGCAGGGCCGCCTGTCCGGCCGAATTGCCGCCTCCCACTACACAGACGTGTTTTCCGGCCATCGACGGCGCCTCGGAGACTGTGGCCCCGTAGAAGACGCCTCGACCCACCAGATCCTCCAGCTGGGGTATGCCCAGGCGACGGTACTCCACGCCCGTGGCCACCACCACCGAGCGGCACCGTACAACGGTGCCATCGGAAATCGATACTGTGTACAGTCTTCCGTCCTCGCCGAGCCGCTCCACCTTCCGCAGGAAGAGGAAGTCCGTGCCCAAGGTCCAGGCCTGGTGGAAAGAGCGGTAGGCCAAATGGGCGCCGCTCACACCGCGGGAGAAGCCAGGGTAGTTGCGAATCAACGAGCTCGTGCCGGCCTGGCCACCCACGGCCTCCCCCTCCACCACCATGGTGGAGAGGCCTTCGGAGGAGGCATACACGGCGGTAGCCAGACCGGAGGGGCCAGCCCCCACAACCACCACATCGAAGACTTTGTCCGCCGGTGGCGGTCGCGTTACCCCTATCGCTTGGGCGATCTCCAGGTCACTGGGGTTCTCGAGGACAATGGGGGGCGCCGTGAACTGCAGCACCATAACCGGAAGGGCGGGACTGCGGAGGTTCAGGCTATCCAGGGTCCGTTGCGCGATCTCGGACTCCACAGGGTGGAAGACGGCTGGGATGTGGTTTCGGCTCAAGGAGTCCCGCAACACGTAGGTTCTTTCGTCGCCGACCTCCCCGATCAGCCGGACGGCCTCGAACCCGACGCCCTGGGCCAAGTGCCAGTCGTCAAGGGCGTCGGTAATGGCCCCGTGGAATTCTTCGTCGCGCGATCGTTCGGGACGTATGATCAGCAATTCAGCGTACCCGCGCGCGATTGCCTGGAAGACGGTGGGGGCGCTGGCGAAGTCGCCCCACGTGACCACAACAGCACGCTTGGCAGCCGGGTGAAAACCATAGGCACGCCGCAGGAAATCGAGTCCACCGCGGTCTGCCGGTCCGTAGCACCCGAGGATGAGGGCAACCTGGCGGTTCCAGCGCCTGAGTCCCTCAAGCACCGCCCGCCCGTGGGCGTGTCCGTCGCAGGCCACCACCTCGTAGTCTGCACCGTACCGTCGACGTAATTCGTCTCCAAGGATGCGCCGGGTGGTGGGGTCTGTGGTGGCAATCAGCATGATCGGAACCGAGTCATCCATGGCCGCCGTCTTTCCGGATCAATGGTTCGGTGGCGATCACGATACCCGCGCCAGGACACTGGGGACAAGGGCATGCGGACTCTGTCAGAATGACTCCCTACAGCGGGCAAACGGGACCTGGGCAGAGCAGAGGCTATGGAAATGGAGGACTCGTGGACGACCACCCGGTACCTGGAATCAACCTGGACGCCACACCCAGTGGAACAGGATGCGTGGAATGCCTCAACGGTGAGGGCGCCGGATGGTGGCTGCATCTTCGCCGCTGCGCCCAATGCGGCCACATCGGCTGCTGCGATTCATCACCGTCACAACATGCCAGCGCACACGCGCGCACCGCCGGGCACCCCGTCGTGAGGTCCTTCGAACCTGGGGAGGACTGGTTCTACGAGCACACCACGAAGAAGTTCTTCCGCGGCCCGAGGCTCCCGGATCCTCAGTCCAGGCCACCGGAGCAGCCGTCACCCGCACCGGCAGGCAAGGTACCGGCAGACTGGCGGGAGCGCCTGCACCGGTAACAGCGCATCCAGAATCCTGTTTGCCAGTGCTGGTTTTTTTACGGCAGTCCGTCCACCGCGCCCAGGCCACGCCGGGCGACGACGTAACCCCAGAACAGCAGTGCGTGTGGACGGGTCCCGCGCCAGCTCAAGGTGATGGAAGCGCCGCTCTGTTCGACGACCCTGGCTGTCCAGCGCCGCCGGACCAGCCCGGGCCGGCGCAACTGGAGCCGGTTGAGGTAGGCATAAGGAATCCATCTCCCTGCATGCTGCTTAACGAGGCTGACAGCGCGCGCAGGCGTAACGGTGGCGCGCTGGAAGTGCGGGTTCTCGCTCTGGTCCAGCGGCCCGTGCGGGATAGTGCCTGCAGGCAGGATCAGGATGCCGTTCCGGTTGACCCAAACCTGAACTTTGCCGCCTTCACTGGCGGCATCGCCCGAGACCAGCCGGCACAGGTCGTCACTTTCCGGAGGTTCTGCTGACTGCGGCGCCTGGACCATGGGGGTCGGCTGCGGCTGGGGGACGCCCTCGCCGGCGGGACTTCCCGGCTGATCGGGCGTATGCGTTTCATGCGCCTTTCTGTTGGCCGCGGCGACAGCCAGCATCACGGCTGCGCGCAGTCCATCTGCACACAACCGGGGCGCTTCAACGGCGAACACTTCGCGGTCGAACTGGACAACCGAGCGGACGCCGGGCTGCTCTCCTAAATGGTCCGCCAGGTCGTCGTGATCGGGACGAACGAGCAAACCGACTTCGTCGTCCAGTCCCACCTGCCAGCCGTGGTTTGCGACCTCCGGTTCAGGTTCGGCATCGACGTAGATCCAGTCCGCCAGTTCGGCCCCACGTACGGGCCGCAGACCCTCCGCCTCGATGCATGGGACAAGGACTCCCAGACGCTCAACAACCTCAGCCGTGTGTACTGCACAGTCATGCTTCGTCAGCCGGTGATGCACCATAGCCGCCCGCCCCCACCCGAGTTCCGCTTTCCTTCGGCAAGCACGAGTCTAAGGCACCTCGCCGCGCCCGTGGCCTCCCAATCAGACCTCGTATGCAGGGGCGCCGATCGGAACAATCCGGTTCGGTTCCCGGCCGAATCCTTCCACCACGAGGCGGTCATCGAACGCCTGGACAGTGGCGTAGGAATTCACCGTCGTATCGAGCATCCCCTTGAAAGTGATGAAGTGGGTGCCACCGGCGAAACCGTAGTTGCCTGCGTGGTTGTGGCCATTGAACCAGGCGACAACATTGTCGTAGGAGGTCACCAGGTCCACGAGTGTGGTGTCGTTGTAGGCGTTGTGCTGGTCGAGGGGAAAAACAGGGTGGTGGGCATTGAGCACCACCTTCTCTCCATTGTGGCGAGCAAGTTCAAGGGTCTGCTCAATCCAAGCGAGCTGCTCCGGACCAACGCCGCCGTTCCAGGTCTGACCGTTCGGCTTGCCCGCCGCCTGCAGTTCGGCCCGCATCTTTTCGGCCAGTACGTAGTTGGCGGAACCTTCGGGGTTGCCGTAGGTGCTGACGTCATTTGTGTCAACGATGATGAATCGCCAGCCGTTGCGGCGGAACTGGTGGTACGACGCCGGCATGTTCATCGTGCGCAGCACCTCCTCCCGGGGCATCTGGAAGTCATGGTTGCCAAGGACATGGAACTTTGACATCCTCAGCTGCTCCCAGATCGGCATCACGGCATCAAAGCTCTCCGGGAACTCATCAATGAAGTCGCCGAGGTGCAGAGCGAACCGGAGGTCCGCCTCATTGAGGGTGGCCACCGCCTCCTGCAGCTTGCCGATGGACTGACGGTAGAGCCGGACGCCGCGGTCGGGCTTGTCGGCGTACTGGCAGTCGGCAATGACGCCGAACCGCAGCGGCGGCTCGGCGCCGCGATTGGATGCCGATGCCGCGGCCGGTGCACCCGCGACGGCAAAGGCGGCGGCTGCGCCGGCGCTCATGCCCAGGAAGCTGCGGCGGCTCTGGCCATGGCTGGTACGGGGCGCGGGGAACTGGATCGGCATTGTGAGCTCCTGGGTGATAGGGAAGGATCAGCACGAGCGAAACAGCGCCCGGTGACGCAGCGGCAACGAAGCGAAGGCTACCCGGTAACATCTGGCCGAAGTCCTTCTCGAGCTGCCGTCTCACAGGATCAAGCCACCCATGCGGGACGGTCGCTCACGTAATTCGGGCCCGGGCCACACCTACGCTCTTCCGGAGAAGCCGATCCCAGCGTCGGACCAAATCTTCATGGATCTGGTACGTACTGCCGTCGAACGGGTGGATAGGCTGGGTGGATGGCGACAGTTATCCTCGTGCGGCACGGCCGCACCACAGCCAATGCCACTGGCCTGCTGGCCGGCCGGGCTGCCGGTGTCAGCCTGGACCAGATCGGGCGCGAGCAGGCTGCCTTGGCCGGAGAACGGCTCGCGGCAGTGCCGGTAGTTGGCGTGGTGTCGAGCCCTCTCGAGCGTTGTCAGCAAACCGCCCAGCTCATCCTCGAGCGCCAGGCAGGCACTCCGTACGCGCCGGTGGAACCCGATCTTACCGAGTGCGATTACGGCCAGTGGCAGGGCCGCACGCTCAGTGATCTCGCAACCGAAGCCCTGTGGACGGCTGTGCAATCGCAGCCGTCCGCCGTTGTCTTTCCCGGCGGTGAATCCATGGCCGGGATGCAGGCTCGGGCGGTCGCAGCCATTCGCCGCCATGATGCTGCCTTCGAAGCCGAGTACGGGCCAGGAGCTGTGTGGGTGGCAGTGAGCCACGGTGACGTCATCAAATCAATCATTGCCGACGCGCTGGGCATGCACCTGGACCTGTTCCAGCGCATTAACGTGAACCCTGCCTCCGTATCGATCGTGCGCTACAGCGCCACCCGGCCAAGCGTCCACGCGACCAACACCGAGGCCGGGGACCTGTCCTGGCTGTCGAACGGCATCCTCCCGGTCGACGCGCCGGTGGGCGGCGGTGCAGGGCAACAGGCGCCATGAAGCGCCTGTGCCTAAAATGCTCTTATGCCTACACGTGTTCATGAGTTCGACTGGCCTGATCGGGTCGTCGTCGGCACTATTGGCCTTCCGGGGGCACGGACGTTCTACCTGCAGGTGCGGGCAGGGAACCAGATCGTCAGTATCGCGATGGAGAAGCAGCAGTCGGCCCTGCTCGCGGAGAAGATCGACGAAATCCTCGACCAGCTTCTCAACGTCGAAGGCAACCCCCACAGCGTTCCCACCGGCACTCCCATCGAATTGGTTGACAATGACCAGCTCGAGGCCGTTGAGGAGCAGTTTCGGACCGGCGCCATGAGTTTAGGTTGGGACCCGACGACGGCGCAGGTCGTCATAGAGGCCTATCCCATCATCGATGCCGACGCGGATAACGACGACGAATCCCTTGATGAGGACGCCGACGTGCCCGAAATGCTGCTTGTGCGGATGCCGGTTGGCACAGCGCGCGCGTTTGCCAAGCGCACACGTGAGGTTGTGGGCGCCGGGCGTCCCGCGTGCCCGCTCTGCGGTTACCCCGTAGACGCCGACGGGCACGTCTGCACTTTGCCCGAGGCCTGATGCCGGCGCCTGACCTGGTGACGGCCGAACTGATGCTCACCGGGCGCATTACGACGGCGTCGAATGCCACCTTCCTGGGCAGCATTGGCGGCACAGCGGTTGTCTACAAGCCGATTGCCGGGGAGAAACCGCTGTGGGATTTTCCCGACGGCGTCCTTGCCCACCGGGAGGTTGCCGCTTATCTGGTCTCGGAGGTCCTCGGATGGAACGTGGTGCCCCGCACCTGGCTGCGCGATGGTCCGTTGGGCGAAGGGATGGTGCAGCTGTGGCAGGAGGCAGACCCCGACCAGAACGCGGTGGACCTCGTTGAAGCGGGCGACGTTCCCGAGGTCGGTTGGAAGCAGGTCCTCGAGGGTCAGGATGAGAACGGACGGATGGTCGCCCTCATACATGAGGACTCTCCGGCGCTCAGGCGCATGGCGGTGTTCGACGTCGTCGTCAACAACGCCGACCGCAAAGGCGACCACATCCTTGCCATGACGGACGGACACCGGCACGGAGTGGACCACGGGCTTACCTTTCACCGTGACCACAAGCTGCGCACCGTGCTGTGGGGGTGGCTGGGAGACGCCCTGACCGTCGAGGAACTTGAGGGCATCGACCGCGTCAGCGATGGACTGGACGGTGAGCTGGGCCGAAACCTGGCAGACCTGCTCAGCGCCGAAGAAGTCGCCTCGCTCGCGGCCCGCTGTGCCCGGTTGCGCTCGGCGGGTAGGTTCCCGGCCCCGAGCGGCGAGATGTCGGCGGTGCCCTGGCCGCTGTTCTGAGGGAATCGCGACTGCGCCTTCGCAGCACGCCAACGTAGAATGTCAGACCCTCCTTCAATAATGGGTACATGGCAAGCGGAGCGGTGGAAAAGGCTTTCGGGGCGATAGACGACGCGATTGCGACAATCCGCGCCGAAGTCGCTCTGCCCCCTTTCGCGTCGGCGTCGGACACAGACCCTCTGGCTGCCGTTGCTGACGGATGCTTGGACATCCTCGCCAGGAGCGGACGGGCCGAGGCTAAAATCGCGGCATTGAAGGCGGAGGCAGCCGCCACGTATGCGGACTCGGCGCGGTCGGCGGCGCCCCTGGACATGCCGGCCCAGGCCCAGGAAATGGCCATAGCAGCCGAGGTGGGCTGCGTACTGGCCATCGGCGATCGGGCCGCAGGCATGCTGCTGGAACAATCCCATGCGTTGGCCACGTCCCTGCCCGGGACCCTGTCAGCCCTGCAGGCGGGAACTCTTTCGTGGCAGCACGCCAAGGTGATGGTGGACGAAACCGCCACCCTCGACCGCGACGCGGCGGGAGCACTTGAGGCCCACTTCCTTGGGGATGATGCGGCCACCCCTGCCCGCGGCTGCCCGGCCGGCGAGATGCCCGCCTTCAGGTTCCGGCGGAAGGCCCGGACCTGGCGCGAACGGCACCACCCGGAAAGCATCGAAAAGCGCCATGCCAAGGGCGTGCAGGACCGATGCCTGGAATACACCCCAGAGCAGGACGGCATGGCGCGGGTGTCTGCCTACCTGCCCGCGGACCAGGCGGCTGCGATCTGGAACCGGATTACCGCCATCGCCCGGGGCCTGCAAGGGCCCCACGAGGAGCGGACGCTCACGCAGTTACGGGCAGACGTCTTCGCTACGGCAGCCCTGCGAAGCAACAACGGCTGCGCCCGCTGCAGCAACGGCATCAGCGGCGCGACCGAGGCCGGGCCGGATGCAGGGGCCAGCGGTCTAGCCGATGTACCTACGCCCCGGGCCGAAATCCTAGTTACCGTTCCTGTCTTCTCCCTGCTCGGTATGACTGAAGAGCCGGCGATGCTCGACGGGTTCGGACCCATCCCTGCCTCCATCGCACGGGATTTGGTGGCCAATGGAGCTGACTCGTTCCACAGGGTGCTCGTGGATCCACGGGATGGGGCGCCCTTGGAAATCGGCCGCACGAGTTACCGCATCACGAAGGCCATGCGGAACTGGCTACGGATGCGTGACGGCAAGTGCCCGTTCCCCGGGTGCAGCAACCATTCGCTGGACAACGAGGCCGACCACCTCCTGGCCTGGCATCACGGCGGAACCACCGGGATCAGCAACCTGGGACAGCCCTGTCCACGGCACCACAGACTCAAACACGCCAGCGGCTGGAACCCGACACCAGCCACAAAGAATGAACCGCCCGGCTGGCTCTCCCCTTCGGGGCGGAAATACAAAAGCGAACACCAGGACTGGGAACCGCCACACTGGCCGCGTTCGCTCACGCCGGTAGCCGGAGAATTGCAACGACAACTGCCGTACCCGCCTATGCCCACCGCTCTGGGCGGCACCGTGGACTACCTTAAGGACCCGCGCTCTGCCGCAGAAGAATGCCTGCGCGCGTATCTCGATGCGAGATAGGCTGCCAAACGGAGCTGTCGTCCCCAGGGCCGCTCTCCGCCGCGCCGCTTCGGAATGGCCCTTGCAGGGTGCTGGGAACCACGCGACTTGTCCCAATGCACAAGGGACCCCGCACAAGCGTGCGGGGTCCCTTGTGTCAGGTCCGAAAGGTATTGCGGCGGGAACTAGAAGTCCCAGTCCTCGTCTTCAGTGTTCACGGCCTTGCCGATCACGTACGAAGAACCGGACCCGCTAAAGAAGTCGTGGTTCTCGTCCGCGTTCGGGGACAGGGCGGAGAGGATGGCCGGGTTCACGTCGGTGACGGACGCCGGGAACATCGCCTCGTAGCCCAGGTTCATGAGCGCCTTGTTGGCGTTGTAGTGCAGGAACTTCTTGACGTCCTCGGCCAGGCCCACGCCGTCGTACAGGTCGTGCGTGTACTGGACCTCGTTCTCGTACAGCTCGAACAGCAGCTCGAAGGTGTAGTCCTTGATTTCCTGGCGCTTCTCCTCGGAAACCCTCTCCAGGCCCTTCTGGAACTTGTAGCCGATGTAGTACCCGTGGACAGCTTCATCACGGATGATCAGGCGGATCAGGTCGGCCGTGTTCGTCAGCTTGGCGCGGGAAGACCAGTACATGGGGAGGTAGAAGCCCGAGTAGAACAGGAAGCTCTCCAGCAGCGTGGAGGCCACCTTGCGCTTCAGGGGGTCATCGCCCTGGTAGTAGTCCATGACGATCTGCGCCTTCTTCTGAAGGTTCTCGTTCTCGGTGGACCAGCGGAACGCCTCGTCGATCTCCTTGGTGGAGGCCAGCGTGGAGAAGATGGAGGAGTAGCTCTTGGCGTGCACGGACTCCATGAACGCGATGTTCGTGTAGACGGCCTCCTCGTGGGGAGTCAGCGCATCCGGGATCAGGGAAACTGCGCCAACAGTTCCCTGGATGGTGTCCAGCAGGGTCAGGCCGGTAAACACCCGCATGGTGAGCTGCTGCTCGGCCGGCGTCAGGGTGTTCCAGGACTGGACGTCATTGGACAGCGGCACCTTCTCCGGCAGCCAGAAGTTGTTGACCAGTCGGTTCCAGACGTCCACGTCCTTGTCGTCCTGGATACGGTTCCAGTTGATGGCCTCGACGTGGCTAAGCAGCTTGACCTTCTCGGTCATGTCATCCCCTATGCGTTGGGTGGTTTTCTCTAAGTTAAAGCGTACGACGGCGGGCGGGCGCCCGCCGTCGTACCAGGAGTCAGCTGAAGCTACAGCATGCAGCTGACGCAGCCCTCAACCTCAGTCCCTTCCAGCGCGAGCTGGCGGAGACGGATGTAGTAGATGGTCTTGATGCCCTTCTTCCAGGCGTAGATCTGGGCCTTGTTGATGTCGCGCGTGGTGGCCGTGTCCTTGAAGAACAGCGTCAGGGACAGGCCCTGGTCCACGTGCTGGGTGGCTGCGGCGTAGGTGTCGATGACCTTCTCGTAGCCGATCTCGTACGCGTCCTGGTAGTACTCCAGGTTGTCGTTCGTCAGGTACGGTGCCGGGTAGTACACGCGGCCCAGCTTGCCTTCCTTGCGGATCTCGATCTTGGACGCCACCGGGTGGATCGAGGAGGTGGAGTTGTTGATGTAGGAGATCGAGCCCGTCGGCGGAACAGCCTGCAGGTTCTGGTTGTAGATGCCGTGCTCCATGACCGAAGCCTTCAGCGCCAGCCAGTCAGCCTGCGTGGGGATGTGCACGTCCTTGAAGAGCTCTCGGACCTTCTCGGTCTGCGGCACCCACTCCTGCTCCGTGTACTTGTCGAAGAACTCACCGGACGCGTACTTGGACTTCTCGAAGCCGCCGAAGGTCTGGCCGGTCTCGATGGCCAGCAGGTTGGAGGCGCGGATGGCGTGGTACACCACCGAGTAGAAGTAGATGTTGGTGAAGTCCAGGCCCTCCTCGGAACCGTAGTGGACCCGCTCCCGCGCCAGGTAGCCGTGCAGGTTCATCTGGCCCAGGCCGATGGCGTGGCTCTGGTCGTTGCCCTTTGCAATGGACGGCACCGAGGTGATGTTGGACATGTCGGACACAGCCGAGAGTGACCGGATGGCCGTTTCGATGGTCAGGCCGAAGTCCGGGCTGTCCATGGTCTTGGCGATGTTCAGCGAGCCCAGGTTGCAGGAAATGTCCTTGCCGGTCTCCGCGTAGGACAGGTCATCGTTGTACGTGGTGGGCTGGGATACCTGGAGGATCTCGGAGCACAGGTTGGACATGATGATCTTGCCGTCAATCGGGTTCTCCCGGTTCACGGTGTCCTCGAACATGATGTACGGGTAGCCGGACTCGAACTGGATCTCGGCGAGGGTCTGGAAGAACTCGCGGGCCTTGATCTTGGTCTTCTTGATCCGGGAGTCGTCCACCATCTCGTAGTACTTCTCGGTGACCGAGACGTCGGAGAACGGCATGCCGTAGACGCGCTCGACGTCGTACGGGGAGAAGAGGTACATGTCCTCGTCCCGCTTGGCCAGCTCGAACGTGATGTCCGGGATGACCACACCGAGGGAGAGGGTCTTGATGCGGATCTTCTCGTCCGCATTCTCGCGCTTGGTGTCCAGGAAGCGGTAGATGTCCGGGTGGTGCGCGTGCAGGTACACGGCACCGGCACCCTGGCGGGCACCGAGCTGGTTGGCGTAGGAGAAGCTGTCTTCGAGGAGCTTCATCACGGGAATGACGCCGGAGGACTGGTTCTCGATCTGCTTGATGGGCGCGCCCACCTCACGGATGTTGGTCAGCGCGAACGCCACGCCGCCGCCGCGCTTGGACAGCTGCAGGGCGGAGTTGATGGACCGGCCGATCGACTCCATGTTGTCTTCGATGCGGAGCAGGAAGCAGGAGACCAGCTCGCCGCGCTGCTTCTTGCCGGCGTTCAGGAACGTGGGGGTGGCCGGCTGGAAGCGGCCCTCGATGATCTCGTCCACCATCTGCAGGGCAAGCTGCTCGTTGCCGCGGGCCAGGTGCAGGGCAACCATGCAGACGCGGTCCTCGTAGCGCTCCAGGAAGCGCTTGCCGTCGAATGTCTTCAGCGTGTAGGACGTGTAGAACTTGAAGGCGCCCAGGAACGTCTCGAAGCGGAACTTCTTCTTGTACGCACGGTTGAACAGCTCACGGATGAAGTTCATCGTGTACTGGTCCAGCGTCTCGCGCTCGTAGTACTGGTTCTTCACCAGGTAGTCGAGCTTCTCCTCCAGGTCATGGAAGAACACGGTGTTGTTGTTAACGTGCTGCAGGAAGTACTGGTGGGCGGCCTCGCGGTCGGCCTCGAACTGGATCTCTCCGCTGGGACCGTACAGGTTCAGCATGGCGTTCAGCTCGTGGTAGCCCAGGCCCTTGTAGGCGGCGGGCATCTCGGGCTTCTGGGCCCTGGTTACTTCTGTGTCTGCGACAGTCGTGTCCAAAACGTATCCAATCCTTGGTTGACCCGGGTGACGTCTTCCGGCGTTCCCATAAGTTCGAATCTATAGAGGTGGGGTACCTGGCATTTGGCGGCGATGATGTCCCCCGCCATGCAGTAGTTGTCCCCGAAGTTTGTGTTGCCGGCACCGATGACCCCGCGCAGCAGCTGCCTGTTCTGCGGGTTGTTCAGGAACCGGATGACCTGCTTGGGAACGGAGCCTTCTCCCCCCGTGCCGCCGTAGGTGGGCACCACCAGCACGTACGGCCGGGTGGCGAGCAGGGGTGCGTCCTTGGCCAGGAGCGGAATCCGGGCCGCGTCGCGGCCAAGCTTCGAGACAAAGCGGCTGGTGTTCTGGGACGCCGAGGAGAAGTAGATAAGCTGGCTCTCCGTAACAACGGACGGGACCGGCCCGGAGGACTCCACGCGCTGAGCCACGTGGGAATCCTGGACTGCTGGTGCTGCCGTGAGAGTCACCTCGGCTGGTTGATGGTTGCCGGCAGGGAAGGCCCTTAGGCCACGGAGGAAACGGCAGAGAGGGCCAGTTCCTCGATCTTGTCCGGGCGGAAGCCTGACCAGTGGTCCTGGTCCGTGACCACAACGGGTGCCTGCATGTAGCCTAGTGCCTTCAGTCGCTCGAGGGCTTCGGCGTCCTGGGAGATGTCAACGCTCTGGTACGTGATGCCCTTTTTATCGAGAGCCCGGTAGGTGGCGTTGCACTGAACACAAGCAGGCTTGGTGTAAACCGTAACGGTCATGATTCCTGTCCCCTTTTCTGGAAAAACTTGCTCGTCCGGTGTTCCCGCCCAAGCTGTATGTAGATACTACATCTAGTGCAGACGCCTCTTCGGAACCCCAAGATGATGTATTACAAGTATGTCATTTAATGCACCGTTAATCCACAGGCAAGGGCCTTCAAAATGTCCGGAATCCCGCCGATTTCGCGGACGGAATCCACATGCTGTGGACTACTTAGCCACATTTAACGCCCAGCGTGTCGTGGAAAAGACGGCGTGTCGCGTCTGGTGCAGGAGGGGGCCAAGGGGGTCCGGAACACCGAAAAAGGGGCCCCGAAGTGACCTTCGGAACCCCTCCTGGTGATGAAACGCACGACGACGGCCGCGCGCCGCCGTCGTGATCCCTCCTCCCTGCCGGGCAGTCGCTACAGCTGCGCCTCCCGGCGGTCCAGCACGATCTGCTGCACATCCAGGTAGCCGGACTGGAATCCCGCCCGCGAGTAGCAGAGGTAGAACAGCCACATCCGCTGGAACACAGCATCAAACCCCAGTTCCCCCACCTCCCGGGACCGCTCCAGGAACCGTTCCTCCCACAACCGCAGGGTAGCGGCGTAGTGGTCCCCCATCCCCATCCGCTCCCGCACCCGCAGGGACGTGTGCTGCTGCGTCACGCCCTCGATGGCGCGGACGGACGGCAGGAACCCGCCCGGGAAGATGTACTTGTGCACCCACGTGTACGCATTCCGGGTTGCGAGCATGCGCCCATGCGGCATGGTGATCGCCTGGATAGCCACCTTGCCGCCGGGGGCCAGCACCCGGTCGATGGTCTGGAAGTAGATGGGCCAGTACTCGTAGCCCACCGCCTCGATCATTTCGACAGATACGACGGCGTCGTACCCGCCCTCCACCGCGCGGTAGTCCTGGAGGGCCACGGTCACGCTGTCCGCGTAGCCGGCCGCCGCAATGCGCTCCTGGGCGAGGGCCTGCTGTTCGCTGGACAGGGTGACGCTGTAGACGGTGGCGCCGCGGGCCGCTGCCCGGAGCGCCAGTTCACCCCAGCCGGTGCCGATCTCCAGGAGCCGGGTCCCGGCACCGACGCCGGCCTTGTCCAGCAGCCTGTCGATTTTGGCCTGCTGCCCCCCGGCCAACTCCTCCCACCCCACAGAAACCAGCGGCCCCGCCGTGGGCGGAAACAGCGCCGACGAGTAGCTCATCGTGGAGTCGAGGAAGTTGGAGAACAGGTCATTGGACAGGTCGTAGTGCCGCGAGATGTTGCTGCGGGTATTCTGCTCGGCGTTCCTTTCCTGCCGCGGCGTGCGCGGCAGGTACAGCGAGCGCAGTTTCTGCAGCGGAGTGGGAATGAGGGTGTCCACCGACGCCGCGAAGACCTCAAGGACGCCGGCCAGGTCACTGGCTTCCCAGTCGCCGGCCATAAAGGATTCGCCCAGCCCGATCAGTCCGTTGTCGCCGATCCTCGCCTCGAATGCCTCCGGCCGCACCATGGTCATGACCGGCGCGTCCGGACCGCCCGTGCCCAGCACCGTGCCGTCGGGGTATTCAACGCGCAGCGGCAGCCGCTTGACGGCTCCCTTGAACAGGAGGCCTGCGGCCTTGCCGGCCACAACAGCCTTGGCGCCCGACGGCGGCCGGGCAACTTCCGGCCACACGTCCGGGTCGATGCTGGCGGGCGACGCCGGCACGCCGTTCGCGGTCCAGGCTTCGGCGTAGTGGGCTGGGACGTAGTGGGCTGGGGCTTTGCCACCGGCTGTGTCCCTGGCGGCAGTTGTTTCGTTGTCGTCCGTCATTGTCATTGAACTGCCTCCTGTGAGGGGTGGTGTGGTCGGGCGACGACGGGCAGGCGTCTTGCCCAGAGTGTAATGCCCTGCACCCGGATGAGTGCGGAAACGAGCAGCGGCGCGGCCGGCACCGCAGCCGCCGCGGCAAGGATGTTCCCGAGCGTGGCGGGCCGGCGGGTGCCGTCCATGCTGGCCACGAAGGGCCGGTGGCCCTCCCGCTCCAGCACAATGGACACCGCCAACCGCTCCCCCGGGGCGGGCAGCTTCATCCGGTACTGCCCGCTGACGTCATTGAAAGGCGAAACATAGAACGCCTTGGGCACGGCGGCCCGGCCGGCCGCATCCGTCCGCAGCAGGTAGCAGTGGCGTTCCCCATAGGTGTTGTGGACCTCGGCCACTACGCACTCAAGCTCACCGCTGGTCCGGTAGCACCAGAACAGCGTCAGCGGGTTGAAAACGTAACCGAAAACCCTGGCGCTGGTCAGCATGTGGATGGCACCGCCGTCGGGCTCGATGCCCTGGGTGCGCAGGTACCGTTCCACGTTGCTGCGGATGCTGGCGGCCGGGTCCCCAAGGTGGTCGCCGGCCTTGAAGACGGCAAGCGGCCGAAGCAGGAACGGCAGCCGCGGGAGTTGGTCCACATCCACGAACCAGCTGTAATTGCGGTAGGTGAACGCGTTCTTCAGCGGCGTGCGCCGCACATGCGAGATGGATGTGCGGTAAATGGCTGGGACTGCGCTCATGCGGGTTCCGCCGCGGGCAGCAGTTTCCGTTCGCCGCCGTCCCGGGAGGCGAACTCATCGGCAGCCCGGGCAACGGGCCAGGAGCGGCCCAGCGCTTCGGCTGCCCGCACGCCGGAAAGCGCCCCGTCCTCGTGGAAGCCCCAGCCCAGGTAGGCACCGGCGTAGGCGATCCGGTTGTCACTGAGGCCTGCGATTGCCTGCTGTGCCTGCAGCGATTCGGGCGTGTACTGAGGGTGCTCATACACCATCCGCTCCAGGACCCGGTCATCCGCAATCAGCTCCGACTCCCCCAGGCTCACCAGGTAGGGCATGCCGTCGGCCGGGCTGAGCCGCTGGAGGCGGGTGAGGTCGTAGCTGACCAGGACCTTGTCCGGCCGGGCTTCGCAGGAGGGCAGCCGGTAGTTCCAGGACGCCTTCGCGTTGCCGGCAGCGGGCAGGACGGCCGGATCCCGGTGGAACACCGTATGGTTCACCGAGTACGGCATCCCGCCGAGCGCCTCCTTTTCGGCGGGCGAGGCATCAGCCAGGAACCCCAGGGCCTGGGCAGGGTGGGTGGCAATGACAACTGCCTCGAAGTCCTCTACGCCGTGTTCCGTGACCACCTCGATGCCCAGGGCGTGGCGCCGGACGGCAGTCACCGGGGTGTTGAGCCGGACATCGGGCAGTGTGGCGGCGAGTTTTTCGACATAACGGGCCGAGCCGCCGGTGACCGTCCGCCACTGCGGCGAGCCTTTGACGCCCAGCATGCCGTGGTGGCCCAGGAACGTGAAGAGGTATCGCGCGGGGTAGGCCAGCGCGGTGGTGGGGTCGCAGGACCATACTGCGCTGACCACCGGGGTCATGAAGTGGGAGATGAAGTATCGACTGAAGTTTTCGCGTTCCAGGAACTCGCCCAGGGTCGGCTCGGCTCCGGCAAGGTCGGGGCTGACAGCGGAAACGGGGGCCGTGCGCAGGAGCGCCCGGGCCTTCCGGTAGAAGCGGGTGACCTCGAGCAGCATCAGCAGGTACCGGCCGCGCAGGAGGCTGGAGGGACGGGCAATGATGCCGCGGCCGCCGTCGCGGGCTCCTGCATACTCCAACCCGCAGCCGTCGCACCGGACGGACATGCTCATTTCGGAATCCTGCGTTTCCACGCCCAGTTCGGCGAACAGCCGCAGCAGTGTTGGGTACGTCCGTTCATTGTGCACAATGAAGCCGGTATCGACGCCGAGGGAGGACCCGTCCGGCTGCGCCAGGTCATGCGTGTGCGCGTGCCCTCCCAGCCGTGAATCCGCTTCGAACAGCGTGACGTCGTCCTGCCGGTTGAGGACGTAGGCGGCAGTCAGGCCGGCCACGCCGCTGCCGATGACGGCCACCCGCCGTCGTCCGCCTCCGCTTACTGCTGGGTTAGGTGACAATGTATGCTCCTCTGCTGAACATTTGCCGCTTGGCTGGGTATGCAGAGGGCAATTCGGCACCATGGGTCCTGCGGATGGGTGCGATGGACCGCAGTTTTTTCGGCGCCTGCCGGCGGAGTACTGTGGGCGGGTGGTAAACCCGGTACACCTGAAGACCCTCCTGGAGGTCACCCGGCTCGGTTCATTCGCAGCCGCAGCGGCAACACTGGGCTACACGGCCTCCGCCGTCTCCCAGCAGATGTCCGCGCTGGAACGCGACACCGGCGTTGTCCTGTTCCAGCGCTCGGCGCGCAGGGTGGTCCCTACGGAAGCCGCCGTCGTCATGACCCGGCACGCCGCCAAGGTGCTGACCGACATTGAAGCCCTGATGGCCGCTGCCTCCAGGACGCAGGATTCGGCCAGCCAGGAACTGAGGCTGGGGATCTTTCCCAGCCTCGCCACGTACGTTCTGCCGCGGATTTTGAAGAACCCGTCATGGAAGAACCTGGGCATCGACCTGAAGGTGTCCGTCGCTGAACCCGGGCAGACCATCCAAGGGCTGCGCACCGGCGGGGAACTGGACCTCGCCGTGGTTTTCCAGGTGGGCCAAACGGGCTTCGCGTGGCCGAACACCATCAACCGGCAATGGATCGGCGACGACGACTTCCGGGTGGTGCTGCCCGCCGGATGGGGCTTCCGCTCCGACGCCAAGGTGGCCGCAGACCACCTCTCGGACATGCCGTGGATCATGCACCACCCGGGTACCAGCGACGCCATGGTGATTGAGCGGCTGTTCGCCGGGTGCAACCTGCATCCGCGGGTCGTGGCGCACAGTGACGACTTCCACGCGAGCCTGGAGATGGCGGCCGCCGGGCTGGGCGCGGCTTTGGTGCCGGAACTCGCGCTGCGGAACAAGCCGGCCGGCGTGGTGGTGCTGGACGTTCCTGAGATCCGGCTCGCCAGGAACGTTTTTGCGCTCCTGATCAACGAGCGGAAGACTGCCCGGGTCCAGCTGTTCGTGGACCTGCTGGCCGAGACGCTCGCCGGGATGCGCACTGCCGTGAATTAGGCCTGAACGCTGGAATGCTCCGCTGTTCGGGTCTATGTTGAAACTATGAGCAAGGTAGCGAGCCGGCACTTTGGAGAGATTGAGCTCAACCACGGCAGGGATCACTTCATCGCCGCGAAGCATGAACTGCGCGGCCATCCGCTGGAACTCGACCTGAACGTCACCGCCCACGACCACTTCGATGAGGCCGCCCTGCACAAGGTCGACTACCGCCTGCGGTTCCTGCCGGAGCTCGTGGACGAGGTCCGGGACATGATCGCGGAAGAACTGGAGCAGGAAGGCACCAGCCCGCAGGAGTACCTGCACTTCCACTGCAATGCCCTCAAGGACGAGCACCTGCAGAAGGTCTTTGGCATATCGGACCGCAGCCAGCTCACCAACGAGGTGTTCCTGAAGGCCCTGAAACTCGGCCATGTGGGCATCTACCCCGGCCAGCCTGAACGCTACTTCGTCCTGGACTTCACCCTGGGCGAGCATTTCACCGACGAGGTCCTGGTGGCCTCCGCCGACGAAGACGGCGTGGTGGACGACGAAATCGTGTGGGAGTCCTGAATCGAGTGCTCCGTACCTGCCGTTTTGAGCGTCCATAACGGCAGGTACGGACCACTCGATGTGGCCTTTGACCCTAGTGGCACCGCATGCCCGGGCACAATATGGGAGCCATGCATGATGTCCGATCCGGAACGTGGCGCCTTGCTTCCTCACTGCTCCTCTCCGGCGTGGTGGTTTCGCTCCTGGCCGGCCTCCTTCATGCGGAGTCCCATGACGCGAATGACCATGTAGCCTCGTTCACCGCCTACGCGAACAGTGATATCTGGACCGCCGTCCACTTGGGCCAGTTTGCCGGGATGGCTTTGGTGTGCGCCGGGCTGGTGGCTTTGTGGTCCGTTATCGGCCTTCGGCGGGGCGGACTGGGCTGGACCGCCCGCTTTGGGGCTATTTCCGCCGCCCTCGCTGCGGCGCTTTATGCCGCGTTGCAGGCTGTGGATGGCGTAGCACTCAAACAGGCGGTGGACGCGTGGGCGGTCTCTGCGGAACCGGACAAGGCGGCGCGTTTCGCCACCGCCGAAGGCATCCGCTGGCTTGAATGGGGAATGCGCAGCTACCAGAGCTTCCTGCTGGGGGCCGCGCTGCTTCTGCTGGGCACCGTTGTTGCATCACTGCGGCCGGTTTCGCGGTTCATCGGCTATTTGATGGTTCTGTCCGGGCTGGCGTACGTGGCGCAGGGCTGGATCATCGGCGAACTGGGCTTTGCAGCCACAAATTCGCTGCCCACGTTAACCGGGATCATCGCGGTCCTGGCCTGGTCAGTGTGGTTAGCCGTCAGCGCCTGGCGGATGAAGGAAACCGCTAAGGCAGGCTGAGCCCCGTTCGCTCGCAGGCTAAGGGTTGGCGCGGCAGGCCGCGCCAACCCCTAAATCTCTGCGGGCTCCTACGAAGCGGCTACTTGGCCGCTTCAAGCAGCTCCGCGCGAACCGCCTGGGTTGCCTTGACCAGGTTGCGCAGGGACTCTTCGGTCTCCGCGTAGCCGCGGGTCTTCAGGCCGCAGTCCGGGTTGACCCAGAGCTGGCGGGACGGAACGTGCTTGACGGCGGTGGCCAGCAGTTCGGTGACTTCGCCCTCGCCCGGTACGCGCGGCGAGTGGATGTCGTACACGCCCGGGCCCACGCCGCGGCCGAAGCCGTGGGACTCGAGGTCGTGGACAACCTCCATGCGTGAGCGGGCTGCCTCGATGGACGTGACGTCGGCGTCGAGGCCGTCGATCGCGTCGATGATCACGCCGAACTCCGAGTAGCAGAGGTGGGTGTGGATCTGGGTGGCGTCTGCGGCGCCGGCGGTGGCGAGGCGGAAGGAGTCCACGGACCACTTCAGGTAGTCCGCGTGGTCCGCCTTGCGGAGCGGGAGGAGTTCGCGCAGTGCGGGTTCGTCCACCTGGATGACCTTGATGCCGGCAGCTTCGAGGTCAGCGATTTCGTCGCGCAGGGCCAGGCCAACCTGGTTGGCGGTCTCGCCCAGCGGCTGGTCGTCGCGGACGAAGGACCAGGCCAGGATGGTGACCGGACCGGTGAGCATGCCCTTCATCGGCTTGCTGGTCAGCGACTGGGCGTACTTGGCCCACTCAACCGTGATGGGGGCGCTGCGGGTGACGTCGCCCCACAGGATGGAGGGACGGGTGCAGCGTGAGCCGTAGGACTGCACCCAGCCGTGGACGGTGACGTCGAAGCCCTCGAGGTTCTCGGCGAAGTACTGCACCATGTCGTTGCGCTCGGGCTCGCCGTGCACCAGGACGTCGTAGCCGAGCTCTTCCTGCAGCTCCACAACGCGCTTGATCTCGTCCTTCATGAGCTGCTCGTACTGCTCGTCCGTGAGGTCGCCCTTGTTGTTGCGGGCCCGGGCGGAGCGGATTTCGGAGGTCTGGGGGAAGGAGCCGATGGTGGTGGTCGGCAGCGGCGGCAGGTGCAGCGCCTCTTCCTGGGCTGCTTCGCGGACCGAGTACTCGGAGCGGGTGAAGTCGGCAGCGGTGAGGGCCCCGGTGCGGGCGCGGACGTCGGCGCGGCGGACGCCTTCGGCGGTGGCGCGGGAAGCGATGACGGCTGTTGCGTCGTCAATGGCGGCCTTGGCGGAGGCGGGCTCGGCCAGGTAGGACGCGAGGGTTTTGACCTCAACCGCCTTCTGGTCGGAGAACGCCAGCCAGCTGCGGAGCTGTTCGGAGAGCTGCGTCTCCTCGGCGACGTCATGCGGGACGTGCTGCGTGGAGGTGGAGGTGGAGACGGTGACCCTGCCTGCAGCTGCCTTCAGTGCGTCCAGCTTGGCGGCTGAAGCGGCGAGGTCATTGCGCCAGATGTTGTGGCCGTCAACGACGCCGGCAACCAGGGTCTTGTTGCCCAGACCGGCGAGTGCCGCGGCAGAGGGGACGGCGCCCTTGAAGACGTCGATGTGCAGGGCATCGATGGTGGTGGCGGCGAGGGTGCCGAGCTGGCCGTCGAGCGGGCCGTACGGGGTGGAGACGAGGATTTGCGGGCGGTTGGCCGCGGCGGTGAGGACTTCGTAGGCGCGGGCAACGGCCGCTGCGATCTCGGCGGCAGGGGTGTCCTGGTCAACAACCAGCGCGGGCTCGTCGAGCTGGACCCAGCTGGCTCCGGCGGCGGCGAGCTTATCGAGCAGCTGGACGTAGACGGGCAGGATGTCCTCGAGGCGGGACAGCGGCGCGAAACCTGCCGGGGCGCCGTCGGACGCCTTGGACAGGAGCAGGTACGTAACCGGGCCAACGATGTACGGGCGGGTTTCGATCCCGTTGGCCAGGGCGAACGCGAACTCGTCAACCTTCGCGGTGGAGGCCAGGCTGAACTCGGTCTCCGGACCGATTTCCGGCACCAGGTAGTGGTAGTTGGTGTCGAACCACTTGGTCATTTCCAGCGGCTGCTGGTCCTTGGTGCCGCGGGCCAGGGTGAAGTAACCGTCGATGTCCAGCTGCCCCTCACTGTTGAGGAGTTTGCCGAAGCGGGCCGGCACGGCGCCCAGGTGGGCGGTGGTGTCCAGGACCTGGTCGTAGTAGGAGAACGTGCCCGGCACGGCTGCGGCCTCCGTCAGGCCGAGATCCTGCAGGCGCTTGGCGATGCTCAGCTGGATGTCCTTGGCGGCGGCGTCCAGCGCGGCGGCGTCGATCTTGCCGGCCCAGTAGGCCTCCACGGCCTTCTTGAGCTCGCGGCGGCGGCCGATGCGCGGGTAGCCGAGCAGGGAAGCAGCGGGGAAGGGCGTGGTGGCGTTGTTGAGTGCAGTCATGGGATTCTCCTGGGGAGTTGGAATGTGTGCGGACACGCCGTTGGCGGGCGTCCACAAAAAGGTGTTCAGCTAAAAGGCGTTTGCTGGAAAGGCGGGTTTTGCGCTTTTGGCGGGTTCAGCTGGCGAGCTGGCCGGCCACGGCTTCGCTGCGGCTGGAACGGGTGCGCCGCGGGAGGGCCAGCTTGTCCAGCACGTCCAGGGCGCTTTGGTGTTCATTGAAGGTGTATAGGTGGATGCCCGGCGCTCCGGCTTCCAGTGCCGCGTTGGCAAGGTCAACGGTGGCACTGACGCCGATCCGCATCCGCTCCAGGTCGCTGTCCGCCGCTGCCATGCGTTCCAGCAGTTCGGGAGCCGGCTCCACGCCGGTCAGCTCGCCGAGCCGCTTCAGGCGCCGGAGGCTGGTGAGCGGCATGACCCCCGGGATGATCGGGATGGTGACCCCGGCCCGGCGTGCCCGGGTGAGGAGGTCCGCGTACTGCTCCGTGTGGAAAAAGACCTGTGTGATGGCAAAATCCGCGCCGGACCGCTGCTTGGCAAGCAGCACCTCGACGTCGTGCGCTTCGCTTGGTGACTCCGGGTGCCGGGTGGGGTAGGCAGCGACGCCGACGGCGATCTTCCCTGCGCAGAGCAGGGCGGAGCGGCGCTGTTCAACCCGGCGGATGAGTTCGATCAGGTCCTGGGCATAGCGGAGCGATCCGGCGGCAGGTTCGCCGCCGTCCTTGGGCAGGTCACCGCGGAGGGCAAGAATGCCGCGCACGCCGGTGTCCAGCAGTTCGCCGATGATTCCCGCCAGTTCCTGGGGCGTGTTGCCTACGCAGGTGAGGTGGGCCAGCGGCCGGAGCGTGGTTTCCAGCAGGAGGCGGTTGATGAGGTCGACGGCGGTGTCCCGATTGGAGCCGCTGGCGCCGTAGGTGACGGAAACGTAGTCCGGTGCAGTGGTTTCCAGTTCCCGGATGGTGGTCCAGAGGGTTTCCGCGGCTGCCGGCGAACGGGGCGGGAACAGCTCGTAGGAAAGCGCCACCGGAGCGGCGTCGGAGAGATTCGGGTGCGTTTCAATAAGGCTTGGTGGCGACATTTGCGTCCTTGGCTTTGGGCCACTGACGGCTGCTGTCCGCACGAACGGCGGCAGCCCGGCAGTGAATTGAGTTTGGGGAACACGGACGGACTCCACGAGGACGCAGCCGCGGCTGGTACGCCTGAAATGAAGTTCTCCGTGAGCAAATGTCAGGCCCACATGGGGGCACCCACACCCTCCACAGGGAGGATCGCTGACACGTTACCGGGGTAACTTGTATAAGACTCTATGAGTAGCAGGGCTGTGCGTTCAAGTTGGCCGCCGAATTAAGACGCAGTTTTACGGCTTGTTGAGGTTCTCTACGGAATTTTGTTCGCTTGCCTTGCCGTTACCAGGGGCGCCCGGGGCCGGGCGCATATTCTGCGTCCTCCAGGTATTCCTCCCGTTCGCGGCCGCTGTTGCGTTCGCGCTGCGCCTGCCGGGCACTGTCTTCCAACTGCTGCAGCTGGCTCTGCTGCGGTGAATCCGGGCCCGCCTTCCCTGGATCGTTCTCCGCAGGCCCTGCTTCCGGTGCCTGGTTAGCGCCGGCGTCCGCAAGTTTTGACCGCAGGCGCGCTTCAGCTGCGGCCAGCCGGTCCCCCGCCACGCCCGGAGGTTTACCGGAAAAGCATCCCTGCGGCGCCGCCTCCGCCACATCCAGGGCTTCTGCGTACAGGCCGGCCGCCGGCGCCGGTTCTCCTGCCTGCAGCTTCCCGTCGCCGAGCCGCTCGATGGCCAGGACCAGGTTCACCCGGATGACGCAGGCTTCGGCGGACGCGGGCAGGGCGGGCGGGACAAGGTTCAGCGCCTCCTCGAACCGGAGGCGGGCCGAGGTGAAATTGCCGTCCAGGACGTCGGCGCCCCCGGCAGCAAAGGGCGCTTTGTGCGGTTCGATGATGTTTGCCAGCTGCAGTCCTCCCGCGGCTCCCCGGACAGATGCTGCGTCGGCGGATTCAAAGGCACTGGCTGCCCGGCCGCCCAGCAAACCAAGGCTCAGCAGTTTGGCGGCAATGCACATGACCAGGAACACCGGGACGGCAGACCACACGAGGAGGCGCCGCCGTCGGGCTGGCATGCTGCCTGCGTCGCGCTCGAGGGAAGTCACGTGGCCTCCGCCTTTCCATCACCGGAACGCGGCCCGGCGGTGGCCTGGACTACTGGGCGCCCGGCAGCCGGGCCCGGCGCAGCTGAAGCCGGGGCAACCGGGGGCCGGGCGAGCGGCCGCAGTTCACGCAGCTGCCGAATGATCACCCTCGCTTCCCCCAACCCCAGCGCGAAGGCACCGGCCGCGAGGACCCAGTACAGCTCTGTCCGCGCCGGCAAGGACCCGTCACCGGCCGCGTGATCAAGCTGGCCCCGGAATTCGGGCACGGCAGGGCGGGCATCCTGCATCATCGGCGCAACGGGGTCACCGGCAGACCGGTGGACATACGGAACCCCCAGCTGTCCCGCAACCTGCCGCAGCCGGCCTTCATCAATCCTGGACAATGCAACCCCGGGCAGCGCCCCTCCCCCGGCACCGCCGCTGCTGTCCTGGACATACGGCGCTCCCTCGCCTGCCGCGGAACCTCCGCCGTAATCCTGTCCGGTGTTCTCGCGCATCCTTCCGCCGCCGGCCGTGCCGTAACCCAGCACCGCTCCCCCAGCCACCAGGCCATCCTCGAGGTCCATGGTTTCCGGTTCCTTCGCGCTGGTATGCTCGCCGTCGCCGAAGTAGTACACAAGCCGGGGCCGCTCGGGGTGGCTTTGCCGGGCCGCGGTCAGGCGTTCGGCCAGCACCTTCCGGGCAGCCGTGATGCTGCTCCCTTTGGCATAGGCCGTGACCTGCGGCTCAAGCACGGACGTTATGGTTTCCAGCGCCAGGGTATCCGTGGTCAGCGGCATCCGGACATGGGCTTTGGTGTCGAAGGTGATGACGGAAAAGCGGGCACCGGGCAGCTCTTCTGCGACGGCCGCGATGTCCCTCCGCACTCCCGCCGTCCTGGGTTCCGCGTTGCCGTAGTCTTCCGCCACCATGCTGGTGGTGGTGTCCACCACGAAGAACACGTTGAGGTCGGCGGTGGCTGCCTGGGCCGTGCCGCCGGGCACCCCGGGGCGCAGCGCGGCGCCGAAGAGGAGCAGTACCAGCACGGTTCGGCGCAGCCAGGGACGGATGCTGACTCGCGCACCCCGGTCCCCGGCTGCCCGTGCAGCAGTCGCCGCTCCCCGGTAAAGCCGCCAACCCAGGAAAGCCAAGGCCGCCACAGCGACGGGAAGCAGCAGCCACCAGGAAAGGACCGGTTGCAGGGTCATGGCCGCAACCGCCAACTGGCGAGCACCAGGACCAGGCCGGAGAGGAGGGCAGCGGAAAGAGGCAGGCTCGGCTCATCCCAGGCAACCGCGCGCGGTGCGCCCTGGAGGGCCGCCTTTTCCGTTTCCTCGACGCCCCGCACAACGCCCTGCACCGCCTCCGGGTTGTCCAGGGCGTAGTAGGCGCCGTCCGTGGATTCCGCGGCGGCCCGCAGCTGCGCCCCGGGCTGGTCCCGGCCCGTGCCGTAGTCCAGGTCACCCGGGTTCAGTGCATACACGCGTACTGCCCTGTCCTTGGCAAGCGCCGCCGCTTCCCCAAGGGTCATGATGGGGTCGCCGGAGAGGAAATTGTCCGTGGCCAGGACCACTGACCGCGAGCGCGATGGCGGGCCGGCGTCCGCGCCGGGATTCGGGTTGTTTCCGGACTGGTCCGTCCTGCGCGGGAAGCTGTTGAGGCAGGACGCCAGGCCGTCACCGATCAGGGATGAGCCCCTGCCGCTCCACGTCCCGTCCAGGAACCCGGAACTGCCGGGTTTCCCGTTGAAGGCGTCCCGGGCAAGCTTCAGCTGCTCCTGCGCGTAGCCGTAGTCGTCGGTCAGCGGAAAGACCTGGATGGCCGTGCTGTCGAAGATTGTCAGGCCGATGCGTTCGCCCTCGAATTCGGTGGCCAGGGCGGCGAATACGTCCACCAGGGCGGCGTCGGCGCTGCTCATGGAACCGGACGCATCAAGGCACAGCATGATGTCGCGGTTGTGCTGTTCAGGCCGGATGATGGTTACTTCCAGAGGCCGGGCGGCCGCCACTGCCGTGGAAACCAGCAGGGACGCGCAGGCCAGCGCGGCCACGGCCAGCCAGCGGCGGTGCCGCCGCAGCCCTGCCTGGTATTCCGGCAGCAGGGTGAGCCTGTCCGCATGGGCCACCGGCCGGCGTCGTGCGTTGGCGTTCCTGTCTCGCCGCAGGGCCGCCCACGCGGCGGCACCGGCCGCCGCCGCCGCCAGCGGAAGCAGCCACCACCACATCAGTTCCATGCCTGCACCGCCCTGCGTGCCGCGGCCGCCGAACCTGCCACGGAGGGAAGCGGCCCGGGACCGAACTCGGCCGGGTAGAGCTGTCCGACGGCGGACGCGGCCGCGGGCAGGGGATGTTTCGCGAGGTCCGCGTGGGTCATGCGGAGGGCATCCACCCCGGTGGCATCGCGGACGAATTTCCTCAGCAGGAGGCTGATTTCCTGGTGGGAGTCCCGGATGCTCCGTTTTCCCGAGGCGGCGTCCCGTTCCACGTCATCGATCCGCTCCAGGTACGCCGCCTTGAGTTCCGCGAGATCCGTCAGCTGGGCAGGGCGCTGGCGGGCATCCGCGCCGCGTGGCGTGCGGGTGGCGGCAAACACGACGGCGTACCAGGCCGCAGTCAGGACCACCAGCGCCAGTCCGGCCCACCCCCACACGGAGTCATACTGCAGGGGTCCGTAAAACTCCGGTTCAACCTGCACGGCGGTGCCTTTCGAGGAGGGCGAACAGGGCAGTCATTACGCCCGCGGTTCCAGCCACTTCGCCTTCCGTGATTCCAGCCTGGCGCAGCATGGCTTTGCGCCCGGCGTCCCGTTCGGCCACGGCTTTGGCGTAGGCTGCGGCAACTGCCGGGTCCTTGGCAAGGTGCGCAATGAGGGGGTAGGAGCCGGCGACGCTGTACGAATCAGGCAGGACCTGGTCCGGCCGGTGGAGGGGGTCCTCAGGGGCCAGCCCTGCGTCCCGGACCGTGAGCCAGAGGATCTCGTGCTGCGCCCGGAGCCGGCGCAGCAGTTGCCCGGCGGCCGGGCTGGCCGCCACTTCATCGGCGACGACGAACAGCAGGTTGCGCCCCTTCACGGTGCGGGCCACATGGTCCAGCTGGTCCTCGATCCTGCTGGGCGCAGCGTCCAGCCTTGCCGCCGAGTCGACCTGCCGCAGGAGGCGTTCCAGGTGGGCTTCTCCGGCTTTGGCAGGCAGCGAGGCTGTGCCGGCGGAATCGCCGCACACCAGTCCCACCACGTCGCCATGCCGGTGGGCCAGGTACCCCATGACCCCCAGCGCCATCACGGCGATGTCCTTCTTCGTTTCCCCGCTGTAGGCTTCCGCTGCCATGTTGCGGCCGGTGTCGGTGACCAGGATGACGCTCTGCCGGCGGACCGCCACGTACCGCTTGATCAGCGGCGAGCCGTGGCGGGCCGATGCCTTCCAGTCGATGTCGCGGACCTCGTCGCCGGGAATGTAGGCGCGGAGGTCGTCAAAGTCCAGGCTGCGGCCGCGGAACACCGAGCCGTATTCGCCGTCGAGCAGGCCGCGGGCCTTGCGGTGCGCGAAGAAAGCCATGGTTGACTTCACCCGCTGGAGGAGGCTGGTCACGCTGGCCTAGGGGGTCTGGACGGCAGCGACGACGGCGTCAATCACCGTTTCCACCTGCACTTGTTCCGCCACGGCGTCGAAGTTCAGGATCAGGCGGTGGCGGAGGACCCGGTGGGCCAGCGTCTTTACGTCCTCGGGGATGACGTGGTCCCTGCCGTTCAGCAGGGCAACGGCCCGCGCAGCCTGGCTGAAGGCGATGCTGGCACGGGGGCTGGCCCCGAATTCGATGTAGCCGGCCAGCCGCGGGTCGATGTACTGCCCGGCGTTGCGGGTGACGAAGACCAGCCCCACGATGTAGTTGATGACCGCTGGGTCCATGTAGACGCGGCGGACGAGTTCCTGGACCTCGGTGACGGCATCCAGCGAGGCTGTGGCCGGGGGCGCCTGTTCAGGGGTGTACACCCCGGCATCAATGCGGCGGATGATCTCTGCCTCCTCCGCCGGGGAGGGATAGTCCAGCACGTCCTTGAGCATGAAACGGTCCATCTGCGCTTCCGGCAACCGGTACGTGCCCTCCTGCTCTATGGGGTTCTGGGTGGCCAGGACAAGGAAGGGCGAGGGCAGCCGGTATTCCTGGCCGCCGATGGAGGTCTGGCGTTCCTGCATCGCCTCGAGCATGGCGCTCTGCGTTTTGGCACTGGAACGGTTGATCTCGTCCAGGAGCACTATGTTGGCGTGCACCGGTCCCAGCTGGGTGATGAAGGTTCCCTTGGCGGCGTCGTAGATCTGCGTGCCCACGATGTCGCTGGGCAACAGGTCCGGGGTGCACTGGATCCGGCGGAACTCTGCGCTGACTGCCTCCGCCACGGTCTGCGCGGCGGTGGTCTTGGCAAGCCCGGGGACGCTTTCCAGGAGGATGTGCCCGCCGGTCAGCAGGCCAACCAGCAGGGATTCCCGCAGCCCGGCCTGCCCCACCACCTTGGCCTCGAAGCTCCTGGTGATGTTCGCCACAACCTGCTGCGCCCTGGCCAGTTCCGCCGGTTCAATTCTTGCGGACGCGCTGGTTGAAAGCACTCGGACTCCCCCTGGTTGCTGAACTGGGCATGGCGGCCGGACCGGCTGCACTCCGCCGCCATCCTATCCAAGAACGCGGCCGTGCTCTTGGGCAAGGGGGACCCCTCCCCATCAGGGGAACCCAGGTCTATCCTTTTGACATGAGCGAGCTTCCAGCCAGTTACAAGGAGTTTCTCGCCGACAAAAGCGAGATGTTCATCAGCACCGTCAGGCCTGTCCTGCTGCAGTCCGCGGCGGACAAGCTGCATGGGGTCCGGGTCACGTACAACCCCGGATCCACCGGCCACCAGGCCCACCTGGATGAAAGCCTGCCGTACGGGGTGGTTTTCGAGGATATCGACTGACTCCGCCGTCGGCGGAAGATCGCGCCAGGAGCCGGCATGGCACGCCGCAGAGCTGCAGCCGTTGCCGGCCTGGCCTTCATTCTTGGCTGCCTGACAGTGGTGGCGGCCTGCCAGCCCGGAACGCCTCCGCCCGCCGTCGAACAGCCTTCTTCGGCACCTTCTGGACATCCTTCCGAGCAACCGGCAGCCACAGCGCCCGCCCGGCTGCGCGTCACCGCGGCCGGTGACTATTCCTCAGGCAGGGAGGCTGCCGGCGTGCTGGCCCGGATCGGCGCCATTGAGCCGGACGCCCACTTCGCGCTTGGCGACCTCTCCTACGGTTCCCCTGGAGAGGAACAGCGCTGGTGTGACCTTGTGGCGTCCCACACGGGTGCCGGCTTTCCGTTTGAACTCGTGGCAGGAAACCACGAAAGCAACGGCAGGGACGGCTACATCGACGACTTCGCGGCGTGCCTGCCAAACCGGCTGCCCGGCATGGTGGGCGCGTACGGCCGCCAATACTACGTGGACGTCCCCCAGCAGGACCCGGTGGCAAGGTTCATCATGGTCTCCCCGGGCATCCCCTTCCGGGATGGAACGTGGGACTACTCGGCCGGCAGTGCACGTACAACTGGACCGCGGCGGCCATCGACGGTGCCAGGTCTGCGTCCATCCCCTGGGTGGTGGTGGGAATGCACACCGTCTGCCTGTCCCTTGGGGTGTACGGCTGCCAGGCCGGGTCCGCGCTGACCGACCTGATGGTCAGCAAGGGCGTTGACCTGGTGTTGAACGGCCACGAACACCTGTACCAGCGCACCAAGCAACTGTCCACCGGAAACGGCTGCGCCGCGATCAACCCCGGTGCCTACAACGCCGAGTGCGTGCGCAGGGACGGCAACAACTTGTCCAAGGGCGCGGGAACTGTCTTCGTCACGGTGGGTACCGGCGGGGTGCCCCTGAGGAGGGTACACACTGATGATCCTGAGGCACCCTATTTCGCCGCGTACTCGGGCCAGAATGCCACGCCGAGCCACGGGCTGCTGGACCTGCGGTTTACCGGGACTTCGCTGGCAGGACGTTTTGTGGCCACCGCCGGCAGTTTCCAGGATGCCTTCACCATCACCGGCGGCAAGTGACCCGGAACGGTACTGCCCGCCACCCCGGCCACAGTGACGTAGCCCGGCTATCCCCTGACGGCTCCGGACAGAGCAAAGGAATTGCCGGCGCCCCTGGCCACAATGACGTAAAGAGCCAGCACCGGCAGTGAATACAGGATGGAGAACGCAGCCAACTGGCCGTAGGCCACGGCCCCGTGCTGGCCGAAGAAACTGAAGATGGACACCGCCGCCGGCTGCCGTGCCTCGGACAGGAGCAGCACAAACGGCACAAAGAAGTTCCCCCAGGCCTGGATGAACACAAAGACGAACACCACGCCCAGCCCCTGCTTCATCAGCGGCAGCACAATGGTCCGGAGCGCAGCCATCCTGGTTGCGCCGTCCACCCAGGCAGCCTCTTCCAGCGACGCCGGCACGCCGTCCATGAAGTTCTTGGTCATCCAGATGGCCATGGGCAGGGTGGTGGTGGCCATAAAGAGGATGGTGGCGGGCATCGAGTCGAGCAGCTCGAACTGGACGAAGAGCCCGTACACCGGGACCATGATGGCGGTGATGGGCAGGCACGTTCCGAACAGGACGGTGTACATGAACGGCCGGTTGAACCGGGACTGGTAGCGGGACAGCGGATAGGCGGCCAGCACCGCTGCAACCAGTGTCACGGCGGCCGTCCCCCCGGACAACACCAGGCTGTTCCACAGTGGCCGGAGGAGCAGTTCCGGCGTCAGGACGGCGGCGAAGTTGGCCAGGCCGACGGCGGCCGGCAACCTCAGTTCATGGCCGGCTTCGGCATCGAGGGACGCCAGGATGAGCCAGAGCAGGGGCAGCAGGAAGCTGGCGCCGATCAGGAGCAGCACCAGGTCAGCCGGAGTCCTGCCGGCCCGGCGCCGTTGCGGCCCTGGAGTGCCAACCGGACGCGTGCGGGCCGTCTTGGCGGGGGCGCTCATGGCTTCCGTTCGCGGAGCAGCCGGATGTACGCCAGGCCGAAGATGGCGCCAATGAGGATGAGCACAGAGGCCACCGCAGTCCCATAGCCAATGTCACCGAACTTGAACGCCTCCTGGTAGGCGAGGACAGGGAGCGTGGTGCTCGCGTTGGCCGGTCCGCCCGCCGTCATCACCCACACCAGCGTGAACACCGCGAGCGTCTGCAGCGTGATCAGCATCAGGTTGGTGGTGATGCTTCCGCGGATCATCGGCAGCGTGATGAAGGCGAGCCGCTGCCAGCCGCGCGCACCGTCCATCTGGGCCGCCTCTGTCACCTCAGCCGGAACGTCGTTCAGCGCCGCCCGGTACACCAGCATGGAAAAGGCGGTCCCACGCCACACGTTGGCAAGCGTCACGGCCACCATGGGAAAGGCGTAGAGCCAGTCCGCCCGGCCCAGCCCCAGGCGCCCCAACAGCTGGTTCAGCGTCCCGTCGCCGCTGAAAAAGGCGTAGGCGGCGAAGGCTGCCACTATTTCGGGAAGCACCCAGGCCGCCACCACCGTGGTGCCGACGGCGGCGGACACTGCTGGCCGGGCCCGCCGCATCAGCACGGCCAGGGCCAGTCCCAGCAGGTTCTGGCCGAGTACCGCAGAACCTCCCACAAACATAACGGTGAGGAAAAGGGACAGCGGGAACACCGGGTCCGTAAGCAGCCGGCCATAGTTCTCCAGCCCCACCCATGAAGGGTTGCGGGCGCTGCGCCCGGTCAGTCCGGCGTTGGTCAGCGAGGCGTGGAACGCCCAGAGCACGGGTCCGGCAAGGAAGACGAGAAGGAGCAGAACAGCAGGAAGGACCGGCAGGTACCGCAACAGTTGCCGTGCCGTGGAAGGGAGCTGCAATGGGCTACTTCCGGACGGTCTTGTCGCCGCCCACGATCCCGGCCACTGCGGCGTCGTAGTCCGCAGCTGCCTCTTCCGGTGACCTGTTGCCGGTGATGACGGCTTCGGTGGCCTCCTGGACGGCCGCTGAAATCCGGGGGTAGTCAGCGGTGGCCGGGCGGTACCGGGTCACCGAAACAAGCTTGGATACGTCCCTGACGAACGGATTCGCGTCAAGGTACTGCTGCTCGGCAGCCACGTCCTGCCGGACGGCAATCTGTGAGCTTTCCACGGTGAAGGCCAGCGAATTCTTCTTGTTCAGCGCGGTGGTGAGGAAGCTGAAAGCCAGGTCCGGCTCCTTCGTCCCCGCCCCGAGTGCCAGGGTCCAGCCGCCGGACATGCTCACGGCCCCGGGTGCCTGGCCGTTCTGGGTGGGGAAGGGGGCGACAGCGATGTCCTGCTCGTAGCCGGGCCATTCGTAGGATCCGCCATCCTGCCAGAACGACGGCGCATAGGAGCCTTCCACGGTTGCGCCGAGTTTGCCGTCCGGGAACCATTCACCGAAGACCTTTTTCCAGACATTCGCGTCCAGGGCCTCAGCCGGGGACACCGCCAGCTGCTCTTCGTACAGCGTTTCAAGGAAAGCCAGTGAGTCCCGGAAGCCGGCGGAACCAACCACCCATTTCCCCGCCTCTTCGTCGTACAGGGCGGACCCCGTCCCGTACAGCAGCTCGTAGAAGCTTTGCATGACGGTGCCCTCGCCCGTGCCCTTGCCCGCGTACATGTTGAACGGGGTGACGGTGGGGTCGTTGGCCTTGATTTTCCGGGCGGTGTCCAGGATGTCCTGCCAGCTCCGCGGCTGCCAGGGAAGGCTGATTCCGGCCTTTTCCAGGACCTTCCGGTTGTACCAGATGGCACGGGTGTCCGTGCCCAACGGCACTGCGTACGTCCCGCCGTCGTCCGCACGCCCTGCCGCCTTGGCGCCGTCGTCGAACCTGTCCCAGTCCGCCCAGCCCGCAAGGTGGCTGTCCAGCTTCAGGAGGTAGCCGGCGTCCACGTCCGAGCGGACCTTGAACGTGTCCTCATAGAACACGTCCGGCGCCGTGGACGGCGACCGCAAGGCCAGCGCGAGTTTGGTGCCGTAGTCGTCGTCGTTGCCCTGGATGGGCTGCAGCTCCACCTTGACGCCCTGGTTCGCCGCCTCGAACTCCTGCTTGGCGGCCTGGAGCATGGTATCCAGGGCGGTGAAGGAATCGGTCTTCTGGTAGGCCACCTTCAGGGTCTTGGAAGCGCCCGCAGAATCACCCGGATTGCACGCCGCCAGGACAATCATTGCCGAAGCGATGAGGGACATGGTCTTCACTGACTGGCGACGCATGGTGCTCCATTCGGTCAATGGCTGCGGTCCCCTTTGTCAGCGGGCCCCAGCCGCGGCAATAAGCAAATGCTAGATGGACGCCCCGGCCCAAACAAGGCGGTGCGCCCGGCACACTCGTCAGCTCTCCAGCAGGAGCCGCTGGGCCCGGGGAGCCAGCGTGTGTTCCAGGACCAGCGAGGCCGCGCCGATGGCTCCGACGTCATCGCCTACCCCGGTCCCCACCACCTCGATGGGATGGATGAGCCGGGTGTCGCTGTTGGCATCGAGCAGGGCAGGAATCTTCTCGAGGTAGCGGCCGGCCAGGCGGCTCCAGAAGGGCCCGCCGAACACCACGCGCTCAACGTCGAGCGTGTTGGTGACCACCGATGCTGCACGCGCCACCCGCACTGCGGACTTGTCGATGATGGCAAGGGCCTGTTCGTTTCCCTCGTCCGCGAGGTCGCACAGCCGGGAAAAGCTTTGCTGGATCTCCGCGCCGCTGTTCCCCGACCGCGTGCCGTCCAGGATGCCGGCGGCCTCCGCTTCGGCCACCAGGACCTGCGGGATGCAGGTGGATTTCACGCAGCCGCGCAGGCCGCAGTCACAAGGGGGACCATCCGGGTCCACCACAATGTGGCCGATCTCGCCGGCATTTCCGGAGGTCCCCCGGACAACCTCGTCATTGAGCACAATGCCGCAGCCGATGCCCGTGCCCATGTACATAAAGATGAAGCTGCCGGAGCCGCTGGGGCCGCCGGCCCACGTTTCCGCGACGGCGGCGCTGGTGACGTCCTTGTCCACCAGGACCGAATAGCCGGTGGCTTCGGAAAGGGCGCTGCGCAGTTCCACCCGGTCCCAGCCGGGCAGCAGCGGCGGGTCCACCACGGTGCCGTTGTCCAGGTCGATGGGGCCGGGGGCCGCGAGCCCCAGTCCGGCGATCCTCTCCCGGTCCACGCCGGAGTCCTCCACGAGCTGGGCGATCTCCTCGGCAATGGTGGAAATGACCGCGGATGGATCGTTGCCGCCGGGAGTTTTGATCCTCGAGTGTCGTACCACCGCGCCCACCAGGTCCAGGACCACGAAGGTGGTGACAGCGGGGTCGAGGTGGACTCCCAAAGCGAACACGCCGCCGGGGTTGAGCCGCAGGATGGTGCGCGGCTTGCCGGGACCGCTGCCTTCCTTGCCGGCCTCCACGATGAGGTGCTGGTCAAGGAGGCGCCGGGAGATGTTGGAGATGGTCTGGGGCGAAAGGCCCACGATCTGGGCGAGTTCCACGCGGCTCAGCCCGCCGGAGGACCTGCGGATGGCGTCCAGGATCACCGTAAGGTTGAAGTCCCCCATTTTGGGCAGGTTGGTTCCGCGCCTCGGTGAGGATTGGCGGATCTCAGTCACGGCGTCCCCTAAACGTCTTTGGCCACGTACTTGTGGTGATGCTTGAATCGTACGTTACGCGTGGTCACAGACCCATAGGCGGGCGCGACGGCGCGGCGCGGCAAGGTGCGCTCCCCACCGGCGCACGGCTGAGGACGCGCCGGTTCCGGCTGGTCCGTCGCCAGTTACGCATCGCTGCTTATCCCGAGTGTCCGTCTTCATCAGTCGCCGCGCCGCGTGCTCACGGTCACCGTGAACTTGGGGTTCCTGCCTTTCACGGCGGTAGGCCCAACGTGCCGCTCCAACGCGGGCAGGTAGGGCAGGTGGCGGTTGAAGACCGTCCACAGCTCGCCCTCGGGCGCGAGTACCCGGCCCGCTGCCTCAATCATCTTCAGGCCTGCTCCCGCATGGACCCCGGCGCCAACATGGAACGGCGGGTTGAGCAGCACCAGGTCCACGCTGCCCGGGGCAAGGGTGCTGAGGGCGTCATCCTGCAGGACGGTGATGCGGCCGCCCAGCCCGTTGGCCTCTGCCGTTGCCCGCGCAGAGGCCACCGCGGCGGCGGACTGGTCAGTGGCCGTCACCGCCGCCCCCGGGTGCTGCCGGGCGTACATGGCGGCGAGGATTCCCGTACCGCAGCCGAGGTCGACGGCGTGCCGGGCCGGCTTCATGGATGGCAGGAACGTCAGGAGGAACCTGGTGCCGATGTCCAGTTTGGTGCCGGCGAACACTGCCCCATGGGCAGCCACGTGGAGGTCAAGCTCGGCCAGGTGTTCGACGGCGGGATAGCGTTCCGTTTCCGCGTCCCCTTTCGGCCCGCCAGCCAGGACCACGCGGGACTTCTGCCTGGCGAGCTGCGGCTGGACGGAGGAGAAGTGGCGTTCCAGCACGGCGTTCATGCCGAGGGACATGTGCTTGACCCGCCCGCCCGCCAGGAGCTGTACGTCCGGCGCGGCGTACCGGGCGACGGCGGCGGTGATCTCATCCAGCTCGGCGAGCGTTTTGGGCAGCTGCAGCAGTACTGCCTGCGCGCCGGCCAGGAGTTCCGGGCCGAGCGGGAGCTGCCTGAAGCCCGGGTCCCCATCCGTGCCGCCTGGCGGCGGCACCGGCTGCACGTCCGGCAACAGTCCGGCGGTGCGCAGTGCGGCTGCGTTGAGCTGCAGGGCCCGCTCCCCCGTGATCAGGTCCTGGTGCACGCGCACGGAGCCCGGGCTGAGCGTGGCGAGGGCGCCGAGCGCCAGGGCGCCGTACCGGTCTCCGATGACGGCCACCGCGCTTCCTGCGGGCACCAGGCCTCCGGCCGTCTCCAGCAGGAGACGGTCCGTGGCGTCCCACGCCTGCAGGTTGGGTGCTTCCACGTCCGGCCTGCGCCGGAGTGCCGCGAAGAGGTCGCCAAGACTGTTTGATGCCAAGTGTTTCAGCTGCTTTCCGTTGTGCCTGATTTAAGGACATTTGCCGGTGCTGCCCCTGACCCGCGGCCGCTCATCCCCAACTTACCGGGGCCGGGGCGGGGGTGATTCCCGGCAGTTTCAGGATTGCCGCCACGGCGGCGCGTCCCGCCCGGTTGGCGCCGATAGTGGACGACGACGGGCCGTAGCCCACCAGATGGACGCGCGGTTCGGCTGCCACCTGGGTTCCGTCCATCATGATTCCGCCGCCGGGTCCCCTGAGGTGCAACGGTGCGAGATGCTCGAGTTCCGCACGGAAGCCGGTGGCCCACAGGATCACGTCCACCGGCAGGAAGCCCCCATCGGCGAGCCTGACGCCGTCGGGCTCTATGAAGGTGAACATCGGCTGCCGGTTGAGCGCTCCCCTCGCGGCCGCCGCCTTGAGGGCCGGGGTCCGCATCAGTCCCGTCACGGATACCACGCTCTGCGGCGGCAACCCCTTGCGGACCCGCTCCTCAACCAGGGCAACGGCGTCGTGGCCTGCCTTGGCGTCGAACTCTTCGTCCCGCCACACCGGCTCCCGGCGGGTGAACCAGCTGGTGGTGGTGACGCGGGAGATCTCATCGAGGAGGCCCACGGCCGAGATGCCGCCGCCGACAACAATCACGTGGCGGCCGGCGAACTCCTCCGCGGAAACATAGTCGGCCACGTGCAGCTGCTGCCCGCGGAACGTCGACTGTCCCGGGTAGATGGGCCAAAAGGGGCGGGTCCAGGTGCCGGTGGCATTGATGACGGCCTTGGCTATCCAGTCCCCGGCAGACGTGCCGACCCTCAGCAGGCCCGCGGGGTCCGTGTCTTCACGCAGGACCGACTGCACCTTTACCGGCCGCCGGACGGACAGACCCAGGTCCTGCTCATAGCCGCCGAAGTAGCGGGCCAGGAATTCCGAACTGGGCTCGCGCGGGTCCACAGCCGGCTTTGCCATGCCGGGAAGATCGCTGATGCCATTGACGGTAGCCATCCGCAGGCTCTTCCAGCGGTGCCGCCACGCGCCTCCCGGGCCGTCCTCGGCGTCGAGCATGACATAGTCAACGCCGCGGCGCTGAAGGTGGTAGGCGGCGGAGAGCCCGGCCTGGCCCGCGCCGATGACGACGACGTCGGTTCGGGCAGAATTCACTCCCCAATGATAGTCGCGCGCGGTGTTCGGGCCTTAGTGTTGGCCCATGGAGACGGGAGGAGCACCATGACAACAGGTACCGGGAATGCAGCGCGGCTCGCCAAGGCCCTGGCAGTAGTACTTGGCACTGAAGAAATACCCCTGCGCCTTCGCGCGTGGGACGGTTCCGAGGCAGGACCGGCTGGAGCGCCTGTCCTGGAGTTCCGATCCCGCCGGGCGCTGCGCCGGATCCTGTGGTCCCCGGGCCAGCTCGGCTTGAGCCGGGCCTACGTGGCTGGCGAGATTGACTCCCCGGGGGACATTTTCGCTGCGTTCGCCGCCCTGAGCTCAGCGGGAAAATTCGCGGAGCCCGGGCCGTTCCGGCCGCTGACCGCCGGTGAGCTCTGGACGCTCCTTCGCACCGCCGTCCGGCTTGGCGCCCTGGGCCCGAACCCGGCGCCACCGCCGGAGGAGGCGAAGGTGGCCCGGAAAGGACGCGTGCACTCGCGCCGCCGCGACTCCGCAGCCATCTCGCATCATTACGACGTAGGCAACGATTTCTACGCCCTGGTGTTGGGACCGTCCATGGTCTACTCCTGCGCAGTGTGGCCCGAAGGCAGCTATGACCCGGCGCAGCCGGATGCGGGCGGCCGGCTCGCCGCCGGCCTGGACGCCGCACAGGAGGCCAAGCTGGACCTGGTGTGCCGCAAGCTGGGCCTCCGGCCGGGCATGCGGGTGTTGGATGTTGGCTGTGGCTGGGGCAGTTTTGCCCTGCACGCGGCCGGGAAGTACGGCGCAACCGTAGTGGGCGTAACACTCTCCACGGAGCAGGCGATCCTCGCGCGGAAAAGGGCCGCCGACGCCGGACTGACGGAACGGGTGGACATCCGGGTCCAGGATTACCGGGACGTCCGGGATGGTCCTTTCGACGCCATCAGTTCCATCGGGATGTCCGAGCATGTGGGGCGGGAGCAGACCCCCGCATACGCCGCTGCCTTGTTCGGCCTGCTCCGGCCGGGCGGGCGGCTGCTCAACCACGCCATCTCATGGAATGCCGGCCCCACCAAGGCCGATCCGGATTCCTTCATCCCCCGCTACGTGTTTCCGGACGGGGAGATGATCAGCCTTGGCGAGATGGTTTCCGCCCTGGAGGCAGCCCGCTTCGAGGTCCTGGATGTAGAGGCGCTGCGGCGCCATTATGCGTTGACCCTGCGGGCGTGGGTCAGCAGGCTCGAGGCGAACTGGGACCAGGCTGCAAAGCTCAGCGGCCTCGGAAGGGCCCGGGTCTGGCGCCTGTACATGGCTTCCAGCGCCCTGGGCTTCGAAGGCGGGCTGACGGGCGTTAACCAGGTCCTGGTCCAGCGGCCGGGCGGGGACGAACCGCCGTTGCGCCGCACAGCCTGGCTCTGACTGCCTGCACTCAAAGCAAAAGGGACGATCCCGTGGGGATCGTCCCTTTTGTCGTACCAGTGGAGCTGAGGGGACTCGAACCCCTGACCCCCTGCATGCCATGCAGGTGCGCTACCAGCTGCGCCACAGCCCCGGACTTTGCCGCTTCCGGTTCACCACCTCGAAGCAACCTGTTCAGCTTAATGCACTTTCGCCGCTCGCGCCAATCGGGGCAGGAATCATCGGCGGCTCGCCGGCTTCCGGATTTGGCACGGCGGAAAACAAAAAATCCGCCGGAATCTAAGCGATTCCGGCGGATTGTCCGGTGGAGCTGAGGGGACTCGAACCCCTGACCCCCTGCATGCCATGCAGGTGCGCTACCAGCTGCGCCACAGCCCCGAACTATTGCTGCTCCTTCAAGCTTTTCGGCTTTCCCCGAAGCAACTCAAATATCTTAGAACAGCAATTCCGAAAATTCCAAATCGGGCATATTCCGCGTGGTTCCGCGGATTTACTCCCTTTCGGACGCAGCAACGGCCTTCGCGGAAGTGTCGTCCCCGAGCTGCAGGTCAACCACCGGGCAGTCCTTCCAGAGGCGCTCCAGGGCGTAGAAAACGCGGTCTTCCTCGTGCTGGACATGAATCACGATGTCCGAGTAGTCGAGCAGCACCCAGCGGCCGCCGGAACGGCCTTCCCGGCGGACAGGACGCAGGTCCTGCTTGGCAAGCTCTTCCTCGATCCCGTCCACAATGGCGTTGACCTGCCGCTCGCTGGGAGCCGAGGCAATGAGGAAGACGTCGGCCAGGGCAAGACGCTCGCTCACGTCCAGGGCAACAATGTCCTGCGCGATCTTGTCCGCGGCTGCCTTGGCGGCGGCGCGGGCTATGGTGATGGATGATTCTGATGCAGTCACGTGACTCCTTTTTGGGTGAAAACTCTAAGTGGCGTAAGGCAGCTCAGCGGGACATGCCGCTGATGATGAGGATGATGCCCGAGACCAGGGCCACGATGCCGAACGCCAGGATGCAGAACTGCAGGATCCTGTTGCGCTGCGCACGGGCAAGTCCGGCCGTGGCAGCGTCCAGGGGTTCCAGGCCGTAGGCCGACTTGGCGGGAATCCGCGGCAGGTCCTCGAAGAGGTCCTCCGCCTGGTTCTCGTCTGTCAACACGGGCCGCGGGCGGGCGGCTGCCCGCGCCGCGGCTTCCGCCCTGGCAATGACGTGGGAGCGGCCCGATCCGGCATCTGCCGCGGCCGGACGCTGGGGCCCCGAGGGGCGCCGTTTCCTGGTTCCGGGCGCCGTAACCTTGGACCCCGGGCGGGTGGTGACCGGGACGTGCGAGGTGGCCGGCGGCTTCATCACCGGCCGGTCGATGCCGGGAACCTGCACAAACTCCAGCGGCGTGACCATGGCCAGGTTGCTGGCCGTCGATGGCGCCGGACGCTGGCCTGCCGTGCCGGCCTGGTCCCGGTTGCCGGGTTCCCGTGCCGGGTTGGGCGCGGGATCCTTCGACGGGGGAAGCGGGGCTCCGGCCTGCTCAGCCAGCTTCTGCTTGGCGAGGGCTCGGCGGTTCAGGATGGCCGCGCGTTCTGCCAAGGCGATCTGCTCGGCGAGGATCTCGGGGTCGACCGCTTCCGGGTCAAGGGAGGCGATGTGCTCCATCTTGGCGATCTGGTTCTTGGCCTGCTCCGCGAGCAGCGCCCGCGCTGCCAGGGCCTGTTCCACTGTCATGCCCTCGGGGGCTGTGGAAGCTGGCTTAGCGGTGGAGGGGCTCTTCTTGCCGTCCTGCGCAGGCCGCTCCCCCGCAGTCCGGGCGGCGTCCCCCGATACCGGAGCAGCCGCATCCGTGTGGACGGACGCCGGCGGCACAATGGGATTGGCCGCCGTCAGAGCCTGTTCCTTGAGCTGCTGCAGGCGCAGCTGCCGCCGCGTGGGCGGCCCTCCCGCGGAGAGCTGGCCCTCTTTTTCCTCAAGTTCCTTGATGGTGCGCAGGGCTGCGCGGTCGCGCGCCCGGATCTGGGAGGAACGTTGGGTGGAGGTCGGCTCGGGCGCAGCCGCAGCGGTCCCGCGGGCCGGCGGGGCGTCAGCCGGCGGGTTCGTCGCAGGGGAAAGCTGCTCCGTGCCCGCGGGCACAGGCTGTTGGGCATCCCTGGCCTGCCGGAGTTCCCGGCGGCTGCGAATGGGGGGCTGTTCCTGACTCATTGAGAACTCATTCGGTACTGGCTGGTTCACGTGCTTGGGAAGTTGGGATACTGCCGGCCTCCACGGCCTCCGCGTACAGGCCGTACTTGGCGATGTACTGGACAACGCCGTCCGGCACCAGGTACCAGACAGGGTGGTTCGCCGCCACGCGCGTGCGGCAGTCCGTCGAGGAGATGGCCATGGCCGGGACCTCAAGGAGGCTCACGTCAGTGCGTCCCATGCCATCGAGGACATGGCCGGGCCTGGTGACCCCCACAAAATGGGCGAGCGACCACAGTTCGTCGATGTCCTTCCAGGACAGGATCTGCGCCAGGGCGTCCGCTCCAGTGATGAAGAACAGATCGGCATCCGGCCGCTGGGCGCGGAGATCCCGGAGGGTGTCGATGGTGTAGGTGGGACCTGGCCGTTCAATGTCCACCCTGCTCACAGTAAAGCGCGGGTTGGAGGCCGTCGCGATGACTGTCATGAGGTAGCGGTGCTCGGGCTCACTGACGTGCTTGTGGGACTTCTGCCACGGCTGGCCGGTAGGGACGAAGACCACCTCGTCCAGGTCGAATTCCGCCGCCACCTCGCTGGCTGCGACCAGGTGGCCGTGATGGATGGGATCGAACGTCCCGCCCATCACGCCAAGCCGCAGCCTGCCGGTGGCACCCGAGCGGTGCAGAGCGCGGGAAATGTTAGTGGCCCTGCCCGTGATCGTGCTTGTTGGGGTGCTGGCGGTGCGGGTCCGCGTGCTCCTCGGTTGCTGTGTGGCGGTTGCCCAGGTTGGAGTAGGACAGGGTGATGAACATCAGCACCAGCAGGAGGGCGAACATAACCACCCCGAACACCCACGGCTCAGCCCACAGCGGCGCGAGTTCGTGTTCTCCGCCTTCGGCGACGGTCGTGGCAATCTGCTGGAACAGCATTTTCTCCCCTTGGGCTCAAACGATTGTGGCAGCGGAAAGCTCCGCCGTTTCTGGCTTCTGGTCTATGTTACCGTGCGCTACCCGCGCACCTGGCCCTCGCCCTGCACAATCCACTTCGTGGTGGTCAGCTCGGTCAGCCCCATAGGCCCCCGCGCATGCAGCTTTTGGGTGGAGATGCCCACCTCGGCGCCGAGGCCAAGCTCCCCGCCGTCGGTGAACCGGGTGGAGGCATTCACAATGACGGCGGCCGAATCCACCTCGGCGATGAACCGCTCGGCGTTCGCCAGGTCGTTCGTGAGGATCGCCTCCGTGTGGCCCGTGGACCAGGTGCGGATGTGCTGCACGGCCTGGTCCAGGCTGTCCACCATGCCAACCGCGAGGTCCAGGTCCATGTACTCGGTGCCCCAGTCCTCATCGGTGGCCGGTTCGGACTCAATGGAGGCAGGCAGGGCGGCGCGGACCCGCTCGTCGGCGTGCAGCCGGACGCCTGCCTGGCGAAGCGCAGCCGCGACGGCAGGGAGAACGGAAGATCCGGAGTGGACCAGGAGCGTCTCCACGGTGTTGCAGACACTGGGCCGCTGGGTCTTGGCGTTGAGGAGGATCTCCACTGCCATGTCCTCGCTCGCCGATTCGTCGATGAAGATGTGCACGTTTCCTTCACCGGTCTCGATCACGGGCACGGCGGAGTTGAGGACAACGGTCTGGATCAGCTCACGGCCGCCGCGGGGAATCAGCACGTCCACCCTGCCGCGTGCCTTCATCAGGACGTTGGCACCTGCGCGGCCGTACTGGTCGACTGTCTGGACGGCGTCGGCAGGCAGGCCCACGGATTCCAGTGCTTCGCGGAGTACCCGTACCAGCACCTCGTTGGTGGCCTGGGCGGCAGTGCCGCCGCGCAGGATCACGGCGTTGCCGCTCTTGAGTGCCAGCCCTGCGATGTCCACCGTGACATTCGGGCGTGCTTCGTAGATAGCCGCCACCACGCCCATGGGGACGTTGACCTGGCGGAGGCGGAGGCCGTTGGGAAGCGTCTGCCCGCGGACCACGTTTCCGACGGGATCGGGCAGGTTGGCCAGGTTCTCCAAAGCCGCCACAAGGCCCGAGATGCGGGTCTCCGTGAGGGTGAGGCGGTCCAGCATGGCAGCGGAGGTGCCGTTGGCCTTTCCTGCTTCCACGTCCATGGCATTGGCCGTGAGAATGGCCTCGTTGTTCTCCCGCAGGGCTGCCCCGATGGTGCGGAGGGCACGGTCCTTCCAGGCACGGTTTGCCATGGCCATCCGGCGTGCGGCGTGGCGGGAGCGGTCTGCGATGGCGTGCACTGCTGCCTCCACATCGCCGGAAGACAGCGGAGAGCCACCCGGCACCTGCGCCACGGATGAAGTATCCGGCTGCGCCTTGGCGGCAGCAGTATCTCCGGGATTTTCAGCAGTCTTGTGGATCAGGGCCTCAGTCATGTACCAAGTTTAGGCGAGCGGGAAGCTCAGACCAGCACCAGGTCGTCAACGTGAACAACTTCGCGGTCGTAGCCGCTGCCCAGCTCCTCACCAAGGTCCCTGGTGGACCGGCCCAGCATCCGGGGCAGTTCGGCGGATGAATAGTTGACCAGTCCCCGCGCCACCACGGTGCCGTCGGCGGCTGCTATTTCGACGGCGTCGCCCGCTTCGAAGTCACCGTGGACGGCGGAGATGCCGGCGGGGAGCAGCGAAGTGCGGTGGTGCCGCACAGCCTTGACGGCGCCGTCGTCCAGCACAAGCCGACCCTGGACGGAGGCGACGTGCGCCAGCCACAGGAGGCGGACGGGCTTGCGGGCACCGTTGACAGTGAACCAAGTGCCCACGTCCTCGCCGTTAAGGGCCGCGGCGGCGTTGGGGGTGGAAGTGACAAGGGCATGGATGCCGGAACCGGCTGCCATGGTGGCCGCCTCCACTTTTGTCAGCATTCCGCCGGTGCCCACGCCTGCCTTGCCGGCCTTGCCGATGGAGACGCCGTCAAGATCAGCGGGGCCCTCAACCAGCGGAATCCGCTTTGCCCCAAAGGCGGGCGGGCCGTCGTAGAGCGAGTCGACGTCGGACAGCAGCACGAGGGCGTCGGCCCGGACCAGGTGGGCCACCAGGGCAGCGAGCCGGTCGTTGTCGCCGAAACGGATTTCGTGCGTGGCCACGGTGTCATTTTCATTGACCACCGGAACCACGCCCAGGTTGAGCAGCCGGTTCAGGGCACGGAAGGCGTTGGTGTGCTGGCTGCGGCGCATCAAGTCCTCTGCGGTGAGCAGCACCTGGCTGACCGTCACGCCGTGGGCCCCGAAGGCCTGGGTGTAGCGGGCCATCAGGAGTCCCTGGCCCACGCTGGCCGCTGCCTGCTGGGTGGCGAGGTCCCGGGGGCGCTTGGCAAGGCCCAGCGGCGCCAGGCCGGCCGCGATGGCACCGGAGGAGACCAGGATGATCTCGGTGCCGGTGTTGCGTTTGGCAGCCAGCGCGTTGGCAAGGGCCGTCAGCGCCTCTTCGGAGATGCCGCCCTTGATGCTGGTCAGGGAAGACGAACCCACCTTCACCACGATCCGGCGGGCGTTGGCGAGCAGGCTCCTGTCCACGGACCGCGTCACGGATACCGCAGCCGCGGCACTAGAACTCATCGCCTGCGTCCAGTCCACTCTCCTTGAGCGGCTTGGCCACGCGCCGGCTGCTGACGGACTCGGTCCAGATGCCGGCCTTGCGCTCTGCCTCGAGCTCGGCACGGGCGGCAGCCCTGGCATCCTTGCGCTCCTGCTGTTCTTCGCGCTTCTGTCCGCGGGTGGGCCGGTCACCGATGTCGGCAAAGCGGACGTCGGTGCCGCGGGGTGAGGCCAGCAGTTCTGCGCCTGCCATCATGGTGGGCTCCCAGTCGAAGACGACGCCGTCGTCCTCGCCAATGACAACGGTGTCGCCGGGCTTCGCGCCCTGCTTGAACAGTTCAGTTTCGACACCGAGCTTGGCCAGGCGGTCGGCGAGGTAGCCGATGGCTTCCTCGTTGGTGAAGTCGGTCTGCTTGACCCAGCGGACGGGCTTCTCGCCGAGGACGCGGAACAGCGGTTCGAGGCCCTTTTCCTCGCGGCGGATCCTGAACCCGGCCTCGTTGACGGCGCGGGGCTTGAGGACCACGGGCTGGACCTTGGGCGGGGTTGCAGCAACGGCGTCGCGGGCGGCCTGGACGATTTCGGCCATGGCGAAGCCCAGCTGGCGGAGGCCCTCGTGGCTTGTTGCCGAGATTTCAAAGACCCGGTAGCCGCGGGATTCCAGTTCGGGGCGGACGAACTCGGCCATGTCCTTGCCGTCGGGCAGGTCCACCTTGTTCAGTGCCACGAGGCGGGGGCGGTGGTTCAGCGGAACCACTTCACCGTCCTGGCCCGCGTAGCTCATGTCCACGGCGTACTTTTCCAGTTCGGCCTCGATGACCGCAAGGTCAGAAAGGGGGTCCCGGTCTGCCTCGAGCGTGCCGCAGTCCAGGACGTGCACCAGGGCGGCGCAGCGCTCCACGTGGCGGAGGAAGTGGTGGCCCAGGCCCTTGCCTTCACTGGCACCCTCGATGAGGCCCGGGACATCGGCGATGGTGAAGCGGACATCCCCGGCCTGGACTACGCCAAGGTTGGGGACCAGGGTGGTGAACGGGTAGTCGGCGATCTTGGGCCGCGCCGCGGACATCGCGGCGATCAGGCTGGACTTGCCGGCGGACGGGAAACCCACCAGGGCAATGTCCGCGATGGACTTCAGTTCCAGCACAATGTCGCTGGATTCGCCCTCGATGCCGAGCAACGCGAACCCCGGAGCGCGGCGTTTCTGGGAGGAGAGCGCGGCGTTGCCGAGGCCGCCGATGCCCCCGGCCGCCGCAACGTACTCGGTACCTTCGCCCACGAGGTCCGCGAGGACCGTGCCGTCCTTGGACTTGACCACGGTGCCGTCCGGGACGGGAAGGATCAGTGTTTCGCCGTTCTTGCCGCCGCGCCAGTCGCCCATGCCGGGCCCGCCGTTGGTGGCGTGCCGGTGGGGCGCGTGGTGGTAGTCAAGGAGCGTGGTGGTCTGGTGGTCCACGCGGAGGATGACGTCGCCGCCGTTGCCGCCGTTGCCGCCGTCGGGACCACCCAGCGGCTTGAACTTCTCGCGGTGGACGGAGACGCACCCGTGGCCGCCGGTACCGCCGGATACGTGCAGTACTACCCGGTCTACAAAGCTGGCCACGTGGATCTCCTCAGTGCTGTTTCCTGGACGCCCAAGGGCGCCAAGACGATTGTAATGCGGTTAAAAGAACAGTGGAGCGGACCATATGGCCCGCTCCACCGCTTCAGAACTTGTTGTTACTCTGCAGCTGCAGCAGCAACGATGTTGACGACGCGACGACCGCGGCGGGTGCCGAATTCAACGGCGCCCGGGGTCAGGGCGAACAGGGTGTCGTCGCCGCCGCGGCCAACGCCGGCGCCCGGGTGGAAGTGGGTGCCGCGCTGGCGGACGATGATCTCGCCTGCGGAAACTACCTGGCCGCCGAAGCGCTTGACGCCAAGGTACTGTGCGTTGGAGTCACGACCGTTGCGAGTGGAGCTCGCGCCCTTTTTATGTGCCATCTGAAATGCCTGCCTCTAAATTCTGGGGAATCTGCTGAAAAACCTGAACAGTAACGGAAGGTTACTTGATACCAGTGATCTTGACCTTGGTCAGTTCCTGGCGGTGACCCTGGCGCTTCTTGTAACCGGTCTTGTTCTTGAACTTCTGGATGACAATCTTAGGACCACGGAGGTCCTGGAGGATTTCAGCCGTAACGGTTACCTTGGCCAGGTCAGCAGCGGCCGAGGTGACCTTGTCACCGTCAACCAGGAGCAGTGCGGGCAGCTGAATGGTGCTGCCAGCTCCACCGGCGACGCGGTTCAGGGTAACGAAGTCTCCAACGGAAACCTTCTCTTGGCGGCCGCCTGCGCGGACAATCGCGTACACCACTTGGGAACTCACTTCTCTCGACGTTTATTACAAATTTGCGTGCGGAACCTGGCTCAATTATTGGCTGGGCTCTCGCTGTGCCTCAACGCCGTGGGGTCATAACCCAAGTGTTGGCGTAAGCACCGAAGATCTAGAATACGCTAATTTTGCCTTCGGCCGCAAATGAGGCTGGTTCCGGCGGGTTGCCTGTGATAGGTACCACAGGACATTCCCTACTGCCGGACCGCGCCCCACCATAGTACCGGCGCGGCAGCTGTCCGGCCGTCACGAATGAAGGCGCGGCGCGTCGAAAAATTCAACTTCAAGGCGGCAGGAGTGCCTGAACGCCGTGGCCATGGCTGCCTTTTCATGGTCGGCAGCCGCGCGCCCTGCCCGGTCCACGATGGCAACGGCCGTCCGGGTTGCCTCGGCAAAGCCTTCATCTGCGTAGGTGCGGAGCCAGTCGGCGTAGGGGTGGCCGGCTGGTTCGCCGGCCGCCATGAACCTGGCGTGCAGCGTTTTGCCGGCCTCGGCATACAGCCAGAAGCAGGGCAGGACCGCTGCCGCCAGCACGGCATAGCTGCCCGACGCCGATGCCGCCAGCAGGTGGTCCACGTAGGACTTTGTCACGGGCCCCGGTTCGGACTGGACCTCGCGGGATGCCAGCCAGGAGCGGTGCAGTTCGGATTCGACTTCCAGGCACTGCTGGGCGGAGCGTGCCCAGAAGAGCTGTTCCGCTTCAGTCGGGGCGAGGGCGCTGGCGCGCGCAAGCACCCGTGAATAGCCGTTGAGGTAGATGGCATCCTGGGCCAGATAGTAGGCGAACTGGTCCTCGGCCAGGCCACCGGAGGCAAGGTCCTCGATGAACGCCAGGGCATAGATGGCTTCCAGGTGCTTCTCCGCTTCAGTCCACAGTTGCCCGGCGAAGCTTCCCTCGGCCGGCGCCTGCAGGTGGTGGAAATGGTGGACGGGCCCGTTGCCTGATCCCACGGCCAGCCGGCCTGATGTTTCCAGCGCACCCGCCAGCCAGGGCTTGACCTCTCGGAGGGCGGCCTCCCAGTCCCCCAGCCGCGGCTGGACGGTGGCCATGGCCGAGGAGAGCGAACAGCCGGTGCCGTGGCTGTTCCGCGTTGCCACCCGCTTCCCCTGAACCACCACCACTTCCTGGCTCAGCCTGCCGCTGGTATCGACCAGGGCATCGGGGCACTGGTCCCCCGCCAGGTGGCCGCCCTTAACCAGCACGGTTGCCCCTGTGGCTGCGGAGAGCCGGCGGCCCTGTTCCACCGCACCTTCCCAGCTCTCCTGCACAGGCCCGCCAACCAGCATGGCAAGCTCTGCCAGGTTGGGGGTGATGAGGTGGGCCAGGGGCAACAGGTCGCGGAGGGCCGCCTCTGCGGACTCCTGGAGGAGCCGGTCGCCGCTGGTGGCCACCATGACCGGGTCAAGGACCACGACGCCGGGACGCACCTTTTCGAGCCATGCCCGGACAGCGTGGACCACGGCGGCGTCGCCCAGCATGCCGATCTTCACGGCATCGATGCTGATGTCATCGCTGATTGCGTCGAGTTGCTGGGTGAGGAAGGCCACCGGCGGAACGTGGACGGCACGCACTCCGCAGGTGTTCTGCGCGGTAAGTGCCGTAACGACGGCCATCCCGTAGCCTCCGTGTGCAGCGATGCTCTTCAGGTCTGCCTGGATGCCGGCGCCGCCGGAAGGGTCAGAGCCGGCGATGGACAGGACCCGGGGTAGCTCCCGGCCCGAACCCGGCTGGGCGGCAGGACGGGTTTCGGGAGCTTCCTGCAGGATGGCGGTGGGCATTGCAAGGGTGGTGGACAAGAGACATCCCTTCGCCGGTGCTAACCGGACAGGTTCAACGGGTGTGGATCTCAGCCGGCCCTCTGCGCGGCACCCCGTGTCGATTCACCAGCCTAGCTTTTTTGCCGTGCGGAAGGTGAAGGTGACGCGGCGGCGTTTACAGGCTTAAATACCGGATGCCCGGCCGTCCACGGGTGGTGGGCGGCCGGGCATCCGGGCGTTTCGTGTGCAGTGGCTTAGAGCTCCGAAGCGGGAACCCCAACACCCAGGATGATGGGCTCCTCCGCGGGCTTGCCGTTGCCTTGCCCGGTGGCACCTGCCTGGTCGGCTCCCGGCGCTTTTGCAGAATGTGAGTGCCCTGCCGCCGCAGCGGGGACATTCTCGCGGTGCTGGACGGAGGTCTCGTTGGCCGCACCCTGGGCACGGCTGGCGCTGCGGTTGCGGCGTGCCCGGCGCGGGCGGGACTGTTCCAGGGTGTGGTCGGAATAGTCCTTCTCCGGCACGGCAGGGGCAGCCTGGGGCTGCTCAGGCCCGGCCTGTGGAACAACCGCCTGCGGCGCCTCGGCCTGCGCAGCCCGGACCTGCTCCGGTTCCCGCTGCTCCAGTTCCTGCTCCCGCCGTCCGGGCTGCTCAGCCTTTTCTTCGGCAGCAGGCTCACCAAGGTGGGCGAAGGCTTCGGCGAGCCGGTCAAGCGTCAGGGCCGGCTTCGGCTGCTGCTCCTCCGCGTGCTCCACGAAGGGCAGGGCAACTTTCTCCCCGCCAAAGGTGAGGACGGCAGCGGGCCTGGAGGCGTCGCCGTCGTGCTTCTCCGGCTCTGCCGGCGCCGCGGGCTGGGCCTGCGGAGCCTGCCTTGCCGCGGCTACCTCGTCGTCGTGCAGGTGGGCGGCGTGTGCTGCCGCAGCGATGTTGGCCAGGGCAAGCCTGGTGGCTTCCGCCTTGGCGTGCCGCTCGGCGTCCGTGGGGTCGGGGTGGACGGTGTGCACGTGGACGGCTGCCGCGGGAGCAGCGTCCACCTGCTGGCCGCCGCGGCCGCGGCGCCGTTTCCGGTCAGGACGGACGCCGGGCTGGGTGCTGTCCCCACGCTGGGCCTCGGTGCGGTGGCTTTCGTTCCGGACGTCCGTGCGGGAGTCCGAGCGCTGCACATGGTGCTCCGCGGCCACAATATTGGCCCGGCGGTGCTCCACGGGGTCATCGTGGGTCACTACGCCGCGGCCGGCGCAGGCCTCGCACTGCTCGCCAAAGACTTCAAGGAGCCCGGTGCCCATCCGCTTGCGGGTCATCTGCACCAGGCCAAGGGACGTGACTTCGGCAACCTGGTGCTTGGTGCGGTCGCGGCCCAGGCACTCCACCATACGGCGGAGCACGAGGTCGCGGTTGGACTCGAGGACCATGTCGATGAAGTCGATGACGATGATGCCGCCGATGTCCCGCAGGCGGAGCTGGCGAACCACTTCCTCCGCGGCTTCCAGGTTGTTCTTGGTCACGGTCTCTTCGAGGTTGCCGCCGCTGCCGGTGAACTTGCCGGTGTTGACGTCCACCACGGTCATGGCCTCGGTGCGGTCAATCACCAGCGAGCCGCCGGAGGGCAGGAAGACCTTCCGTTCCAGTGCCTTGTGGATCTGTTCGTCGATCCGCCATGCGCTGAAGATGTCCTGGTCCTTGGTCCACTTCTCGAGGCGCCCCACCAGATCCGGGGCAACATACGTGACGTAGGCCTCGATGGTGTCCCAGGCTTCCTCGCCGGAGACGATCAGCTTGGAGAAGTCCTCGTTGAAGACGTCGCGGACCACCTTAATGGTGAGGTCCGGTTCGCCGTAGAGCAGCTCCGGGGCGAGGATCTTGGTGGACTTCGACTGGCTTTCGATGCCCTCCCACTGGGCCCGCAGCCGGTTGATGTCGTGGGTGAGCTCTTCCTCGGAGGCGCCTTCCGCGGCGGTCCGGACAATAACGCCGGCCTGCTCCGGGAGGCGGTCCTTGAGGATCCGCTTGAGGCGGTTGCGTTCGACGTCGGGCAGCTTGCGGGAGATGCCGGTCATGGAACCGCCGGGAACGAAGACCAGGTAGCGGCCCGGCAGTGAGATCTGGCTGGTCAGGCGCGCGCCCTTGTGGCCCACGGGGTCCTTGGTGACCTGGACCAGGACGGTATCGCCGGACTTGAGCGCGTTTTCAATGCGGCGCTGCTTGCCCTCGAGGTTCACGGCTTCCCAGTTGACTTCACCTGCGTACAGGACGGCGTTGCGGCCCCGTCCGATGTCCACGAACGCGGCCTCCATGGACGGCAGTACGTTCTGGACCTTGCCCAGGTAGACGTTGCCGATCAGGGAATCCTGCTGGGTCTTGGACACGAAGTGCTCGGCCAGGACGCCGTCTTCCAAAACGGCGATCTGGATTCTGTCATCGCGCTGGCGCACGATCATTTGCCGGTCCACGGACTCGCGGCGGGCCAGGAACTCGGCTTCGGTGATGACAGTGCGGCGGCGGCCGGTGTCGCGTGATTCGCGGCGGCGCTGCTTCTTGGCTTCCAGGCGGGTGGAGCCCTTGACGGACGTGACGCGGTTGTTCACTGCCGGTTCGCTCACGGCGCGGGGTGCGCGGACGCGGGTCACCGTGTTGGGGGGATCGTCGTCTCCCCCGCCCGTCAGTTCCAGGTCCTGGTCGCCACGGCGGCGGCGGCGACGACGGCGGGACGTCACGCCCTCGTCGGACTGTCCTGCGGATTCCTCGTCAGCGTCGTCGGCAGCATCGCTTTCGGCTTCAGGGCTTTCGGCGTCTTCGCCGTCCCGCTCACCGGTCCTGCTGCGGCCGCGGCGGCCGCGGCCACGGCGCCTCCGGCGGTTGCCGGCGTCGTCTGAATCGTCCTCTGTGTCCTCTTCTTCAACTTCTTCCGTGGCGGCAGGGGCGGGCCGCACAACGGCGCTGAGATCAGGGGCCTGGAACAGGACGGAGGTGGCGGAACCGGGTTCCATAAAGAGGGAGCCGAAGGGGCTGCCCGGGGCGGGAGCAGCGGCAGGCCCGGCTTCCGACTTCACAGCAGCACGAACCTGGCCCTGCGCGGGAGCGGCAGCATCCACCTCGCCCTGGGCAGGAGTGCCGGGGTCCTGCGCGGTTGCGGGTGCCGGAGCGGCAGGCTCCGGTGCGTCCGTCGCGGGTACGGTTGCCGGTTCAGCAACGGCTGGTGCGGCATCTCCGTCAGCAGGTGCGGCTTCAGCGGGGGCGGCCTCTGGCGCCGTCCCGGACTCTTCCGCCGCGGCCTCCACCGCCGGGGCGGAGGTCTTGCGGGTGGCAACCCGCCGGCGTCGAACAGGTTTTGCATCCTCCTCAGCGGCCGCTGAAGGCGCGCCGGCTGACGCAGCCTGCGCGCCGGCGTCGTCACTGGCAACGGCCGGGCCGGCTGCTTCCTCGGCGAAGGCCGGAAGCGGCTCGGCAGCCTCGACCTTCTTCCTGGAACGGCTCCGGCGGACGGGTGCCTTCGCCTCGGCGGCGTCAGTACCCGCAGGCACGTCCTGCGTGGCGGAACCGGCACTGGCGTCTGCCGGCACGGAGCCAGCGGTGATGCCTGCTTCGGCGGTCAGGGCGTCCCCGGCTTTGGGAGCGGCCTTTCGCCTGGTCCTTGTGGCCTTCTTCGGCTCGCCCTCGGCACCCGTGCCCGCTGCTTCATCATTAACGGCTAAAACTTGTTCATTATCCATATGTGGCAACACTCCTGCCCCTGACGTACCGCCACATCCGGTACCCATTGGGGCACATATTGTCAAAACCCGCAGGCGTTGACAGAAGTCAAGTGGATACCCCCAGGTTCGCACCGGCAGTGGGGTGCGGCAGCCCGTGGGGGCCGGCAGGATGTTCAAAAACCCGTTGTTCCACGTGCCACAACCAGGTGCCGCCCAATGGAGTTGCGGGAGGCTGGATCAACAAACCCAAAACCTGCGCTGCTCGTCATTGGCGGTCTTGCGAACAAGCCACCGGACCGGAGTCCGAATGTGGATCGGGTTCCAGCCACGTTCATTCTCTCACACCCGGACTATTCCACGGCGGAAGCTGCACCACCTGTTCCCCTTCCTGAAGGGTCTTGCCAGCCGCCGGCGTTACAATCGGGCAAGGAGCACCCGATGAAAAGGACGCCTTGCCAATGCCCAGCATTTCCCCCCTCAGCGGCACCCACGCGCCGGAACGGACTGTGGACCCGGACACCAGTGCGGCCGGAGCCCTCCCGCCCATGACCCGCAATCGGCCCCTCGGCTGGCTGTTGGTCATAACCGGCGTGGTCGGCTGGCTGGCCTCCGGAACGTTGGTCCTGGAGAAACTGGAAGTCCTCAAGGACCCCAACCACACCACTGTGTGCGACGTGAACCCGTGGATCTCCTGCGGCCAGGTGATGCAGACGTGGCAAAGCTCGCTGTTTGGCTTCCCCAACATGTTCATCGGCATCGTGGCGTTCGCGATCACCATAACGGTGGGAATGGCGCTGCTTGCGGGTGCCAATTTCGCCCGGTGGTACTGGCTGGGCCTGCAGGCCGGCGTCACGCTGGGCTTTGCGTTTGTGGTGTGGCTGTGGTCCCAGGCGCTGTACGCCATCCACATCCTGTGCCCGTTCTGCATGATTGTCTGGGCGGCGATGATTCCGCTGTTCGTGTGGGTGACCATCCGGAACATCAGCACCGGCGTGATCCCGGTGCCCGCCAAGGCCGCGCGGATCCTGGGCGACTCCGGCTGGATCATCACGGCACTGCTCTATGTGGCCGTCATCGCCACCATCTTCTTCGCCTTCATCCAGGTTTTCGCCGGAACGTCAGGGTTCTAGGTCCGCGCCAGTCCACAAGGATGACAGATAAGGCCGATGTTCACGAAGAACATCGGCCTTATCTGTCATCTCGGGAAGGTTGGCGGGGTCAGTCCTGGAACCAGATCTTGATCTCGCGCTCGGCGGAATCCGTGGAGTCGGAACCGTGCACCAGGTTCTGCTGGACCTTCAAGCCCCAGTCGCGGCCGAAGTCGCCGCGGATGGTGCCGGGGGCTGCCGTGGTGGGGTCGGTGGTGCCCGCCAGGGACCGGAAGCCCTCGATGACCCGGTGGCCCTCGAAGATGGCTGCAACAACGGGGCCGCTGAGCATGAATTCCACCAGGGGCTCGTAGAAGGGTTTGCCCACATGCTCCTCATAGTGCTGCTCCAGGAGTTCGCGCGAGGCATCAACCTTCTTGAGTTCGGCCAAGGTGTAGCCCTTGGCTTCGATCCGGGCCAGGATGGCGCCGGTGAGGTTACGGGCGACGCCGTCGGGCTTGATCAGGACGAGGGTGCGCTCAGTGGTCACAACTGCTCCAATGCGTTGGGATGGGTTTCGGGGACAAGTCTACGGGGCCAAGGCCGAACGGCTTCGGTCAGGGGGACTGCGGCTGCTGCCCCGGCCCCGACGCCGGCCCCGCCGCCTGGTCCGGGTGGGCGGCTTCCCACTCCGCCTGCTCGCGGGCGCGCTCCCCGGCCTCGCGGTCCAGCCGGATTCCGGTGCGGATGCCGTACCACCAGGCCGCTGCGAACAGGGTGCCCACCAGGAACATGGCGGGCTCGATGATGCCGGTGAGGATCAGGACGAGCTGCAGGATCCAGCCCAGCCCGATGCCCCAGGGCCGGGTGAGGAAGGTGCAGGCCACAATCATCACAACGCTGAGCCCGATCCCGACCCCCAGGATGAGGGCCGGCGGAAATTCCCCGCGCCGCAGCCCGAACACTGCCAGGGTGGCGAAGAACATAACGAATGCTTCCAGCAGCAGCACGGTGGATGCGAACATCACCTTCGTGGAGCGGCGCTTCTTAGGCATGCCCGGGCGCCATTCACGCTGCGCTTTGGTCAGCTTGGCCACTCAGGCCTCCGTCTTTCCGAGCAGGATCCGGGCCTCGGCTACCAGGGTGATGGAGCCCGTTACCAGGACTCCCCCGGACAGGTCGTCGTTTGCTTCGGCGCGTTCCACCGCCCACTCCAGTGCGTCGTCGAGCTTTTCTGCGATGTGCACATTGTCCTCGCCGAAACCGAGCTCAACCGCGAGTTCGGCCAGTTCCGCTGCGGGCACTGCGCGCGGGGAGTTCGACTGGGTGAAGCAGAACTCCTCCGCCATCCCGCCGAGCGACTCCTTGAGCTGCCGGAGGATCTCCTCGGCGTCCTTTTCCTTCAGCACGCCCACTACCGGAACCAGCCTGGTGAAGGTGAAGGCTTCCTGGAGGGCGGCAGCGGACGCCTTGATGCCGTCCGGGTTGTGTGCAGCGTCCACAATGATGGTGGGCGCGGTACGCACCACTTCAAGCCGGCCCGGCGACGTCACGTTGGCGAAGCCTTCCTGCAGCACCTCGAAGTCGAGTTCCTTTTCGCCCCCGAAGAACGCCTCAAGGGCGGCCACAGCCACCGCAGCGTTCTGCGCCTGGTGGGCGCCGTGCAGCGGTACCAGCAGTTCCGGGTAGCGCCCGGCGATGCCCTGGATGCTTACCACCTGCCCGCCCACCGCCACGGCCCGGGACTCCACGCCGAATTCCACGCCTTCGAAGCGGAACGGCACGCCCACCTCCTTGGCCTTCTCCAGCAGGACCTGCGCCGCGTCAAGGGGCTGGGCGGCGCTGATGAGGTAGCCGCCCGGCTTGATGATGCCGGCCTTTTCGTAGGCGATGTCCTCCGTGGTGTCACCCAGGAGGTCGGTGTGGTCCAGGGAAATGGGCGTGATAACGGAGACCTGCCCGTCGCCCACGTTGGTGGCATCGGTGATGCCGCCCAGGCCCACTTCGATGACGGCCACGTTCACCGGCTGGTCCGCGAAGATCGCGAAGCCCAGGATGGTGAGGCATTCGAAGTAGGTGAGCCGGGGCTGGCCCTCGGCCTCAAGCTCCGAGTCCACGATCTCCAGGTAGGGCCGGATTTCGTCCCAGATCCGGACGAAGGTCTCGTCGGAAACCGGGTGGCCGTCGATGCTGATCCGCTCCGTGACGTTGGACAGGTGCGGGCTGGTGTACCGTCCGGTGCTGAGGCCATGGGCCCGCAGCACGGATTCGATCATGCGTGCGGTGGAGGTCTTGCCGTTGGTGCCGGTGACGTGGATGATCGGGAACGCCTTGTTGGGCTCCCCCAGAACGTCCATGGCGCGGAACAGCGGCGCGAGGCGCGGCTCCATCTTGTTTTCCGGCGCCCGGCCCAGCAGTTCGGCGTAGACGCTCTCTACGGAAAATTCGTCAGTCATGGATCAGGCCTCCACTTTTTCGACGGCTACAGCCGGCTCGGCGGCGTCCGAGGGTTCTGCGGCCAGGTCCACGGTAAGGGTCTCGCCCTTGACCAGGTCGGCGTTGGCGAGCAGGGCGTCGACGACGTTCTGCCGGGCAGTCACCGTGGTCCGGATCCGGTCGCTGACGTTCAGTCCGGCGTCCTTGCGGGCCTGCTGGATGGCGCGGACCATGTCGCGGGCCAGTCCCTCGGCTTCCAGTTCGGGGGTGACCTCGGTGTTCAGGACCACGAAGCCGCCGCCGGGAAGGACTGCGGCAGCACGTGAACCGGCGCCGTCCGCGGACTCCGCCACCACGGTCTCCAGCGTGTACTCCTGCGGCTCGAGCTCGAGGCCGCCGGCGGTGACCACCCCGGCTTCGCTAATTGACCAGTCACCGGACTTTGAGCCCTTGATGGCCTGCTGGACGTTCTTGCCCAGGCGCGGGCCGGCGGCCCGGGCGTTGACCACGAGTTTCTGCTCGATGCCGAACTCCTCCGGGGACGCGTTTTCGGCGTCGAGCAGGCGGACCGAGCGCAGGTTCAGTTCATCGGCGACGACGCCGGCGAAGCCTCCCAGCGCATCCGCACCGGGTGCCACAACCGTGAGCTCCTGCAGCGGGAGGCGCACGCGCAGGTTCGCCGCCTTGCGCAGCGAGGAGCCGGTGGAGCAGATCTGCTGCACGCGGTCCATCGCCTCCACCAGTCCCGGGTTGGCCGGGAACAGGCCGGCGTCCGGCCAGTCAGCCAGGTGCACGGAGCGGCCGCCCGTGAGGCCGCGCCAGATCTCCTCGGAAACCAGCGGCAGCAGGGACGCAGCCACGCGGGCGACGGTTTCCAGCGCGGTGTAGAGCGCGTCGAACGCGTCAACGCTCTCGTCGAAGAACCGCTGCCGGCTGCGGCGGACGTACCAGTTGGTGAGCATGTCCAGGTAGCTGCGGAGGGCATCGCAGGCACCGGAGATGTCGTACTCGTCCAGGCGTTCCGTCATGGTGCCCACCAGTTCGCCGGTGTTGGCGAGCAGGTACTGGTCCAGGGTGTCGGCATAGCCGTCATAGCGCAGCTTCGCGTCATACCCGGCCGCTGTACCGTCAACTGCGTTGGAGGCGTTCGTGTACAGCGTGAAGAAGCTGTACACGTTCCACAACGGCAGGATGACCTGCCGGACGCCGTCGCGGATTCCCTGCTCGGTTACCACAAGGTTGCCGCCGCGGAGGATGGGGCTGGACATCAGGAACCAGCGCATCGCGTCCGAGCCGTCACGGTCCAGGACCTCGGAGACGTCGGGGTAGTTCCGCAGGCTCTTGGACATCTTCTGCCCGTCCGAGCCAAGCACGATGCCGTGGCTGATGACGTTGCGGAACGCCGGCCGGTCGAACAGGGCCGTGGAGAGGATGTGCAGCATGTAGAACCAGCCGCGGGTCTGGCCGATGTACTCCACGATGAAGTCGGCAGGGTTGTGGGTGTCGAACCACGCCTCGTTCTGGAAGGGGTAGTGCACCTGGCCGTAAGGCATGGAACCGGAGTCGAACCACACGTCCAGCACGTCCTCCACGCGGCGCATCACGGACTGGCCCTCTTCGGGGGTCCGGGGATCGTCCGGGTTGGGCCGGGTCAGTTCGTCGATGAACGGGCGGTGCAGGTCCACCTGGCCGTCCTTGTTCAGCGGCAGCCGGCCGAAGTCGGCCTCGATCTCCGCGAGCGAACCATACACATCCGTGCGGGGGTACTCGGGATCGCTGGACTGCCACACGGGGATGGGGCTGCCCCAGTAACGGTTGCGGCTGATGGACCAGTCACGGGCGTTTTCCAGCCACTTGCCGAACTGGCCGTCCTTGACGTTGCCCGGGATCCAGTTAATTTCCTGGTTCAGCTCGGACATGCGGTCCTTGAACTTGGTGACTTCCACGTACCAGGAGGACACGGCGCGATAAATCAGCGGGTTGCGGCAGCGCCAGCAGTGCGGGTAGCTGTGCTCATAGCTGGCCTGGCGGACCAGCCGTCCTTGGGCGCGCAGCACCTGCGTGATGGGCTTGTTAGCCTCGAATACCTGCAGGCCCACGATTTCGTGCAGGTCGCCGTGCTTGAACAGCGGCAGGAACTTGGCGCCTTCGTCCACGGAAAGGATGACCGGGATGCCGGCCTCCTCGCACACCTTCTGGTCGTCCTCGCCGTAGGCGGGGGCCTGGTGGACGATGCCGGTGCCGTCGGTGGTGGTGACGTAGTCGGCAGCCAGGAACCGCCACGCGTTTTCCATGCCGTACTTTTCGTTGTCTGCGAAGTCCTGCCACAGCGGCTGGTACTCCAGGCCTTCAAGTTCCGCGCCGGTGTGGGTGGACACCACGGCGGCCTGCGCGGCCTCGAAATCGTCGTAGCCGAGGTCCTTGGCGTAGCTGCCCACCAGGTCGGCCGCCAGGAGGAAGCTTCCCGTGACAGGCGCCTCCGCGGAGGCAGCCTTGATGCCGTTGGGGCCGGCCGGCAGCACGGCGTAGGTGATGGAAGGCCCGACGGCGAGCGCCGCGTTGGTGGGCAGCGTCCAGGGCGTCGTGGTCCAGGCGAGGGCCTGGACGCCGGCCAGCTGGCGCGACAGCTCGGATTTGCCCGCAGTGATGGGGAAGGTCACCGTGACGGTCTGGTCCTGGCGGTTCTTGTACACGTCGTCGTCCATGCGCAGCTCATGGTTGGACAGCGGCGTTTCGTCTTTCCAGCAGTACGGCAGGACCCGGTAGCCGTTGTAGGTGAGGCCTTTTTCGTGCAGCTGCTTGAACGCCCAGAGGACGGACTCCATGTACTCCACGTTGAGGGTCTTGTAGTCGTTGTCGAAGTCCACCCAGCGTGCCTGGCGGGTGACGTAGTTGCGCCATTCGTCGGCGTACTTCATCACCGAGGCGCGGCAGGCGTCGTTGAACTTGTCGATGCCCATGGCTTCGATCTGCGTCTTGTCCGTCATGCCCAGCTGCTTCATGGCTTCAAGTTCGGCGGGCAGCCCGTGGGTGTCCCAGCCGAAGCGGCGCTCCACGCGCTTGCCGCGCTGGGTCTGGTAGCGGCCCACCAGGTCCTTGGCGTATCCCGTCAGCAGGTGGCCGTAGTGCGGCAGTCCGTTGGCGAAGGGAGGGCCGTCATAGAAGACGAACTCGTTGCTGCCGGGCTGGCCGCCGGGGGCGTCCGCACTGCGCTGGTCGATGCTGGCCTGGAAGGTGCCGTCCTGGTCCCAGTACTTCAGGATGCGCTCTTCGATCTCCGGAAACTTCACGGAGGCGGAAACACCGGCACCGCCGGTGGACGACGCGCTGGCAGAAGTGGAGGCTGAGGCCTTGGGGTAATACGTCATGTCGACATCCTGGGTTGAGCTTGGCGAACTGCCGGCTTGCGCCGTGTTGTTCCGTTCAGGATGCGAGGACGGTTTGCCATGTTGTCCGCCGGACTCCACGCTTACCGCGGTACCACCTCACTTACCGGCGTTGCGCGTTCCCCGGAAGGAACAGGCGCCGCGACGGCCGCTCATTGACTGCTGTGACGGGCTTACCCGTCCGGTTCTACTGGCGCGGACGCGACGTATCAGTTCAATACGCCAGTCCGCGTGTTCTTCCGGAAGCTCACCGGTGATTGCCGGGTCATAGCCATCTCCGAGTCTACTATCGCCGCCGGTGCATCGCCATTCCGGCACCCTGGCCGGCGCGCAGCCCTGCTGCGCAATAGCGGCTCGGTGCCTAGACTCAAGCACATGGCCAATTCTGCACGGCTTCGGGCGGCTTTGCGCCCCGGCAGGGCTTACACATGGCTCTGGTTCCTCCTTACCGTGCCGCTGGTGGGCCTGTCGGTTCTCCGGGCCATCCCGGCGGTGTGGCCGTTGCGCGGCATCCAGCTGCTCGCCTTCACCCCGTGGCTGGCGGCGCCGGCCGCGGCGGCCCTCCTGCTGGCCCTGCTGGGACGGAACCGCTGGCATGCTGCTGTCAGCTCGGCGCTGCTGGCCTGCCTGGCCTTCTGGCTCTTCCCGCTCCCGGCAGGCAAGCGGGTACCCGGTGACGGGCCGACAGTGGAGCTAAGGGTAATGACCTTCAACTCGAAGCTCGGCCAGGCCGACGCCCGCACGGTTGTCCGCCTGGTCCGGGAGAACCGGATCGATGTCCTTGCCGTCCAGGAGCACTCCCAGGCGTTCCAGGAGCGCCTCGCTGCCGAAGGCCTGGCCGCGCTACTGCCGGAAAGCGTGACGGATCCCGCCGATAACGCCGGCGGCAGCGCCGTGTACTCGCGGTTCCCCCTTGAGGAAACCGGGCGGGTTGGCGGCACTGCTTTCCGGATGCCCATCCTACGGATTACCGTCACGTCGCAGGGCAGGGCCGGGGTGCTGGAAGTGACCAATGTCCATACCCGGGCACCGGTGGAGCACATGGCAGGGCAATGGCGCGGTGACCTGGCCGCCGTTGGAAGGGTGGCCGCCGGCGGCGGGAGCAGGCTCCTCATCGGAGACTTCAACGCCACCTACGATCACGCCGAGTTCCGCAGCCTCCTGCGCGGCGGGGATGGTCAGGGACTTGTGGACGTGGGCGTTGCGGCCGGCGCACGGCTGGTGCCCACCTGGCCCATGGACGGGCAGCTGCTGCCCGGCGTCACCATCGACCATGTTGTGACGAGCCCGGACATATGGAGTTCCAGCTACGCGGTGCACCGGGTGGACGGAAGCGACCATGCGGCGATCACGGCGGTCCTGGACGTCCCCGCCCGCTGATCCCCGGAGCCCGGCCCGCCGGCGGGCCGGGCCACCGCGGTCAGTTCTTGCGGATCAGTTTGTAGTTTGCGGCCTGGGCCACGGGGCGGATCACAATCTGGTCCAGGTTCACGTGGTGCGGAGCAGTCACCGCGTAGCGGACCACATCAGCTACGTCGCCCGCCGTGAGCGGCTTTTCGACCCCCTGGTAGACCTTGTCAGCGGCCTGCCGGTCACCGAGCCGGTTCACAGCGAACTCCTCGGTCTGGACCAGCCCGGGCGCCACCTCGATCACGCGGACATTGTGCTCGGCCTCTTCCAGGCGGAGCGCCCCCGTCATGGCGTGCTGGGCGAATTTCGCCGCGTTGTAGCCGCCCCCGCCCTCATAGGCCGCCAGCCCCGCGGTCGAGGTGAGGTTGAGCACCGTCCCTTCGCCGTTGGCACGCAGCATCGGCAGGAACGCCCGCGTGAGTTTCATGGTGCCCAGCACGTTGACCCGGTACATCCAGTCCCAGTCCTCGGTGTCGGCTGAAGCGATGGTGTCGGCACCCCTGGCACCGCCTGCGATGTTGATCAGCGTGTCGATGCCGCCCGCTTCGGCCACCTGCGCCACAAGCCGGGACACGTCGTCGTCCTCCGAAATGTCAGCGGGGACGGCGACAGCACCCGTTTCCTCCGCCAACGCGGCGAGGCGGTCTGCGCGGCGCGCCACGGCAAATACGGTCCACCCGTCCGCCGCGAGGGCGCGGACGGTGGCCTCCCCGATTCCGCTGCTTGCGCCGGTCACCACTGCTGCTTTTTTCTGTGAAACGTCAGTCATGGCACCACCCTAGCGGGGGCCACCGAACGGCCGCCTCCTGATGAGTCGCCGGATGAACCGCGGCCCGGGCGGGCGCCTCAGGGACGCGGGGCGGGTGGACGCGGCGGGACATGAAACAATTGGCAGATGGCTGAAGACAAACAGGGTACAGACACGCCCACCACCGCCCCCATCAACGTTCCGGACAAGCCGGCCCTCGAGGGCCTCGAAGCTGCCCTCACGCAGCGCTGGCTGGCCGAGGGAACCTACAAGTTCCGCAGGGAGACAACCCGGGACCAGGTCTACTCGATCGACACTCCCCCGCCCACCGCTTCCGGTTCACTGCACGTGGGGCACATGTTCTCCTACACGCAGACTGACGTGCTGGCGCGCTACCAGCGCATGACCGGCAAAAACGTCTTCTACCCGATGGGCTGGGACGACAACGGCCTGCCCACCGAACGCCGGGTGCAGAACTTCTACGGGGTCCGCTGCGACCCCTCCATCCCGTACAACCCTGACTACCGGCCGCCGGCGCAGCCTGCCAAGAACCAGCGGGACTTCGACGTCGTCTCCCGCCGGAACTTCATCGAGCTCTGTGAAGAGCTGGCGGTGGAGGACGAGAAGGTCTTCGAGAACCTGTTCCAGACACTCGGCCTGTCCGTCGACTGGGAGCTGACCTACCGCACCATCGACGACAACTCGCGGGCGGTCTCGCAGCGCGCGTTCCTGGCGAACCTGGCGGCGGGCGACGCCTACATGGCGGAGGCACCCACCCTTTGGGACGTAACGTTCCGTACCGCGGTGGCCCAGGCCGAACTCGAGGACCGCGAAGTCCCCGGAGCGTACTACCGCTACCCGTTCTTCACCGAGGACGGGCAGAAGATCCACATCGAGACCACCCGACCCGAACTGCTGGCCGCCTGTGCCGCGCTGGTGGCAAATCCCGACGACGAACGGTACCAGCCGCTGTTCGGCAAGAAGGTCACGTCCCCCCTCTTCGGCGTCGAGGTTGAGGTCAAGGCCCATCCGCTCGCCAAGGCGGACAAAGGGTCCGGCATCGCGATGGTGTGTACGTTCGGTGACCTGACCGACGTCACCTGGTGGCGCGAACTGCAGCTGCCCACCCGCGCCATTGTTGGCCGGGACGGCCGGATCGTCAGCGAGGCTCCGGAGTGGATCACCACGGACATCGGCCGTGAAGCCTTCGCCGCGATTGCCGGCAAGACGGTCTTCAGCGCCAAGGAAGAGGTGGTGAAACTCCTCGCCGCCGCTGACCTGCTCGAGGGCGAGCCCAAGAAGATCATGCACCCCGTGAACTTCTACGAAAAAGGCGACAAGCCCCTGGAAGTGGTGACGTCCCGCCAGTGGTACATCCGCAACGGCGGCCGCGATGAGGACCGCCGGGAGCGGCTTATTGCCCGGGGCCGGGAGATCGACTTCCACCCTGCCTTCATGCGTTCCCGCTACGAGAACTGGATTTCGGGACTCAATGGTGACTGGCTGGTGTCCCGCCAGCGTTTCTTCGGCGTGCCCATCCCGGTCTGGTACCCGCTGGATGCTGACGGCAACCCGGACTACGACTCCCCCATCGTGCCCTCCGACGAGCAGTTGCCCGTGGACCCGGCGGCGGACGCTGCGCCCGGCTTCGATGAAGGCCAGCGCGATGTTCCCGGGGGCTTCACCGGTGACGCGGACATCCTGGACACCTGGGCCACCTCCTCCTTGACGCCCAAGATCGTGGGCGGCTGGAAGCGCGACGAAGACCTCTTCGCCAAGGTGTTCCCCTTCGATGTCCGGCCCCAGGGCCACGACATCATCCGGACCTGGCTGTTCTCTTCGGTGGTGCGCGCCGACGCTTTGGAAAACAGCGCGCCGTGGAAGCACGCCGCCATCTCCGGCTGGATCCTTGACCCGGACCGCAAGAAGATGTCCAAGTCCAAGGGCAACGTGGTGGTGCCCACCGACGTGCTGGAGGAATACGGCTCGGACGCCGTCCGGTATTGGGCCGCCTCCGCCAAGCTCGGGGCCGACACCGCCTATGAAATTGCGCAGATGAAGATCGGCCGCCGCTTGGCAATCAAGCTGCTGAATGCCTCCAAGTTCGTCCTGAACCTGGGCGCCACTGAGGACTCGGTGCTTTCGGAAGACCTCTCCCTGCTCAGCAATCCGCTGGACCGGGCGGTCCTGGCACAGCTCGCCGACGTTGTGGCCCAGTCCACGAAGGCCTTCGAGAACTACGACTACGCACGGGCACTGCAGATCACGGAGAGCTTCTTCTGGCAGTTCACCGACGACTACGTGGAACTCATCAAGGACAGGGCCTACGGCGCCGCGGGCGAAGCGGAACAGGCCTCGGTGCTTGCAGCACTGGCCACCACCCTGGACGCCCTGCTGCGGCTCTTTGCCCCGTTCCTGCCTTTTGCCACGGAAGAGGTGTGGAGCTGGTGGCGCAAGGGCTCGGTCCACCGCGCCGAGTGGCCGGCCGCCCTGGCGGTGCCGGATGGCGACACCACCATGCTCGCAACCGTCGGTGTTGCCCTCAGCGGTGTCCGCAAGGCCAAGTCCGAAGCCAAGGTGAAGCAGCGCACGGAGGTCCTGTCCGCCACCATCACGGCTCCTGTTGGACTGGCAGGGCAATTGAACGCCGGCCTGGCCGACCTGAAGGCAGCCTCCAATGCCCGCGAAATCTCAGTAGTGGTAGGCGAGGGTGACCTGAGCGTGACCGACGTGGAACTGGCCGCCACGGAGGAACCGGCAAAAGCCTAGCTGCATTAGCCACGCCCTGTTTTTGGGCAAAGGGGAAGCCCCATCAGCGTTTTGCCGTTGGTGGGGCTTCGACTTTTCGGCCATCCGGTGACGACTTGATGGTCTGGCAGAATCCTCGGATCTTCAGGTCTTCCTACGTTCGTCACTTGTAGCTTGCATCCTGACTTTGCCGATGGCTGCGTCGAATGCATATCACTGAATCTTTGGTTTCTACGTCCCACTTCTTTCGAAGTGGGTAAGAACTATTGTTGTCCCGCCCATCCCCATGCGCAAGAGCCCCGGCAGAACTACAAACGAGTAGTTCAGCCGGGGCTCCTGGCACTCCTGTCCGGCCCTGCCGGAGGGACCGGACCTCAGTTGAATTCCGGGCGTTCGGTCCTGCTCCGCTTCAGCTCGAAGAAATGCGGGTAGGAAGCGATCGCGGTGGTGGCATCCCAGAGCTTGCCGGCATCCTCGCCACGCGGAATCCGGGTGAGTACGGGGCCGAAAAAGGCGGTTCCGTTGAAGGCCACCACCGGCGTTCCAACGTCCTGGCCCACCAGGGCGATGCCTTCCTCATGGCTGGCCCGGAGCTGGGGGTCGTAGGCATCGGTGGTGGCCGCCCCGGCCAGTGATGCGGGAAGGCCGCACTCAGCGAGTGCTTTGCTGATCACCACGTCGCGGTCCTTTTCGCCCTGTTCATGGATCAGCGTGCCCATGGCGTCGTAGAGCGCCTTGACCGTGCCCTTGCCGTGCTGCTTCTGGGCGGCGGTGATCACACGGACCATGCCCCAGGCATTGTCCATGGATTCCCGGTAGCCCGGCTCAAGGTCGCGGCCTTCGTTGAGGACGGCCAGGCTCATGACGTGCCATTCAGTCGCGATGTCGCGGACGCTTTCCACCTCGCCGATCCAGCGCGAGGTAATCCAGGCGAAGGGGCACAACGGATCGAACCAAAAGTCGGCCTTGTTCCTTGCGGTTTCAGTCATGGGGAATTCCTTCGCTGGTCTCAGTGGCACAGGACAGCCACGACATGTAAGGGGTACTGCGGGGAACGGCGCTGTGCCAGGAGTCAGGCAGACTTACGGCGTTTTGCGACGTGGGGAATTATGGTTGGCTCGGCGCCCTTCAGGACGACGTCCTCTGTGATGACCACGCTGGCAACGTCCTCCCGGCTGGGGAGATCGAACATGACGGGAAGCAGCACTTCCTCCATGATGGCCCGCAGTCCGCGGGCCCCGGTGCCGCGCTCCAAGGCTTGGTCGGCGATGGCGTTGAGGGCGGTTTCATCAAAAACCAGCTCTACGCCGTCGATTTGGAACATCTTCTGGTACTGCTTCACCAGGGCGTTCTTCGGCGTGGACAGGATCTGGATCAGGGCGTCGCGGTCCAGGTTGGAGACGGTGGTGATCACGGGGAGACGGCCAATGAACTCGGGGATCAGGCCGAATTTCAGCAGGTCCTCGGGCATCACTTCACCGTAGGAGTCCACCTTCTTGCTGGCCTCGTTGAGGGGCGCGCCGAAACCGATGCCCTTCCGGCCGGACCTCGAACCGATGATCTCCTCCAGCCCGGCGAACGCGCCTGCCACGATGAAGAGGACATTGGTGGTGTCGATCTGGATGAATTCCTGGTGCGGGTGCTTCCGGCCGCCCTGCGGCGGGACGGAGGCGACAGTGCCTTCCAGGATTTTCAGGAGCGCCTGCTGGACACCTTCGCCGGACACGTCGCGTGTGATGGAGGGGTTCTCGCTCTTGCGGGAAATCTTGTCGATCTCGTCGATGTAGATGATGCCCTGCTCAGCCTTCTTGACGTCGTAGTCCGCGGCCTGGATGAGCTTAAGGAGGATGTTCTCCACGTCCTCCCCGACGTAGCCGGCCTCGGTCAGGGCAGTTGCATCAGCCACCGCAAAGGGCACATTCAGGCGGCGGGCGAGGGTCTGGGCGAGGTAGGTCTTGCCGCAACCCGTGGGCCCGATAAGGAGGATGTTGGACTTGGCGATCTCAACGTCGTCGTGGTGGCCGCCGTCGGCGAGGCTTCCCGACTTGGGTGCGTGGCCAGCCTGGATCCGCTTGTAGTGGTTGTAGACAGCGACGGCGAGGGAGCGCTTTGCGGGCTCCTGGCCGATGACGTATTCCTGCAGGAAGTCGAAGATTTCGCGGGGCTTGGGCAGTTCGAAGCTGCCCAGGTCGGCGACTTCCGCCAGTTCCTCTTCGATGATCTCGTTGCACAGCTCAATGCACTCATCGCAGATGTAGACACCGGGCCCGGCTATGAGCTTGCGCACCTGCTTCTGGCTCTTTCCGCAGAAAGAGCACTTCAGCAGATCCGTGCTCTCGCCAATCCGAGCCATATGTGAACCCCTTAGTATCTTGCTGCCTGGCAGCCTTGCACCGTTGCTGGAATCTCCACCAGCCTGCATGGACCGGTTGTGACAACATCCACTCTAGGTCACATTCGCGTCCGAGGGTGGAAGGAAAAGGCCGGTGGTGCCAAATGATTGGCGCCACCGGCACTTTGCTTTTCGGCTACCTGGTGATTGCCTGCGGTTTGATCTTGCGGGAGTCCAGGACCTGGTCGATCAGGCCGTACGCCTGTGCTTCTTCCGCGGTCAGGATCTTGTCGCGCTCGATGTCGTTGTTGACCTGCTCCGACGTCCGTCCGGAGTGGTGGGCCAGGGTGTCCTCGAGCCAGGAGCGCATGCGCATGACTTCGGCTGCCTGGATCTCAAGGTCTGAGGCCTGTCCGCCCTGGCCGCCGGAAAGGGCCGGCTGGTGGATCAGGACGCGGGCGTTGGGCAGCGCAAGCCGCTTGCCCGGGGTTCCGGCGGCGAGCAGGACGGCAGCGGCGCTGGCCGCCTGGCCCAGGCACACGGTCTGGATCTCGGGGCGGATGTACTGCATGGTGTCGTAGATGGCCGTCATGGCCGTGAAGGAACCGCCGGGCGAGTTGATGTAAAGGGTGATGTCGCGGTCTGGATCCGTGGACTCCAGGACCAGCAGCTGGGCCATGACGTCATCGGCCGAGGCGTCATCCACCTGGACACCGAGGAAGATGATGCGGTCCTCGAAGAGCTTGGTGTACGGGTCCTGGCGCTTGAAGCCGTACGGCGTGCGTTCCTCGAACTGGGGCAGGACGTAGCGGCTGGACGGAAGATTACCGGCAGACCACCCGAAGTTGTAGTTCATGTTCTTTGCTCCTGATCTGAGTGTTCTTGGTGCCGGGTTAGTTCTGTGAAGCTGGCTCGCCGGAGGAGCCGTTGGAGGTTCCGCCACCGCCGGCCACCGAGCCGGCGTGCGCGGCGATCTTGTCGAAGAAGCCGTACTCCAGGGCCTCCTTCGCCGTGAACCACTTGTCACGGTCGTTGTCCTTGAGGATGGTCTCGACGGTCTGGCCGGTCTGCTCGGCGGTCAGTTCCGCCATGACCTTCTTCATGTGCAGGATGAGCTCGGCCTGGATCTTGATGTCCGAGGCGGTGCCGCCGATGCCGCCGGAGGGCTGGTGCATCAGGACGCGGGCGTTGGGGGTGGCGTACCGCTTGCCCTTGGTGCCGGAGGAAAGCAGGAACTGTCCCATGGAGGCGGCCAGGCCGGTGGCTACCGTGACGACGTCGTTGGGGATGAACTGCATGGTGTCGTAGATGGCCATGCCCGCCGTCACCGAGCCGCCCGGGGAGTTGATGTAGAGGTAGATGTCCTTGTCCGGGTTCTCCGCGGACAGCAGGAGCAGCTGCGAGCAGATAGCGTTGGCGTTGTCGTCACGCACCTCTGAGCCCAGCCAGATGATCCGCTCTTTCAGGAGCCGGTTGTAGATGTAATTGTCCTGGGCTGCGGGATCGACAGTCGCCATCCGGGGGGACTCTGGGTTCTGTGACATGTGTATATACCTCTCGCTGGTGACGGTGACATCACTGAAAATCACTACTTGGACACTAACCGGTTTCAGCGTTGTTTTGTTCGCGCATCCGCGGCTGTTCGCTGACGGCGCACGATCGGCCGGACCGGCGCGGAGCGGCAGGATCAAACGCAGACAGCCCCCGGATCGGATGATCCGGGGGCTGTCCACAAAGTGGCTCTGAGGCCTAGGCCTTGGCCTCTGCCTTGTCGTCCTCAACGGCTGCGTCAGCGGTCTCAGCCTCGGCCTCAACAGCTTCGGCCGCGGGAGCTTCCTCTTCGCCGCCGGGACGGACGAAGTCGCTCAGGTCAACGGCCTTGCCCTCGGTGTCGGTGACCTCGGCCTGGCCCAGTACGACGGCCAGTGCCTTGCGGCGGCGGACCTCGGAAACCATCATCGGAACCTGGCCGCTCTGGTCAATGATCTGGGCAAACTGGTTGGGGTCCATGCCGTACTGGCTGGCGGTGGTGACGATGTAGTCGATCAGCTCGTTCTGGCTGACGTTGACTTCTTCCTTCTCGGCAATGGCGTCAAGGATGATTTCGTTCTGGAAGGCACGGGCGGTGTTGGCGCGGACCTCTTCGCGGTGCTCCTCGGTGTCGTGCTCGCCTTCACCGTGTCCGTTGCCCTCCTTGAAGTGGGCCTCGAGCTGCTCTTCAACCACGGAATCCGGAACCGGAACCTCCACCAGCTCAACGAGCTTGTCCAGGACCTTGTCGCGGGCCTCGACGCCCTGCTCCACGATCTTGGAGTCGGCTGCCTGCTTGGCAAGGTCTTCGCGGAGCTCGGCAAGGGTGTCGAACTCGGAAGCAAGCTGGGCGAAGTCGTCGTTCGCCTCCGGGAGTTCGCGCTCCTTGACGGCCTTGACGACAACCTTGACCTGGGCGGCTTCGCCGGCGTGGTCTCCGCCCACAAGGGTGGTCTCGAAGATGGCGTCTTCGTCCGCGCTGAGGCCCGTAACGGCTTCGTCGAGCCCTTCGAGCATGGTGCCTGCGCCCACCTGGTAGGACAGGCCGGAAGCGGAATCAACCTCTTCGCCGTCGATGGTGGCGGTGATGTCGATGGTGAGGAAGTCGCCATCCGCCGCGGGGCGGTCTACGGACTTGAGGGTGCCGAAGCGGCCGCGGAGCTCGTCGAGGGCCTTGTCCACGTCCTCATCGGAGGACTCTGCCGCTGCAACCTCAACCTTGATGCCGGCGTAGTCCGGGAGTTCGATTTCGGGGCGGACGTCCACCTCGGCAGCGAACTTCAGCCCGCCGTCCGTTGCGGAGGGGTCCGGAACCTCGGTGATCTCAACCTCGGGGCGGCTCAGGGGGCGGATGCCGGATTCCTGCACGGCGGCCTGGTACCAGCCATTGAGGCCTTCGTTGATGGCAGTCTCCAGGACGTAGCCGCGGCCGACGCGCTGGTCGATGAGCTTGGCGGGGACTTTGCCCTTACGGAAGCCCGGGACCTGGATCTGCGAAGCAACGGTCTTGTAGGCCGAGTCGATGCTGGGCTTCAATTCCTCAAAGGGGACCTCAACATTGAGCTTGACCCGCGTGGGGGTGAGGTTCTCGACAGCGCTCTTCACGGTCTAAGTACTCCTGGGATTGTGGGATGGGTTTCTGCAAACGCAATGTTTTGTCCAGGCCGAGTGGTCCGGGCCGCAGAGTCGGGGTGACAGGATTTGAACCTGCGACTTCCTGCTCCCAAAGCAGGCGCTCTAGCCAAGCTGAGCTACACCCCGTTAGTGCACAGGCAAGTCTACGGTGATCGGCGCCCTGTTTGCACATTTGACACGTAGCCCATGGATTAGGTTTAGTTGTATCCGGCTTGAACAGCCAGCCCGGAATTGCAGGCCTGCTAATATTGCAGATGCGGTTCTTCCGGGGACGTAGCTTAATGGTAAAGCCTCAGTCTTCCAAACTGATTACGCGGGTTCGATTCCCGTCGTCCCCTCCAATCAAAAAGGCCCCTCAGCGAGGGGCCTTTTTGTGTTAAGGCTTTCGTGCCAACTCAGGGACCAGCGGCAGCACGCCGTGGAACGCCATCCCCAACTGAGTGAGCGTCGCCGCAAAACCCCCATTAAGTGAGAGAGCGTTGC